>CAZZWP010000025.1:0-33329 GCA_964657965.1 uncultured Rudaea sp. | reverse complement strand
CGCGTCCGCCGACAACACGTCCACCTACCACACGCCCACCGACGACGCGGCCGACGTCTCCGACTGTGCGGCCGCAACCGCGGCCAACGCAACCGGCCGTGCGGCCGGCACCGCAGAAGCGCGACAACAACAACGGCGGCGGTTAAGTCAAAACGACGCAACGCGCGCGGTGAATTCCGCGCGCGACCGCGCTGGTCGGCGGCGTCGTCATACGCCTGTCACACGATTCCCGCGTAGTTGGTTCCAACGCGCAGCGTGATCGCGCATCGCACGAGATCGTGAATGCATATCGCAGACGCCACCCTGTTTTTCGCGCCGCACAGTGGCGGCGTCAAACGCTATCTTCTGGCAAAACATCGGTATTTCAGCCAGCACGTCGGCGTGCGGCACAGCCTGCTCGTGCCCGGCGAGCGCGACGCCGAAGTCGGCGAGGGAATTTTCGAATTCAAAAGCCCGCGCATACCCGGCGCCGGCGGTTATCGTTTGCCGTTGCGTCCGAGTCGTTGGCGAAAATTTCTGAACCGCCTCGCGCCGGACATCGTCGAAGCCGGGGATCCTTATCATCTGGCCTGGGCGGTGCTCGCCGCGGCGAACGATCTGGGAATTCCCGCGGTCGCATTCGCGCATTCGGACGCGGCGCGCGTACTCGCCAGCCACGTGTCGCCATTGGCGGGCTGGATAACGGACGCTTATTTGCGCCGCTTGTATGCGCGATTCGATCTCGTGATGGCGCCGAGTCAATCGATCGCGCGCCGATTGGCGCAATCCGGCGTAAAAAACGTCGTGATCCAACCGTTGGGCGTCGATGGCGATATTTTTCATCCGCGCGCGCGCGACGCGAATTTACGCACCGAACTCGGCTTGGCGAAGGACGTGCGCCTGCTCGTCTTCGCCGGTCGCATGGCGCGCGAAAAACAGATTCCGTTGCTCATCGAATCGCTCGCGCGCCTCGGCGATCGCTATCACTTGCTGTTGATCGGTGGTGAACGTCGCGAGCAACTGAGTAATAACGTCACCGTGCTCCCGTACGAGCTGGAAAGCGCCAAGCTGGCACGATTGCTGGCGAGCGCCGACGCACTCGTCCACGCGGGCGCGCACGAAACCTTCGGCTTGATCGTGATCGAGGCCATGGCCTGCGGAATCCCTGTCGTCGGCGTGCGTTCCGGTGCGCTGACGGAGCTGATCACCGACGACGCGGGGTTGCTCGCCGAATCGAACGATTCGGTTTCGTTCGCCGCGACGATCGATCAGCTATTTGCCCGCGACCGCCTCGGTATGGGGCGATGCGCGCGTGAAAAAGTGGAAAACGTATACACGTGGAAAAGTACATTCGCGCGCCAGATGGAGCGTTATGTTCGTTTGACGCGGCGCGAAGAAATATCGGAGTTCATCGACGCCGATATCGTCCGCGCGCAATGACGGGCCGACTGTGCATTGCCTTCCACGACGTCGCGCCGGCGACGTGGCCGGCGTGCGCGCGATTGCTGACGATGCTCGACGCGATCGGCGCTACGCCCGTTACGTTATTGGTTGTTCCGGATTTCCACGGTCTCGGCAGCATCGAACACGATGCGGCATTCGTGGCGTCGATCGACCAACGCATCCGTCGCGGCGACGAAATCGCACTGCATGGATACAGCCATCGCGATGACGCGGCATCCCCGAAAAATCCCTGGCAATGGTTTCGGCGCCGCGTTCTGACGGCCAACGAGGGCGAGTTTTCCTCGCTCGATTACGCCGATGCAAGGCAACGCATCCAACGGGGTCTGGACGTGATGTCGCGTTTGAACTGGAACGTGAACGGCTTCGTTCCACCGGCCTGGCTCGCGAGTGCGGATACGATGAAAGCCCTCACGGAAACGCCATTGCGCTACACCAGCACGCACACCGCCCTGATCGATTTGCGCGGCAGCTCGATTTCCGCCCCGTGCATCACGGCATCGTCGCGATCGTCGTGGCGGCGCTTAACGAGCCGACTATGGATACGCGCGGCCGCGCTGGCGACACGCGATGCATCGCTCGTCCGCGTCGGTCTGCATCCGGAGGACGCCAATCACCCGGCGATTATGCAGGCCTGGTGCGACGTGTTGATGGACCTGCTCGAGCGCCGCCAAGCGATCACGAAGATGTCGGCGTTTACCTCGTCATCCGCTGACGCTCGCGTTGCCGGTCTCGACGTGGCCGGCAAAGCGCCATCGGAAATCTGAATCGCCTTCGCACGAGACGGTCAGGTCATACCAGCCGTTTGTATACAATTCCACATTCCAGTCGAACGCGACGCTCGCCGCTGCGTGGATAGTAGCCGTCTTTGAATCCGCTGCGTCGATAGTGATGGTGGTTGAATTACTGCCACGGTTCGTTGCGATCAAGCGAACCCGAGCGTTTTGTGGACCGTCGAAAACATACTCGCATGAAATCGCGAGATCCGCGCGCGATGCGTCGCCTACGAATCGGCGCAAAAATCCATTCGGACCATGCACAGCGATGTCGTATCGATCGTTTTCGGGAAACGGGAAAACGTCGGCGACCGTGTTGTCCGTTGCGGCAACATCGTAGCGGCGAGGATTATTTTCAGCCGACGAATAGACAGCGAAATGCACCGATTCGGAGCCATCGTTCTCGAGATTGAGCGCGACTTCGCGGCGATCGCGATCGAACGTCGCGTTGGCGTTAGGTTGATATGGCAGTGCGCGTGCGGGTCGGGTTTCCGATTTGTCCGCATCATCGTGCGGAATCATCGTCCCACGCACCGCCACCGACGTCGAGAAATCGAACGCCGACATCAAATCGCCGCAGACGCGTCGCCGCCATTGCGAAATATTGGGCTCGGCAACACCGGCCAGGTTTTCCATGAAGCGAATGACGGAGGTGTGATCGAACACTTGTGAACACACATGACCGCCCGCGCTCCAAGGCGAAACGACGAGCATCGGCACGCGCGGTCCTAAGCCGATCGGTTTCCCGCCGACGAATTCGTCCGGCGTCCCCATTGGCGCGACCGGCGGCGGTACGTGATCGAAGAAGCCATCGTTTTCGTCGTAATTGATCAACAGCACGGTGGACGACCAAACTTCAGGATTCGACATCAGCGCCGCCACTACTTGCGCGATGAACGCAGCGCCTTTTTCGGGTGAATGACTGGGATGTTCGCTGCATTCTTCCGGCGGCACGATCCACGATGCGAACGGCAAATTTCCCGACTGCACGTCGTTTTCGATGGCCGCAACGATATCGGCGCACGTATTTCCGCTGGTCCTCGGCACGGACGCCATCCCGCGTTCATAAAGTTGTGTGCCCGGCTGCGCGTTTTTGAACGTGCGAAACCAGGCCAGCGCGTTGTCGTCGAAATTGTCGTCGGCGTTTTGGTAGATCTTCCAGTCGACGCCTGCCGCTTGCAGCCGTTCCGGATACGTGGTCCAGCGAAAGTCGCGTGCGGCGTTGTCGATCGCCGGACCGCCGGCGGCGCCGCCCGGATCGCACGTGCCGCTCCACAAATACAGCCGGTTCGGATTCGTAGCGCCCATGACCGAGCAGAAATAGTTGTCGCAAATCGTGAACGCATCGGCGAGTGCAAAATGATACGGAATCGCCGCTCTGTCGAGGTGCGCCATCGACGCGGCACCTTTGGCGCGGACCCACGCGTCGTAGTTACCCTCGTTCCACGCATCGTGGGTGCCTTGCCACGAATGATCGAGATCGGTGATGGTGGCTGGCGCGCCGCCGTGCAAAAACGGTTGGACGATCGCCGATTGGGCATCGGTCTGGTCGAACACGGTCGACCCATCGGCACGTCGCAGCGCCGTGCGATCGTCGAATCCGCGCACGCCGCGTAGCGTCCCGAAATAGTGGTCAAAAGAGCGGTTTTCCTGCATCAGAACGACGACATGATGGATCGCCGCTGCCGAACGCTGCCGCGGCTGCATCGCCATCGCGGAACGCATGACGAGTGGAAGTTTGGTGGAGGCGGCTGCACCCGCCGCCGCCGCTGAAAGACCCAAGAATTCTCGTCTGGAAAGTTTTCCCATCGTTACGAAGTGCCGCGGAAGCCGCGCGCAGCGTGAACGCCGGCATTGACGGTGCCGTGAATGCCGCCTTGCAGTTCGGTGAACTTTCTGTTTCGTTTCGGCGACAAAGAGCCTGGCCGTGCGAAAATGCCGACCGGTACGCTCACACCCTTCTTGCTCGTGAACCGCTAAGATGAAGACACGCAACGTTTCGACGACCATGAACAAACACGCATTTTTATACTTTTTCGCATTCGCAGCCGCAGTAGCGGCGTCTTCGGCATTGGCAGGGGCTGGCCAAACGGGCGCCGGGGTGACGACGACGACGGGAACGATCGATCCGACGACGGCGACACAGAACGTTCAATCGCAATCGTCTAATTTCGTGCAGGAAAATCAAGCGGCGCAAACCGGGCAAGTCACCCCAAACGGTACGCCGGTTGCCTCGGCGGCGGCGATCGGAACCGCGGCATCGAGAACCGGCGCCGCGGGCACGGCCGGCGATCCCTCGAATCCGGCGAACGGCAAACCGGGCGATCCGAATAATCCGGCAAGCGCAAACGCGCAGGCCGCCAGTGCGCCGCCGGTTCCTGCGGCGCCGCCACCGGAATATGTGTCGAACATAAAAAAAGTGAACCGCGACGCGGCGCCGAGCGGCGTTGCCGTCGTCGATACCGCGACGCCGACCGGTGCTGCAGGAGCGACGCAATCTTCAGCGCCCATCGCCGCAGCAGTGCCCAATTCCGCGCCGGCCGATAATGTCGTCGGCGCGCCGGGTGCGCAACGGCAGAACAGCGCGGCGATGCCTCGCTCATCGCGCCCAGTCGATGCCACAAAAGCCGCAGCGACGGATCGCGCGTCGCAACAACCGGCGACGCCGGCAACCGGAAGCGGCACCGCGCCCGATAGCTACGCGTTCTACATCGGCATCGTCATCGCGGGTGTACTGCTCGCGTTCGCCGCGTCGACGTTCTTCCGTTCGGAAAAGGGCTCGGTCAAGTAATCCCGTCGTTCAAAGTCGACGCGCCGAAATCCGGTGCGTCGAACCGACCATCGCAATCCGCTATTTAGCTTTGCGTTTCGGTTTGAGGATGGTGCCCGTGCATTTCGGCGATCCGCAGCGGCACTGCCAAACCTTTTTCAACTTGGCGGTATGCGGTTCTTCCAGCGTGATGCCGTAGTCGTACGTCAGTTCTTCGCCTTTACGGATCGCGCGTTTGGTCTCGATGACGATCTTGTCGAGCTTTAAATCTTTGCTCGCGTGTTCGATCACCCACGCCTGGCAGTTTGGACTGCAGCTGTGATTGATCCAGCGCGCAATGTTGCCGCCTTCGTTCGCATCGAGCAGATATTTCTCGTTCAGCGTGAACAGAAATGTGTGGCCGCTGTCGGCATCGTTTCCGTAACGGCGATTGGCCTGAGCGTGCGTCAACATCTTGCCGCGATAACGCGTGACGCGAACGCCTTTGGCCAGATTTTTTGCGGCAAACACGCCGTTTCCATGGATGGGCGAAAGGCGCTGAATGATGTTGCGGCTCATGGGTGATATCGGTCCTCGAACGAACGTTGAGTATAACGTGAGCCGCCACCCTGATTCAGCATTCAGCAAGCCTTCGTGGCACACTTGCCTTCTCGCTAGAATCGCTCGTCAGCATCGACGGAGTCCCCATGAGAAACGTTTTATTCGCGGTGATGATCGCCGCATGCATCGCGTCCGTGGCTAGTGCTCGCAGCCATCGCGAGCGTGACGACAACGAAGGCCACGCCGGCCGTTTCGATTATTATTTGATGTCGCTGTCGTGGTCGCCCAGCTATTGCGAAGCGCATCCTGGCGAACCGGATCAATGTGCACACAAGGGATTCGGTTTCGTACTGCATGGACTATGGCCGCAGAACCGCGATGGAAGCTGGCCTCAGCACTGCAGCACCGACGCGCAGCCCGATGCCGCGACGATCGAGCGCACGCTGGCATTCATGCCGAGCCGGCATCTCATCGAACACGAATGGGAAACGCACGGCAGTTGCACCGGCCTGGATCCCGGCGCTTATTTCGCGTTGGCGGACCGCGCTTTCGCCAGCGTCAACATTCCCGCATCGATGCAGACGCCGCTGAATCCGCCATCGCTCGGCGCGGACGATATCGTCTCGGCATTCGCGCAGGCCAACCCAGGACTCGACGAGCGCATGATCACGGTTGAATGCCACGAAGGCAGCGAACTGACAGAAGTGCGTGTCTGTTTGAACAAGGACAGTTTGGCCCCGCAAGCGTGCGGCGGGCGCGTGCGCAATTCGTGCCGTTATGGAAAATTGCGGATTCCGGCGGTGCGCTGATCAGCTGCGCGTGAGCGATTTTTCGAAGACGATCTGTCGCTTGTTTTCCGCATAGCCTTCGCGTTTGTAGAATTCGTGCGCGCGATCGCGAACGATGTTGCTGCGCACGCGTAGCCGATCGTAACCGCGCTCGTTCGTCCACGTTTCCGCTGCGCGAAGCAACGCCGCGCCGACGCCCGCACCGCGCGCGGTTTCATCGACGACGAGGCCCGCGATCTCGACGAACGGCTCGTCTTCGAGATGGCAGCGTTCGACCACGTGCGTCCATCCGACCACCCGCGACGCTGCATCGACGGCCACGAAAACCTGTCCGATACGTTTTTCTCTCACGCGCTTCAAGCGCTCGCGCATCGCGTTCACATCGCTGGGATAACCGAGCTGCGTCGATAGCGAGGCGAGCGCGGCGACATCGCCGTCGCCGGCGGAACGAATCACGACCGTCGCACGCACACCGGGCATCGAATCGCTCAGCAGCAACCGTGGTCGCCGTGATGCGTATGCGTAGCGCTCGCGGCAACGCCGGTCGTCAGGCCCTGCTCACTCGCGCGATAGTGATCGGAAATAACGCGCGCGACGCACATGCTGACGCGTTTACCCGTAGGTATGTGCAGGAATTCGTTCGGGCCATGCGCATTGGACTGCGGACCGAGCACGCCGGTGATGAGAAATTGCGCGCCGGGAAATTTTTCGCCGAGCATCCCCATGAACGGGATACTGCCACCTTCGCCGTTGAACGCGACGGGCGCGCCGAAGAATTCGCGCGACGCCGCATCGACGGATTCTTCAAGCCACGGCGCCAGCGCCGGCGCGTTCCAACCCGACGACGCTTTCTCCAAATCGAAACTCACTTTCGCGCCGTATGGCGGATCGCGCTCCAGCAGAAGTTTCACAACGCTGCCTGCTTTGTCGCCATCGAGTGTCGGCGGTATGCGCAGCGACAATTTGACCGCCGTGAACGGACGCAACACATTGCCGGCCGAATCCAGCGGCGGCATGCCCGCGATGCCGGTGATCGACAGCGCCGGACGCCACGTGCGATTGAGGATCAATTCGGTGAGATCGCTCTCGATCGGCTGCATCCCGTCCACAAATGGAAATTTGGAATACACGGCAACGCCAAGAACCTCGGCGGTTCGTTTGGCTTGTTCGAGACGCTGCGCCGGAATTTCGACATACAATTCTTGCGGTTTGATCTTGCCGCTGAATTCATCTTCGAGACGCGACAACAGCTGGCGAAGAATGCGAAAGCTCGACGCGACGATGCCCGACGCGTCGCCGGAATGAACGCCTTCGTCGAGAACGCGCACGGTGAGATTGCCGCCGGTCAGTCCGCGCAGCGATGTCGTCAACCACAATTGATCGTAGTTTCCGCATCCCGAATCGAGACAGACGACCAGCGACGGTTTGCCGATGCGTTGCGCCAGATGATCGACGTAATACGGAAGATCGTAACTGCCCGATTCTTCGCACGCCTCGATCATCACCACACAACGCGCGTGCGGTGCGTTTTGTTCTTGCAGCGAGCGCAAAGCAGCGAGCGATCCGAATAACGCGTAACCGTCGTCCGCGCCACCGCGCCCGTACAGCTTGTCGCCTTCGATCACCGGTTTCCATGGACCGAGATGCTCAGCCCAGCCGGTCATTTCCGGTTGTTTGTCGAGATGCCCATATAACAGGACGCAATCGTCTTTCGTCTTAGCCGCGTCGCTGGCCGGCACGTCGATAAAGATCAGCGGCGTGCGATTCGGCAAACGCACGACGTCGACCTTCATGCCTTTTATCGGCTGCGCTTGCGCCCATTTGAAAAACAGGTCGACAGCCTGATCCATGAATCCGTGTTCCGCCCACTGCGCGTCGAACATCGGCGATTTGTTCGGGATTTTTATGTAGTCGACGAGTTGCGGAACGATCTGGCTGTCCCACAGATCGGAAACGGCGTCGCGGGTTTTTGTCGAGTCCATGCTCTACGTGCGTATGTCATCGGGCCGGCCAGTGTACTCGCGCGGCGACGGCAACGCATCCTGATAAACTGCGCGCCGCCCAAGAAGGTTTTCGCATGATTTTACCGCGCTACCATGTAAACGATTCCACGATCGCCGGCGCCGGCAAAGGTCTGTTTCTGGCCGAATCCGTCGCCGCGGGCAAGCTGATCGTGGCGCCGGACGATATCCGAAAAGTATACAAGTGGAATGAGATACTGGAACGTCCGGATTCGGCGGAAATCCTGCACGCCACCGTGCGCTGGTTCGAGGACTTTTATACCGTCACACCCGAATGGCCGGACGAGTGCTACATCAATCACGCATTCGAGCCGACCGGGCTGTGGCATCTCGGATTCGTGTTCGCGTTATCGGATTTATCCGAAGGAACGGAGATCACCGTCGATTACCGTCATCTGCTCGCGCCGGGCCAGTGCGAGGAATTCACCGATTCGAAAACCGGACGCGACATCGTCGGTTATTCATGGGAAGAAAGTCTTGCCCGCTCGACCGCACAACTGAGCACCCTCGTGGGACGCGTTGCCTGATGAGCTGGCGTCTGTTGCATCCGTCCGACTATCGACGCATGCGCTGGAAAAACGGTGGCGGCTGGACGACGGAACTCGCGAGATTTCCCGAGGGCGAAGGCGATGCGTTCGATTGGCGCGTCAGCATCGCCGAGATCGAAAGCAGCGGGCCGTTTTCTACGTTCCCCGGCTACGATCGCGTCATCGGTTTGCTGGAAGGCATCGGCATGGAGTTGCGATTCGATGCGGCCGAATCGGTGCGACTGGAACGACGTCTGCAATTCGCGCGCTTTGCCGGCGAATGGCAAACCGACGGCATCCTGATTTCCGGCGCGGTGCGTGATTTCAATGTGATCGTAAAACGCGACGCGTTCACCGCCGAGGTGTTGCATCGGCCGCTGGTCGGTCCGATGGTTTTTTTTCGTGATGCGGCGTGGCTGATTTATCTCGTCGGCGGTCAAGCGGAAGCCAAATGCGGCGGCGAACGGTGCGCGCTCGAAACGGGCTCGTCATTGCTATTGCCGGCGCAGACGGGTGCCGAACGCGTCGTGTTGAACGGCGGCGGCGAAGTGGTGTTGGTGAAATTCGTTCCGAACCACGTCAGCGGCGTGGCGTAGCGCGGTAGCGTCGGCTGCGCAGCGCATGCACGGCCATGGGAATGGCCGCGGCCAAACCGACGCACCAATGGATGAGGCTGACCCATTCGCGAACGGCATCGCCGCTGGCGTAGTACAGCAGGTATCCGCTGACTATCAGCACGTCCGCGACGGCAATCAGTACGATGCCACTGTTGCGGCGCCGCTGGCCGTGCCACCAGGGCAGGATGTGCGTCGTCCATATCCAGCCCGTAAGCCACAATGTGACGAATGCGCAGGCGCCGTGCAAGGCGAGCATCCAGAATTCGAGCGGATGCGGTTCGATGCCGAAATCGCCGCGTCGTTGCGCGAAATAATGCAGCATCAGCCACAGCGCGCCACTGGACCACGTCGACACAAGAATCGCGTAGATGAGAAATTTTCGCCGCCGCGTCAATTCCAGCGAGGGGCGCCTGGCAACGAGTCGCTTGCCGATCACGCCGCGCGCTCGATGACGCGCCAGCCATCGACGTCGTCGTGCACACAGGCGCGCGCGTCGAACGCGGTGAGTAGGTCGACGGCCTTCGCGGAATCGATCAGGACTATTTTCGTCAACGCATCGGCGATCATGCATTGCGACGCAACGACCGACACCGTCATCGACGGCGGCACCGACGCACGCGAAACGCCGTTGAGATGCGGCGTTATCGACGGCCCGCTCGTCGCGACGGCCGCATTCGCAATTTCCATCACCGGAGCTAGCTCACCGCCGCGGGTTCGCGCATGAACCGGTTCAGGCCGTTCGCCGGTAACGCGCATGTCGCCGCCGGCATTCACGCACGCCTGCGTCGCGCCAGCGGCAATCAGGATTTGCACGGCACGATCGACCGCAAAGCCTTTGGCTATCCCACCGAGATCGATCCAGAGCGGACGGCGCAAGCGCACGCATGAGTTATCGAGAAGGTCGATGTCGTGCCATCGCGCCTGCGGATCCGGATCGAACGATGAGCGCGGTCGCGGCAGAAAACCGCCGGCGACCTGATGCGCGGCGATCGTCGGATCGAACACGCCGTCGCTGATGCTCGCCACGCGCAACGCCGCGGCGAGCACCTCGTGCGTTCGCGCGTCGACCGCGACTGCGCTTCCGACGTCGGCTCGATGCAAGCGCGACAAGTCGCTGTCGTCAGAGTGAAAACTCATGCAGCGATGGACGATCGCGATTTCCGCAAAAGCAGCGTCGATTACGCGCATCGCGTCGATCTCGTGCATGCCTTCAACGCGCATGTCGACGAACGTGCCGAGAAACGGGCGGGCGCGTCTTACCATCACGTCAGCCTTTCGCGAGCAATTGCTGGTAATACTTCAGCAGCCGGTTCACACCGTCGGTCAGGTGCTGGCACGACAACGTGGCACCGGAAATATTCTTGATGTCTTTGTTCAATGCGACTGGATCGGCGGACGTTTTGCCGACGAACTGCTTGCGCCATCCAGGCAACCGAACTTCGCCGCCATGCGACTCGCGATAGTCGAGAATTTCGATCGACGCGATCGCGCCTTTGGCATCGATCGATGCCGCGTACGTGATCAATTCACTTTTGCCGATTACTTGATCGACGATCACGTAACCCAGATGCGTATCGCCGGCGCGGGCGTCGAAAATGCGCGGCGCCCAACCGGTCATCGCGCCGATCGCAGCGGCCGTGGCCGCATCGGGTTCGGCGAGCGGCACGAATTGGGTCGCATTCGGAAACGCCGATGCCTGCGCCTGTTCGACGGTCATGTACTGCGCGGCATAAGCAACGTGCGCGACGGACGCGGCGGCAATGCCCGCGGGAATCAGCCAGCGCACGTGCATCACGTCTTCCTAGAACTGGTAACCGATACCGAGATCGATACGGTTTCCGTAATTGAGTGCGGGATCATCGCGGTTGAAATCCTGGTAATCGATCTTGAACACGACGTTCGGGTTCAGATAGTAATTCACGCCGGCCGTCCAGACGCGTTCCGTCGGCAACGCCGGCGTACCGAGACCGAGCGGTTGCGCCGCATACGACGCGCCGGTGTTGAACGCTTCGTAACGCGCGAACGGTACCAGCGACGACGTGTTCCATTCCAGCGCATGCCACGCACCTTGCACATAGGTGCCCCAGAACGATTTCGGTACTGGCGTCGGCTGACCGAGGAACGTGAGGTTGAGTGCCTGCGTGTCGCTGATCGTGCCGCGCGTGTACAACGCGGAAAAATCGAAGGGACCCGGCTGCCACCGCGCGTGTACTTCGCCGAGTACGAGGCGCGAATTATCGGCAGGGAAATTCTTATCGCCGAACGTTTGCTCGCTCGTGGCCTGACCGATCTTGCCCGTGAAAATACCGCCGCCCACGTTCAAACC
This sequence comes from uncultured Rudaea sp., assembly GCA_964657965.1. Taxonomy (GTDB): domain Bacteria; phylum Pseudomonadota; class Gammaproteobacteria; order Xanthomonadales; family Rhodanobacteraceae; genus Rudaea. The sequence continues at coordinate 21,524 of CAZZWP010000025.1, read as the reverse complement.
GGGAATGCCGTTCCAGTTCAGTGCACCGAACACCGAAGGATCGTGCGCGTGCGCGAGCTGCAACTCCTGATGAATGCTGCCGAGCGGAGACGCGCGTCCTTCGTCGGATGTCGGATCCCAATTGCCGAGATCCGGACCGGTCGTGATGCCGAAATTCCAAACGAATCCGGACTCGGTACTGCCGTAACCGGCGACGCCGCCTTCGCGCCACGTCGTCGGAATGATCGCCTGCTCGACGAGATTGCGCTCCACGCCGTAATACTGCGTCGGCTCGTGATGCTCGTTCAAAAGTCCGAGCGGTATGAGCATCAAACCGGCGCGCACACCGTAGTTGTCGGCCAACTGATGCTCGATGTAGAGCTGTTCGACTTCCGACTCACCCTGATCGACGTTCGATGTGACGGCGTGTTCCCATTCCAGCTCGCCGTAGACGCGCGTCGTTTCGTTGAACTCGTGATTGAAACCGAGGACGGCGCGTGTGAGGTCGGCGATGGAATCGGCCGCGTTGCCCGTCGGATGGTTGTAATCGATTTGTCCATAGCCCCACAGCGTCGTGTTGCCGCCGAGCGCGATGCCGGGATTCGGCGCGCCCGGCACTGGATTGGACGCGGCGACAGTCGTCGTCGGGGCGCCGGGCGCCGGTTGCGGCGCGGGCGTCGACGTCGTCGGTTGCTGCACGGCGGCGACCGGCGACGCCACGCGCTCGCTATGCATCTGGCGTACTTCGTCTTTCAGCGCGGCGACTTCGGCTTTCAAGGCATCCACTTCAGCCTTCAGCGTGGCATCGTCCGCAAAAGCGGGCGCTGAAAACGCGCTGCAGAACGCGAACGTTGCCAGCGCGATGCGCGTATGACGCAAGGTCTTCGAGATCATCCCATTCTCCATTTTTATACGTTTATATTTTTATTCGAGCGGCACGTCGCGCGATGGATCGGCAGTATCGGTGGCCGGGTCGTAGCCGTCGGTGAGCGTTTTCAGGAACGCCATCACATCGTCGATTTCGTCTTCGGAAAGCGCCGGCTGTTCGCCCGGATGACGGTTGTACGGGACTTCCGTCACATTGACGTTGCGCGTCAGCAGCGGCGGTACGTCGTTGAATTTCTGCGGCGCGCCGCTGTCGTCGAGTGGGTACCACAACTCCGGATTCGTATCACGCTGCACGTAGAATTCGATCGCCTTGCGCAAATCGTGGAATTCGCCGTTGTGAAAAATCACATGGCGCGTGGTGACGTTGCGCAGCGTCGGTACCTTGAACTGGCCGCACAGGTCTGTTCGATTTTCCAGATCGGTGCGTTCCGGTCCGCACAATCCCATGTCGAAATAGGTCGGATCGGCGTTCGCCGGAATTTCCATATTGCGCGGCACGCCGAGGTTGTCGTACGTGTAATCGGTGAATACGGGCGGCACGCCGGCGACAGGCATGCTCGGGTGGCAACCCGCGCAGCCGCCTTTTTGCTGACTGTTGAAATCGTAGTAGCCGCGCAATTCCTGATCGGACAACATCACTTTGCCGGCCAGGAAATAGTCATACTTCGAGTCGAACGGATGGAATTCCGACGATGACAATTCGTACGACGAAATCGAATATTCGGCAGCAAGCAGCGTGAGATCAGGATCGGCAAAAACATTCGCGCCGTAAACTTTCTTGAAATCGTCGGCGTAGACCGCCTGACTTAACTTGGCCGTAAAGGTGGCCGAATCGCCGTTTGCCATTTCGTGCGGCGCCAGCAGCGGACGTTCCGCTTGGTCGACGAGATCTTTGGCGCGCCCGTCCCGATTGAAGCCGCCGGTCGGCGTGCCGTCGTTCTGGAAGAAGAACGGAATATTGAAATTCAGATAGCGCAAGGACGGCACCGCGCGAAACCCCGGGACGTCGAGATTCTCACCGCCGGATTGCACCGAGACATCGTTCGTCTGCGCGTGCGCATTGGCCGGGTTGTGGCATGTGGCGCAGGCCATTTGTCCTGAAGCGGACAGAGACACGTCGCGGAAAATCTTTTCGCCCAATGCCGCGGGCGTCGGGCCGGCGGAAGTGCCGTCGGCATGCGCGCCGACCAAGACGAGACTGCCGCACGTCGCAGAAATGACGACCAGAGCCGTCGCACACAAAGCCAAGGGTCGAGAAAATCCGTTCACGCAAATCCCCAAACAGCACTAGAAATAGGAATCGAGACGCAATTGAGAACGATTCTCATTTAATAATAGACAAAACATTCCGATGTTGCAAGACGCGAATACCATGATTCTCGCTAGTCCCAGCGATCGTCCCGTGTGAAGACGATGCCCTCGGCGACCTTCACCGGAAACTTCGCCACCGGTTCGTACGCAGGGGGCGACAAAACGGCGCCCGTCCGCACGTCGAAGCGCGCGCCGTGGCGAGGACATTCGATTTCCGCGCCGTGCAATTCGCCGCTGGCCAATTCGCCACCGTCGTGCGTACACACGTCTTCGATGGCGTACAGCGTGCCGTCGATATTGAACACGGCGATGGCGACGTCGCCGTCCCACGCGATTTTGTTTTCGCCGGGGAGTAATTCCGATTGCGCGCAGACGCGAATCCAGTCACTCACAACCGCTTTTCCATCAGCTCGAAGCGCAGATCGTCGCGCTTCGGAATGCCGAATCGCTCATCGCCATACGGAAACGGTTTGAAAATCGCCGTGCGACGATAGCCGCGCCGCTCGTACCACGCGATGAGTTCGTCGCGGATGGAAATCACCGTCATTTCCATTTTTATACTTTTCCACTCGAGGCGGGCGAAACCTTCCGCCGCGTCGAGCATGCGCCGGCCGATGCCGCTGCCCTGCAAGCCGGGGCGCACGGAAAACATGCCGAAATAACAGGCGTCGCCTTGCTTTTCGATATGGCAGCAGGCCAGCAATTCCCCGTCCGCGCGCTCGGCGAGCATCACGACGCTGTCGGGTTTGGCGATGACGTCGGTGACGCCCGCGACATCGATGCGCTGGCCATCGAGAAAATCCGCCTCGGTCGTCCAGCCGCGTCGGCTGACATCACCGCGATACGCCGATTCGACCAGCGCGACAATGGCAGGCACATCGCCCGCCGACGCGTGGCGTACTACGAATTCCGCGATAGCCGCTTGATCCATTGCCGTCACTTGTTACACCCGACCCCGCCTCTTGGAGCGTGGACTACGCCAAAAGTTTCCGCACCCGGTCCACGGCCGCGACGAACTGATCGATTTCCTCGCGCGTGTTGTAGAACGACAGCGAGGCGCGCAACGTCGCGGGCACGCCGAAAAACTGCATCAACGGATGCGCGCAATGATGACCGGAGCGAACGGCGATTCCTTCCAGATCGAGCAATGTGGCCAGATCGTGCGCGTGCACGCCGTCGATCAAAAACGAAATCACGGCCGCCTTGTGCGGCGCCGCGCCGAAGATGCGCAACCCGGATATTTTCTTGAGCGCCGACGTCGCGTATGCGAGCAATTCGCGCTCGTACGCACCGATGCGATCGATGCCGATGGCGGTCACATAGTCGAGCGCGGCGCCGAGTCCGACGAATCCCGCGATGTTCGGGGTGCCCGCCTCGAACCGATGCGGCGGATCGGCGAACGTCGTCTTTTCGAACGTCACCGTGCGAATCATTTCGCCGCCGCCGAAGAACGGCGGCATCGCTTGCAGGATTTCCTTGCGCGCCCACAACATGCCCGTGCCGGTGGGACCAAAAATCTTGTGGCCGGTTAGCGTGTAAAAATCGCAGCCGAGCGATTGCACATCGATCGGCAAATGCGGGCCGGCCTGCGATCCGTCGACCAGCAACGGAATGCCGCGCGCGCGGCATGCTTTCGCCAACTCTCGGATCGGATTGATCGTGCCGAGCACATTCGACACGTGCGTCACGCCGGCAAGTTTCACGCGCGGCGTCAACAGTTTCACGAACTCGTCGACGATCAATTCGCCGCGTTCAGTGATCGGCGCCGCGATGACTTTCGCGCCCGCGCGCTCGGCGACAATCTGCCACGGCACGATATTGGCGTGATGTTCCATCGTCGTGACGAGAATTTCGTCGCCCGGCTTCAAAATCGGCAGCGCATAACTGTAGGCGACGAGATTCGTGGCCTGCGTCGTGCCGCTCGTCAGTATCACTTCGTCGCGCGACGAAGCGTTGACGAATCGTGCCAGCTTGTCGCGCGTGGCTTCGTATGCAGCGGTAGCTTCCGCACCGAGTTGATGCACGGCGCGCGCAACGTTCGCATTCGACTCGCGATAAAAACGGTCGACCGCATCGATAACGGCGACCGGCTTCTGCGAAGTGTTCGCGTTGTCGAAATAGATGAGCGGTTTGCCGTATACGTGACGGGTCAGCACCGGAAAGTCAGCGCGATAGCGCAGCGCGTCGAACGTATCAGGCGATGTCTTCGGCAATGCGTTCACGACGTCTGATCCTTCAGCTGCAAGCGTCGCTCCAGCCACTCGCCGAGCCGCACGAGCAGATCGCCTTCAACGAATCCGAACACTTCGTGCGCAAATCCGGAGATAAGCATCATGCGCGCCATTGCCGCGGATACACCACGCGATCGCAAATAAAACAACGCGCGTTCGTCGAGTTGTCCCACTGTGGCGCCGTGGCTTGCTTTCACTTCATCGGCATAGATTTCCAGCACCGGCTGCGCGTCGATTTCGGCATTCGACGACAATAGGATATTTTTCGTTTGTAACTGTGCATCCGCGCCATCGGCGCCCTGCGCGACCGTGATCGCGCCATGCAAAATTCCGCGGCTGCGCTCGTCGGCGATGCCGCGCCAAAGAATATCGCTCGACGTGTCGCGCGCCGTGTGCCGCACGTCCAAATGCACGTCGACATGCTGCCGGCCGCGCACGGCGAACACGCCGCGCGCTTCGTAGCGTGCCATCTTTTTCCTCAAATCGACGGCGATATCAAATCGCTGCAGACGTCCGCCCGCCAGCACGTGCGTCGTCCGCAATATTCCATCCGTATTTGCGTTCACGCGACGATAAATCGATGCGGAGTCCGAAAAATCGCCCAACGTAATCACATGTAATTTTGCGCCGGCCGCGACATGAATATTCGACAGCAGCGAGCCGAGCACATCGGTTCCCGTCTCACCGAGGTGTTGTTCGATGATCGTCGAATCGAACGCCGCATCGACGTCGCACGTCAGCGACCACCGACTTTGCTGCGCGCCCGGCAGGTTGATGTGGACAAGATGGAGCGGTCGATCCGACGCCGATGTGATCGCAAATGCGATACGTCCATCGCTATGCGTCATCCGGATCGCGGATGCAAGCGCTGAAACGTCGGAATACCGCTCGACCAATTGTCCATTCACGAAGACGACTCGCGATCCACGCGTTTCCGTCCAGTCGAAGCGTTGGATCAAATCCGCCGAGAGCGCGACATCGCCGATGGCCGGCGCAAACTCCTGTTGCGACAACGCACGCAGCGCCGTCTTGCTGTAGCGCCATGACTCGTCCCGTTCCTGCGCGTCGCCGGTACCGAATTCGTCGAGCAACGCGTTCATGCCGCGCCCGCGAGTTTGCGTTCGGCCACCCAGGAATAACCTTGTTCCTCCAATTTCAGCGCCAGTGATTTGTCGCCGCTCTCGACGATGCGGCCATCGACCATCACGTGCACGACGTCCGGGACGATGTAGTCGAGCAGACGCTGATAGTGCGTGATCACGACGAACGCGCGGTGCGGGTCGCGCATCGCATTGACGCCGTCGGCGACCATTTTCAATGCATCGATGTCGAGGCCCGAATCGGTTTCATCGAGCACCGCCAGTTTCGGCTCAAGCACGGCCATCTGAAAAATCTCGTTGCGCTTCTTTTCGCCGCCGGAAAATCCCGCGTTAACGGCGCGATGCAGCAGCTCGTCGGAAATATGGAGCACGCGCAATTTCTCGCGTACGAGTTTCAGAAACTGCATCGAGTCTACTTCCGCCTCGCCGCGATATTTATGCTGTGCGTTCAACGCCGCGCGCAGGAAATACGTATTGTTGACGCCGGGAATCTCTACCGGATACTGAAACGCGAGAAACACACCTTCCGCCGCACGCTGTTCGGGTTCGAGCTCCAGCAGATTTTTACCATTGTATACAACGGTACCTTGTGTGACTTCGTAGCCTTCGCGTCCGGCCAGAATATTGCCGAGGGTGGATTTGCCCGCGCCGTTCGGACCCATGATCGCGTGCACTTCGCCCGCTTCGACGGCGAGCGAAAGGCCTTTGAGAATTTCTTTGCCCGCGATGCGGACGTGGAGATTGTCGATTGTCAGCATCAGCCTACGGCTCCTTCCAAACTCACCTCCAACAACTTTTTCGCCTCCACCGCAAACTCCATCGGCAATTCCTTGAAAACCTGTTTGCAAAATCCGTCGACGATCATCGAAACCGCATCTTCTTCGCTGACGCCGCGCGAGCGGCAGTAGAACAATTGATCGTCGGAGATTTTCGACGTTGTCGCTTCGTGCTCGACGATCGCGCCGGGATTCTTCACTTCGATGTACGGGAACGTATGCGCGCCGCATTTCTTGCCGATCAGCAGCGAGTCGCATTGCGTGTGGTTGCGCGCACCGTCCGCGCCTTTTTCGACTTTCACCAGGCCACGATACGTGTTCTGGCCACGTCCGGCGGAAATGCCTTTGGATACAATTTTACTTTTGGTATTTTTACCAATGTGGATCATTTTTGTGCCGGTGTCGGCTTGCTGGCAATGATGCGTCAGCGCGACGGAATTGAATTCGCCGACGGAATCGTCGCCGCGCAACACGCAGCTCGGATATTTCCATGTGATCGCCGAACCGGTTTCGACTTGCGTCCACGAAATCTTCGAGCGCGCGCCGCGGCAATCGCCGCGTTTGGTAACGAAGTTGTAGATGCCGCCGACGCCGTTTTCGTCGCCGGGATACCAGTTCTGCACCGTCGAATACTTGATGCTTGCGTCGTCCAGCGCGACCAGTTCGACGACGGCCGCGTGCAACTGGTTTTCGTCGCGCATCGGCGCGGTGCAGCCTTCCAGATACGACACGCTCGCGCGTTCTTCCGCGATGAGCAGAGTGCGCTCGAATTGCCCCGTATCGCGCGCGTTGATGCGGAAATACGTGGACAACTCCATCGGACAGCGCACACCCGCCGGCACAAATACAAAGCTGCCGTCGGAAAAAACGGCGGAATTGAGCGCGGCGAAATAATTGTCAGTGGTCGGCACGACGCTGCCGAGATATTTCTTCACCAGGTCCGGGTGTTCGCGGACCGCTTCGGACATCGAACAAAAAATCACACCGACTTCAGCGAGTTCTTTGCGGAACGTCGTGCCGACGGAAACGGAATCGAACACGGCATCGACGGCGACACCGGCGAGGCGCGCGCGCTCGTGCAGGGGCACGCCGAGTTTGTCGTACGTTTCGAGCAATTTCGGATCGACGTCGGCGAGCGATTTCGGCCTGTTCTTGGGCTGCGAGAAATAACTGATCGCCTGAAAATCGATCGGCTCGATACGCAATTTCGCCCACTGCGGCGTGCGCATCGTCAACCAATGGCGATACGCCTGCAGACGCCATTCGGTCATCCATTCCGGCTCGTTCTTGCGCGCGGAAATGGCACGCACCACATCTTCGCTCAAACCGGGCGGCAGACTTTCGGATTCGATGTCCGTAACGAAACCCGCCGAGTAACGGCGATTCATCGCCTCGGTAACAGCCTCGTTGCCGACGGGTGCGCTAATCGTTTCGATCGTTTCGCTGTTCATCGGTCAGACCGTCGCCAACAGGGCGGGAATGGAAACAGATTTCTTCGTCGTCGGCTTGATCATGTCGGATAATTTCACGCTGTCGAGTGCCTGCGCAATCGCCTGATTGATGCGCCGCCAGTTCACGCGCACGCCGCAATGCGGTTCGTGGCCGCAGACGCCGCTGTGCGCGCTGCATTCCGTCATACCGATGGGACCTTCCATCGCGGTGACGATATCGGCAATGCTGATGTGGTCGGGCGTGCGTGCTAGACGATAGCCGCCATTTACGCCCCGGAAGGATTCCACCAGCTGCGCCTGCGCCAATTGTTTCAGCAGCTTACTCACGGTCGGTACTTCCAGACGCGCTTTTTCGGCGAGATCCTGTGCGCTGTGCACGGAATCCGGCGCGACGGCGAGTACCGACATGACGACCGTCGCATAATCCGTTAATTTGCTGACTCGAAGCATCGTGTTTTTTTGAAACGTGCGGTCGTGATGGCCGCTGGTTGATGGTCGTGATCGACGATGATCGCATGAATACCGTACCAAAATTGTACTATTTCGACGCCCATTAAGTCAAAACGCTAAAATGTCCGGATGACGCTCGATATACTGCATCGCGAAATCGACCTGCGCCGCTTCGTCGCCGCCAATCTTGAAGGTGGGCGTTTCGACTTGGCGGTCGCCTCTGCGGACGCAAGTTTTCGCAGTTATTGGCGCGCGACGGCGCACGACAAAAGCTGGATCGTGATGGATGCCCCGCCCGAGCACGAAGACGTGCGTCCTTGGCTGGACATCGGCGCGCGATTGCGTGCGGCGGATTTGCACGCGCCGGAAGTGTTTGCCGTCGATGTCGAGAGTGGCTTCGTGCTGATGGAAGATCTTGGCGCGCGTACGTATTTGCCTGAATTGAACGATGCCAGCGTCGACGCACTTTATGGCGACGCGCTCGATGCGCTGCTGCGCATGCAGCAGCGCGTGTCGCCGGACAATCTGCCCGTATTCGACGTAACGCGCACGATCCCCGAAATGGAATTGCTCGGTGACTGGTTTCTGCGCCGCCATCTCGGATTCAATCCGAGCTGCGACGAGTGGGACGTCATCGAAAACGCATGGCGCCACATCGCCAACGCCGCCGATGAACAACCGCGCCGATTCATGCATCGCGATTATCACAGCCGCAATTTGTTGGTGAGTCCTGGCGCCAACCCGGCCATCATCGATTTCCAAGGCGCGATGCTGGGGCCGATCACGTACGATCTCGCCTCGTTGCTGCGTGATTGCTATATCGCATGGCCGATCGAGCGCGTCGACCGTTGGGTGAATAATTATTATGAGCGACTCGTCGCGGCGGGAATCATCGATGTGGACGGCGCGCGTTTCCGCCGTTGGTTCGATTTGATTGGATTGCAGCGGCACATCAAGGTGCTAGGGCTTTTCTGTCGACTGAACTACCGCGACGGCAAGGCGATGTATCTGAACGATCTGCCGTTGATTTTGAATTACGTGCTGACCGTGGCGGCGTACTATCCGGAACTTGTGGATTTTTCCACTTTGCTGAAAAAGACCGTCGGCGAGCGCGACCTGACCACACCGCGTCATCGTCCGCTCATCGCCGCACTATGATCGAACGCGCGCTGATTTTTTCGGCCGGTCTCGGCGAACGGATGCGGCCGCTCACCGACACGACCCCGAAACCGCTGCTCGACGTTCGTGGCAAACCGCTCATCGTTTGGCATCTGGAAAAACTCGCGCGCGCGGGCGTGCGCGAGGTCGTCATCAACACGTCCCATCTGGCCGCGCAGTTTCCGGCGAAGCTTGGCGATGGCGCGGCGTGGAATCTTCGTATTCGCTACTCCTTCGAAGGACCTGAGCCGTTGGACAGCGGCGGCGGCATGTTCCGCGCACTTCCCTTTCTCGGTCACGATCCATTCCTTGCCGTGAACGGCGATATTTTTACCGATTTTGATTTTTCCACATTGCCGCAAAATCCACTCGGACTCGCTCATTTGGTGATGGTCGACAATCCGCCGCACCATCCGGCCGGCGATTTCGTGTTGCGCGACGAGCGTTTGTTCGACGAATTGACGCCACGACTGACGTTCGCGGGCATCGGTGTATATCGACCGAGCTTGCTGGACGGCCAAACAGATGGAAAATTTTCCGTTGTTCCTATCCTGCGCGCAGCGATGCATCGCAATGAAATCGCCGGCGAACATTATCGCGGCATATGGAACGACGTCGGTACCCCACAACGATTGGCTGAACTCAACTCAGTGTTGCGTGCCGACTAATTTGCGCAAGAAAGGCACGGTCACGCGTCGCTGCGCCGCGAGCGACGCGCGATCGATTTGTTCGATCAATGCAGCAAGGCTACCGAGATCGCGCGGCGTGTGATCGAACATCCAATCGATGACCGCATCGTCGAGATCAATGCCGCGCGCGCTGGCGCGTCGACGCACGGCTTCGCGACGCGCAACATCAGATAGCGGCCGCAACGCCAGTTGCGTGCAGCTCGACAAACGCGAGACGAGATCGGGCAACGTGACCCCGAGTTGCGGCGGAGGCGCGGACGCGGCAAACAAAACCGAGGAGTTTTCGGCGCGGACACGGTTGAAGAGATCGAACAAAGCGTGTTCCGCCAGCTCGTCGCCGGCGATTGTGTCGACATCGTCGATGGCGAGAAATGCGCTGCCGCCGAACGCGCGAATCGACTGTTCGCGACCGTTCGTGATTTTCGACAGCGGCAGATATTGCGCCGTGCGCCCGTTCGCCGAAGCCGCCGCGCACGCGGCAAACAGTAGATGCGTTTTGCCGCTACCCGGTGGCCCGCTTAGAAAAATCCAGGGCGACTCAGACGTCGCGGCGTGTGTCAGTGCGTCGACGGCGATGTCGTTGCCGTCGGTGATGAATGTGTCGAAGCGTTGCTGCGCCGGCCAGCGCAGCGCCAACGGCAATTGCTCGCTCATGATTTCTCGGCGGGCGGAATGTGCGGCGACGCGACGTGGTCGACAACGATCAGACCCGCGTCGCCGGGCAAAACGATCGTCGGTTCGCGGCCGTGCCGATACAGATCGCTCGCGCGGTAGCGTCCGTGCAGATAGCGCAGCATCACCATGCATATCGACGCGATCGGCAATGCGAGCAAGACGCCCAGAAATCCGAAGAGTTCACCGCCGGCCAGCACGGCGAATATCACTGCCAGCGGATGCAGCCCTATTTTTTCGCCGACGAGACGGGGCACGAGAATGTAACCCTCGATCATCTGGCCCACGACAAACACGCCGAGCACCAAGAAAATATGCAGCCAGTCATGGTATTGAACAAGTGCGGCGATGAGTCCCATCAAAATGCCGGTGATGCTGCCCAGATACGGCACGAAGCTGATGAGCCCGGCGATGATGCCGATCAGCGGACCGATATCGATGCCGACGGCCCACAACGCGATGGCGTAAATCGCGCCGAGCACCAGCATGACCGACACTTGTCCTCGTATGAATCCGCTCAGCGTTTCGTCCGATTCGCGCGCCAGTTTGGTGATCGTCGGTTCGACCGACCGCGGCAGCAGATCGTGGATGCTGTCGATCATCGTATGCCAATCGCGCAGCAGGTAGAAAAATGCGACCGGCACGACGACGACGTGAACGATCCAGCCGACGATCGTGAATCCGGATTTCGACAGTACCGCCACGACCGTCGCCGCGGCGCCGCCCGCCTCTTTCCAATGTTCTTGAAGCACGGTCACGATCGACTGCATGTCCGGCGCTTCGAGGCTGAGATCGAACTTCGCGTTCAACCACGGCACGCCTTCGTTTTGCACCCAGGCGATCCAGTCGGGCAGATGACGAATCAGCGTGGCGATCTGGCGCTGCAAGTACGGAATCAGCAGAACGAGCACGATGATCATCAAAATCATGAGCACGAGGAAGACGATCGTCGTCGCCCACGTGCGGCTCAGTTTCATGCGCTGTAGTCGATCGACGAGCGGATCGAACAAGTAAGCGAAGATGGCGGCAACCGCGAACGGCGTCAGCACCGGCGACAAAATATACAACGCCGCGCAAATCAGCAGGACAAGCGCGATGAGCTGCCAGCGTTGCGCGATTTTCGGCGTCATCGCGCGCGCTCCTGCGCCCGCATCGCCTTGGCGGACCAGATCACCACGTATTGCAGTCCGCTCGCTACGGCCAACGTGGCCGTGAGATAAATCGCGAAGACGATCACGGGATGCGGAAATTCAATCCACGTCGACAGATTCACGAGCTGCAGAACGACATACGCGATCTGCACGCACGTGTTGATCTTCGACAATAACGTCGGCTCGCCGCTGATGCGTCCGATGAAATAGTGATAGATCAGCGCACCGGCGACGATGAGCACATCGCGGCCGACGACGAGCATCGTCAACCATTCCGGATGCGCGCCGACCAAACCGAGCGACACGAAACAGCCGATCAGCATCATCTTGTCGGCGATCGGATCGATGATGCCGCCGATCCAGCTTTGCCACGCGAAATGTTTGGCGAGCCAGCCGTCCAGCGCATCCGTGATGCCGGCAATCAACGCGATGACGACGGCCGCGTCATAGCGACGCTCGTTGATGAGCCAAACCAGCGGTATGACCATCACCATGCGCAACGCGGTCAGCGCATTGGGCAAATGCCGAAGCGGCGAACTCGACGTCACGGCGCTCGGTCTGGCGGAGAGCATCGTTTCAGCCGCTCACGGCTGCATGTCGAGCAGCGCATCGACGCCGTCGACCGGCGGCTTGGCATTCGAGACGCGGATCGGGCCGTTGCCGAGCGAATCGAGCACGCGTTGCAACGGGCCCGCCGTGTCGATTTTCAGTTCCACACCGTCGCCGCGCGCTTGTTCGGCCTGCACGCCGCGTACCAATTCGTTGCGGCTGAGCGCGCCGACCAAACGCGCGTACGCATCGGCCGAACCGACACCGCTTACCCACACGCGATAACTCTGGGGCTTGGTATCAATGACGGCGGGCGACGCATCGCCGCCTTTGGCCACGGAATTGCCGAGCAACTGATCGATCGCATCGCGATCGAATTGCGCGGACAGTAGCATGTGGCCCGTCGTCGGATCTTGCGTGTATTGATATTGCTGAACATAACGCGAGGCGCCGGCGACGGCTTTGCCGATGTCAGGCCGCGTCAGGATCGACGTATCGCCGCCGACCTTCGTAAATACCTGCGCCAGCGCGGCTTTGAGTGCTTCGTTGCGATCGCCTTCCGACTGCGAATTCACCGGCACTTCACCGGTATACAAGCCCGCCGCGTGCGCTTGCGCGGCGAGCCACACGCTGAGAAGCAGGAACAGACAACGCGGAAGAACGCGGCGCACAGCGATATCCGAGGCAGCAAGACGGATTCGCAGTCTGCCCAATCGCGGCGCGAACGTCTATCATTTGGTACCCCGCCTCGAACGCCCGCCATGGCCGACAAAGAAGCCCTCACCTACCGCGCCGCCGGTGTCGATATCGACGCGGGCGAAGACGTCGTCGAGCGCATCAAGCCGCTGGTGGCACGCACCTACCGCAAAGAAGTGATGGCGGGACTCGGCGGATTCGGCGCACTGTTCGAACTGGCCGGGCGCTACAAAGATCCCGTTCTCGTTTCGGGAACCGATGGCGTCGGCACCAAACTCAAACTCGCGCAAATGCTGAATCGCCACGACACGATCGGTATCGATCTCGTCGCCATGTGCGTAAACGACGTGCTGGTGCAAGGCGCCGAATCGCTGTTCTTCCTCGACTATTTCGCGACGGGGAAACTCGATGTCGAGACGACCGTCAGCGTCATCGGCGGCATCGCGAAAGGCTGCGAACTGACCGGCTGCGCGTTGATCGGCGGCGAGACGGCAGAGATGCCGGATATGTACGCGCCGGGTGAATACGATCTGGCCGGATTCTGCGTCGGCGCGGTGGAGAAATCCAATCTCATCGACGGCTCGAAAATAAAAGCGGGCGACGCGATCATCGGTATCGCCTCGAGCGGCCCGCATTCGAACGGCTATTCGCTGATCCGCAAGATCGCTGCGCGTGCGGGAAATCCTTTCGACATGGATTTGAACGGCACGAAACTCGCCGATGCGCTGATGGCGCCGACGACGATTTACGTCAAACCGATTCTGCAATTGCTGGCAAAACAATCCGTGCACGGCATGGCGCATATCACAGGTGGCGGACTGACGGAAAATATTATTCGCGTGGTGCCGGACGATCTCGGCATCGCGCTCGACAGCGCCAACTGGACAATGTCCGCGGTGTTCGATTGGCTGCAACGCGAAGGCAACGTCGCGCAATCGGAAATGTGGCGCACGTTCAATTGCGGGATCGGGTTTACCGTGATTGCCGGCAAAGACGATGCCGATAAAACTATCGAGAATTTGCGTGGTCTGGATTTGTCCGCAACGCATATCGGCGAGGTCGTGACTTCCAACGGAGGCGACCGCGTAAGAATCGCGTGACGCCGACGCTCCACGTCGAACGAGGTGACCTATGAAACGTTTAGTTAGTATTCTCATCGCACTTTTGTCGATGACGTGCGTCGCGGCATCGGCTGCCGTCCCGACGGAATTCGTCGTCACGCCCGATAAAGCGTCGTTTCATCCCGCCGTTCCTTTTCGCAAGGGCGATCGGTTGTATGTGACGTCGCAGCAGCTCGATCCGCGCGACATCATCGCGCTCGGCCGCTGCGTCGAACCGGATTGCGCGACGATGGACATCGTCCGCACCTGGGCGGCGCATGGACGCCACCGTGGCGTCAGCGATTACGTGAACATCCAGCAGGACGGCGACTACGTATTCTTCGGCAGCACGGTACCGTGGGCGCTGCCGTCGCACGAGGTGCGCGGTTGTTTCCATTCCGTGCCGCTCCAAAAAGTGTGCAGCCAAGCCAAGCGCATGCAGATCATCGATTCGAAAACGGCACCGGATGCGTTTCGCGTCCGGTTCAGTTCCGATAGCTGGTTCTGGGTTCGCCGCGTACGCGCGGCCGACGGCGCGGGCGCCGGCGTGTGATGCGCTGACGCGTGCGCGTCGTCGTTTTTGCGTCCGGTCGCGGAACCAATTTTGCTGCGCTCGTCGAGGCGCAACGCAATGGATCATTGCCGATCGAACTGTGTGCGTTGCTCAGCGACAAGGCCGATTCGCGCGCGGTGCAGGTCGCTAAAAATCTCGCCGTGCCCGCCCTCGCGCTGGATGCTAAAAAGTATACAACGCGCGGGGACTTCGACCGCGTCCTGTTCGACGCCGCTGCAAAATTTCAGCCGGATTTGATCGTCCTTGCCGGATTTATGCGCGTGATCGATCCCTCAGTCATCGGCGCGTGGCGTGGGCGCGTCATCAACATTCATCCTTCATTGCTGCCGAAATATCCCGGTTTGCGAACGCACCAGCGCGCGCTGGATGCCGGCGATTCGACGCACGGCGCCAGCGTCCATTTCGTCACGGCCGAGCTCGATGGTGGGCCGGTGATCAGTCAGACGGTCATCGCCATAGAGAAAGGCGACGACGCGGTCACGCTGGCATCGCGATTATTGCGCCGTGAGCATCGCCTGCTCGTCGCGACGGTCGACATGCTCGACCGACAACGCATCGCGTTGACCGAGAGCGGCGTGACGCTCGATGGAAAATTACTGCGTAATCCGCTTCGTCTTGTCGACGACGGTCGATTACAGGAAATTTGAACGTTCGCGACACGAAGGATTCAGCTTTCGTGTGCCAGCCTGCGCGCACTTTGTTTGGAGTTGATCGATTATGTCCGCATCGCGTTTCTGTTTCGTCGCCGCCTCGCTGTTCATCGTCGCCGGATCGGCCGCCGCCGCCGATGCCCCGCTGCAGCCGTTTCATGCGGATTACACCGTGTCACGCAACGGCAAGGAAATGGGCAAGGCCACGCTCGATTTACGCAACGCCGGCAACGATTGGGAATTCTTGAGTCAAACCCACGGCACCGCCGGCATGGCCGCGATGCTGGGCGTCGATGTCCAGGAAAAATCCACGTTCACATGGAACGCGAGCAAACCCGAGTGCCTCACCTACAATTATTCGCAGAAAGCGCTGAAGTCGCGCGCGACGTCGATCACCTGCGACAGGAACGCCAAGTCGGCGCGTGTGGATGACAACGGAAAAACCGCGAATGTTGCATTAACCTCGCCCGTGATGGACCGTCATCTCGTCGTGCTCGCGCTGATGATCGATCTCAAAGCAGGAGCGTCGGCACTCAATTATCCCGTCATCGAGAAAGATCAGGTTTCCGATCAGCGCTATGTGCAATCCGGCCACGAAACGATTTCGCTCGGTTCGGCGAACGTCGACGCAGTGAAGGTTTCCCGCGATCGCGGCGCCGACAGCAAACGTCAGACCACGTATTGGTTCGCACCGCAGCGTGGCTGGATGCCGGTGCAGATCGAACAAGTCGAGAAAAACGGCGAAACGATCACGATGCGTTTAGCGACTGCGAAATAAGCGAAAGCACGCGCGCGGCGGCGTCGGGTTTCGCGATGCCGCGCATCCGCTCGCGCATCGCGCCGAGCGTCTCCGGCGCAGACAGCAAACGCAGCAATTTATACTCGAGCGCCGCTGCATCATTCGCCTTAATCGCGACGCCGGATTCAAGCAGATAGTCCGCGTTGCGTTCTTCCTGCCCTGGAATCGGCGCCACGAGAATCATCGGCAGTTGCATCGCCAGGCACTCCGACGTCGTCAATCCACCGGGCTTGGTGATGGCGAGATCCGATGCCGCCATCAAGCGCTCGATCGTTCGTGTGAATCCCATCGGAAAAATCGTCGCCGGATAGCGCGCGGCTATTTCTTTCAATTTGTCGAGCAGTTTCTCGTTTTTGCCGGCGAGCGCGACGATTTGAAAACGCGGATTGGTTTCGTCGTTTTGCAACGCAGCCAGTCGCTCGACGAGCGTTTCGATACCGCCGACGCCCGCACCGCCTGCCATCATCAATAACGTGGTGACGTTCGGGTCGAGACCGACTTCGCGTGCGCACGTCGCGCGGTCGAGCGTCTGCAAAAATGGCGGCGCGATGGGAATGCCGGTGACGTGAACGTGGGCCGCCGGAATACCGCGTTCGGCGATGCGCCAGGCGATTTCGTCGTTGGCGACGCAATACCCGCGCATGTGGTCATGCACCCACAAGGCGTGCACGTCGAAGTCGGTGACTTGCACCCACACCGGTGGCGTTGCGTGTCCGCCCGCAACGCGGCGCGCCAACAACTCCGGCGGAAGGAAGTGCGTGCAGACGATCGCGTCTGGCGCGAGACGATCCAACTCTGCGTAAAGCTTGCGCGTGTTGAAACGCTCGATGCGACGACGCAGCGACGAGATTTTCGATTCGTCCGCCGGCCGATCCGTGTGGCGATATAAATACGCCCACAACAGCGGCATCTTTTCGATGAGCTTCAGATACGAATCGAAATAGAGTTTGCGGAAACTGGCGGGCACGAGATCGAGCACATCGATATGCGTCAGGCGCAGATTCGGAAACTCGCGCTCGGCCGTTTCACATAACGCTTGGGCTGCGCGGACGTGACCCGCGCCGGCGGAAATGCTCAGGACGACGACATGTTTCTGCGTCGGCATGGATCGATCAGTGGCAATGCAGGTAATTGTCGAGCGCCTTGTCCCAGGCCGTTTTCGCGTCGAAATCCGGGACGAGGCCGTTGCCTTTCACCTTGTCGTTAACGGCATCCATGCCGTGCTGAACCATGTACTGCGGAAAATAATTCGGCGGGCCGATACGCGTGATCGCCATGCATGCCGCGGGCAGCTTGGCCGGATCGCCCAGCGTTGCTTTCAGTTGCGCGAAAACGGCGTCTTTGGTCGTTTGATCGAGCTCGCCCATCGCGTCGCGCGTGAGCGCGGAGTGCGCCGCGCGCGCGGTTTCGTCGACGACGCGCTCGGCGTCGAAAAACGAATACACACCGGCCAATGCGAAAAAGTATACGGCGTCTTCATAGCGCGCATGCTTGGCGCAATCGACGAGGCCGGCATAAAGATCGGGCGGCGTATCGGTATTTTTCAATTTATCGACCGTCGCACACAGCAGCGGATGTTTCGCGACTAGATTACCCGCGGTTTCGTAGTGGGTGATGGACGGATCGAGCGCCTGTGTCCAGGCCGACGCCATCCATGTCAACGCCAGCAAAGCGATCGCGTTTCGTTTGAGCATGACGTCTCCGACAAATGATCTACGACGGAAGGCGGCGGATTTTCGCGCCGAGCGATCCGAGTTTTTCCTCGATGCACTCGTAACCCCGATCGATGTGATAGATGCGGTCGACGGTGGTATCGCCTTTGGCGACGAGTCCGGCCAGCACGAGGCACGCCGACGCTCGCAGGTCGGTCGCCATCAAGGGCGCGCCCGACATGCCGTCGACGCCTTTGATCACAGCGATGTTGCCTTCGAGCTTGATGTCCGCACCCAGGCGTTCGAGTTCGTGCACGTGCATGAAGCGATTCTCGAACACAGTTTCGGTAATGGTGCCGACGCCTTCGGCGACCGTATTCAACGCGGTGAACTGCGCCTGCATGTCGGTGGGGAACGCGGGATACGGCGCGGTCGTGACGTCGACGGCCTTCGGACGCCGGCCGTCCATATCGACTTCGATCCAATCCTCGCCCGTGTTGACGTGCGCGCCGGCTTCTTCGAGTTTGATGAGCACGGCGTCCAATGTTTTCGGCCGCGCGCGTTTGGCCATGACGCGTCCACCGGTGATGGCAGCGGCGACGAGAAACGTGCCGGTCTCGATTCGATCGGGAAGCACGTCGTAGTGTGTGCCGTGCAGGCGTTCGACGCCATCGATGACGATCGTGCTCGTGCCGGCACCGCTGACTTGCGCGCCCATCGCGTTGAGGCAATTGGCGAGGTCGACGACTTCGGGTTCCTGCGCGGCATTCTCGATGACGGTCGTCCCCGAGGCGAGTGCCGCGGCCATCATGATGTTTTCGGTACCGGTGACGGTGACGAGATCCATGACGATTGTGGCACCTTTCAACCGTTTCGCGCGCGCCTTGATGTAGCCGTTCTCGACCGTGACATCCGCGCCGAGCGCCTGCAGTCCGCGGATATGCAAATCGACCGGACGCGATCCGATCGCGCAACCGCCGGGCAACGAGACGTCGGCCTGTCCGAATTTGGCGACGAGCGGACCAAGCACGAGGATCGACGCGCGCATCGTTTTCACCAGATCGTACGGCGCGAAATATTTGGTGGCGGTACGCGGATCGACGTGGATGCGCATGCGCTCGTCGATGGTGAGTTGCACGCCCATCTGGCCGAGCACTTCCATCGTCGTCGTGACATCGTGCAGATGCGGCACGTTGCCGATCGTCATCGGTTCGTCGGCGAGCAACGTCGCCGCGAGAATCGGCAGGACCGCGTTTTTCGCGCCGGAAATCCAGACATCGCCTTTGAGAGGCTCACCACCACTGATTACGATCTTCGCCATTCCGATCTCCGAGCCGTCCATGGTTGATGCCGCTCCCGTTTATTCCAACGCAGCAACCTCGCATTCCGTGAGGTGCCGCACGTTCGATGCCGTGAATTACGCCGATGCTAACTTGCCGGCCTTAACTTTTGGTGTGCGATGCTTCGTCGGGAGTGAGCGTCTTCAAAGACAACGCATGAATTTCGCCGCCCATCAAATTACCCAAAGTCGCGTACACCATACGATGCCTGGCCAATGGCAGCTTGCCCGCAAACGCCGCCGCGATGACCGTCGCCTCGAAGTGCACGCCATCCGGGCCGTGGACGTCGGCGCTGGCGCCGGGCAGACCTTGTTCGATCATATTCTTGATGGTGTCAGTGTTCATCGGAAGGCCGGTTTCTGGCGTGCGGCGGGCAAAGGGCGTGTAGGCGATAGTTGCGACGCCGGTTAACCGCGCCGCGTCTACGCCCGCATGGGGTTCAACAGGTTACAATAGGGTTGCGCATGGTACTGAAAAACCTGAGCGGCAGATACCGGGGGCGGGACGAACCCGCGGATTCCAATCAACGACCCTCTCTCCTACGATCGCTATTCATGAACGCCCAACTTCAAACTGTGGTCGCGCCGGCTCCGGTGGTGACGCATCCGATGCTCGATGCGGTCTCGCTGGTTCGCAGCGCGTTGACCGTTATCGAAACTGAAGCGCGCGCCATCGACGTACTCAAGGGCCGCATCAACGACGCGTTTTTGCGCGCGTGCCAGGTGATGTTCGAATGTCCGGGCCGCATCGTGGTCTCGGGCATGGGCAAATCGGGCCATATCGCGCGCAAGATCGCAGCGACGCTGGCTTCGACGGGAACACCCGCCTTCTTCGTGCATCCGGGCGAAGCCAGCCATGGCGATCTGGGCATGATCACGCAGAAAGATGTCGTACTCGCGTTGTCGAATTCCGGCGAGACGGACGAACTGTTGACGATTCTTCCCACGATCAAACGCCAAGGCATTCCATTGATCGTGATGACGGGCAATGCCGATTCGTCGCTGGCGGCGATGGGCGATGTGCATCTGGACGTGAGCGTTCCCGCTGAAGCGTGTCCGCTCGGATTGGCGCCGACCGCCAGCACGACGGCGGCGCTGGTGATGGGCGATGCGTTGGCCATCGCGTTGCTCGAAGCGCGCGGATTCACTGATGAAGATTTCGCACGATCGCATCCGGCCGGAAGTCTGGGTCGCCGATTGCTTCTTCATATCAGCGACATTATGCACACGGGCGATCAAATCCCGAGTGTCGGCGCCGATGCAAGTCTGTCGCACACCTTGATGGAAATGACGCGCAAAGGTTTGGGCATGACGGCGATCGTCGATGCGCAGAAACGATTGCTCGGCGTTTTTACCGACGGTGATTTGCGTCGTGCGCTCGACAATACGAAGGTGGATTTGCGGGTGACGCCGGTGACGACGCTGATGACCGCCAAGCCCAAGACGATTGGGCCGGATAAGCTCGCGATCGAGGCGGCTCGGTTGATGGAGGCGCATAAGATTCACGCGTTGCTGGTTGTGGATAGTGACCATCGTGTTGTTGGTGCTATGAATATTCACGATTTGCTGCGCGCGCGCGTCGTCTAAGTTTTTTTCTGCTCGTCATTCCGGCGAAGGCTGGAGTTTAGTGACTTTGCTCTTAAGCTTGTCATTCCAGCGAAAGCTGGAATCCAGTTTTTGCCTTTGATCTTTTTTGTCGTCGGGAAAGCAAGAGCTTCCGCTGTCCTGCGGCCAGCGGGTAACTTTTTGTCGGGTGACAAAAAGTCACCAAAAAACACCTTTGTCGTTCGCGCAGGCTGTTGTCCGCAGACAGCACGTCCCTGATGCTGGCTGCGGACCGCGCGCTTCCTGCGCGCGATCACCGTTACGTCAAAACCGATTTATCGGTTAGAAGCAGTGGTAATTGGATAGGCACGGTGCGCGGGCGTGACGACGTGCGATCAATCATGCGCTCGGCACATCGCACCGACGACTCGGGTTTCGCAGACGATAGGCCAGGTTCTCGCATCCAATGCTTGGCGAGGAGAGCGCAGTTGGTCAGAAGCCGCAACAACTTAGCAAGGAGCCGCATGCTTGATGAGAAGCTGTCTTGCCTTGATGACCAGCAGCACGCTTGATGTGAAACTTCCTTGCTTGGTGAGAGCAACCCGCTCGGTGAGAAGTCACGATGCCTGCCGCAGCGCAGCGTTGCTGGTGTTTAACGCTGCGATGACGCATCTCCACCCCAGTGGGTGGCGCACAAACTGGTGATTCCCGAAATCACCCATCGTTTGATCGTTTAGTACGAAAGCCGAGTCACTTGATAGCGA
>CAZZWP010000024.1:0-33673 GCA_964657965.1 uncultured Rudaea sp. | reverse complement strand
AATCGGGCAGACGTACTATTTGCTCGCACGCGCATACTTGCGTCACGATCGCTATGATGAGGCGATCGCGGCGATTGATCAGGTGATTGCCCTGCTGCCACAGACGCCTGACGAAGACGCGAGCCGTGCGACTTACATGATCGCTAAGGCAGACGCGTATCAGGACGGAAAACGTCCTCGAGAAGCGCAGCAAGTTTTTGCGGCCATCCAGCCGATTCTCGAAAACGTACATCGAGATACGCCATCGGAACTCAACGACTTCTACACGGAATATGCGCAATCGGATATCCAGCTCGGGCGCTATCGCCACGCTCGGGCGTTGTTCGAAAAGTTTGCGGCGGTGTGCAAGCTGCATCCGTGTGAGGAAGACCCGTCGCGTCGCTTTAATCGACTGGTCACCGACGGTCGCGCACTCATGGGACTCGGCGATTTGGAGGCGGCTGAAAATGTTTTCGCGGAAGCAACCACGGTTGTCAATGGCTTGCCGGTTGCGGAATCGACCAGAATGCAGATCGAGCTGAGGGCCGCCAAAGCTGCAATGTGCACAAAGTATAGAAGGTTCGACCAGGCCTTATCGCTGATTGCTGAGGCGAACGGTTATGTGTCGAAAGTTGGGGATAATTCGGCAGGATTGCGCCGACTCATCGACAGCGAACGATTGGACGCGTTGATCGGCGCGGAACGGTGGGATGAAGCAGAAGTGGAACTGAAGAAAGTTCTTCACTCGGACGTCTGGCACACCAAGCAGGACGAACTGGCAATAGACGCGATTGACATCGCAGCAGCCCGACATCGCTGGTCCGACGTCGCGCGCGATGCTCCCTCAGCCTACAAAGTCGAAACCGCTGTTTGGGGTCCATGCAGCGAATCAGCCAAAGCAATGCGAGCTAATTGGGCGCTTTGGTTAAAAAGTGGCGCACCCCTTTCGCCGACACTCGATCATGAAACTAAATGCGATCAGTGAAAGGCTAGAGAGGCGTCATGGATAATCTTGAAGCTAAGCTTTTCCGAAGCGAGCTGCCTTTGATAAGACGAGTCGCTTGGCCCGCGCCCTAGCCGTTCGTGCCGTTTTCGACTTTCACGATACACGTGAATTTGCAGCTGCGACCACTTTTCGCTGTTCTCCATATTCCTAATGAATCGCAGGCATGATGATGTCGAAATAACGTTGGAATGATGAGCAGCCAGTAGGAAGACCGCAAGACACAAGGAGATATGTAGCACCACTGCGGTCGCTTATTGATCTGTGATGTCTGCACGGTTTTCTTAACATGCCGTGCTTTACATTTGCTTACAAGGGGAATCTGGAGGTCGCGTCGGGTTGCAATCCTCCGCTTGCGTGCGAGGTCGAGCGGGTGTGTGCATTCGGCAAGACGACGCGGCTGTGGTTGCCGCGCTACCCAGGCAACGGAGTGCCTTTGCTGGGAGAAGTCGCAATGATTTCGTTGAACGTCAACGGCACTCCGTATCAGGTTAACGTCGATTCCGGTACTCCTCTGTTATGGGTGCTACGCGATACGCTCGGCCTTACGGGCACCAAATACGGATGCGGCATCGAAGAATGTGGCGCGTGCACCGTTCTCATCGACGGGAGCGCGCAACGCTCGTGCGATATGGACGTCGGCGAGGCCGCCGGCAAATCCATCACTACGATTGAGGGCCTATCGCCTGACAACAGCCACCCTGTTCAAAAAGCCTGGATCGCCGAGCAGGTGCCGCAGTGCGGCTACTGCCAGTCGGGCATGATCATGGCGGCAGTCGACCTGCTGACCCGCAACCCGAATCCCACGGACGACGACATTTCCGAAATCGACAACATTTGCGCGTGCGGCACCTACCAGCGCGTGCGCGCCGCGATCCATCGCGCCGCCAGCGGCGGTTGAGGACAAGCCAATGTCGACACAAATGATAGATAGTGAATTTTCTTCCGCGCGACGTCGTTTCCTGATCGCGTCGTCGGTCGTCGGCGGCGGGCTGATGCTCGCCTTCGGATTGCCCTTGCCGGCTCGCCGCGCACAAGCAGCGACCAGTTCGGTGGTGAATACATGGATACAGATCGGCAGCGACGAGAGCATCACGATATTCGTCGGAGCCACTGAAATGGGTCAGGGCGTGCTCTCCGGACTCGCGCAGATCGTCGCCGAGGAATTGATGGTGGACTGGAGTGCAGTCAACGCCATCGAAGCGCCGGCCGACCCGCGCTTCGGCAATCCGGCCTTCGGTGGTTTCCAGTTCACCGGCGGCAGCACCACCACGATCGGCTATTACGACACCTTGCGTACCGCGGGCGCTGCTGCGCGAGAGATGTTGATCACCGCCGCAGCTGCCGCATGGGGCATCGCAACGTCCCTATGTACGGCGATGAGCGGAGTTGTCACGCGTGCCGACACGCTGGCGTCGTTGAGCTACGGTTCGCTCGCGGCGGCTGCTGCCGGCGTGGCAGTACCGCCGAATCCGGCGCTCACGTCGCGCGCTAATTTCCGTCTCATCGGCAAACCCGTGACACGCCTCGACATACCACGCAAGGTTAACGGCAGCGCGCATTACGGAATCGACACGGTCATTCCCGAGATGGCATACGCCGCGATCGTGCACTGTCCATCGCTCGGCGGTACCTGCGTCAGCGTGCCGAGTCCCGGGCAGGGCGCAAGCGCGGTCATCAACCTAGGCAACGCCGTGGCAGTGGTAGCGGATAGCACCTGGAACGCGTTCGAGGCTGCGCAATCGCTGCGAAGCCGCATCCAGTGGAATATCCCGACGTCGGCGGCGGCGATCGATTCGACGCAGATCTTTAACCAAGCGCAGCAACTGATGGCGAGCGGCAGCGCGCTCGTTGCTCTCTCGTCCGGCGACGTGGACACGGCGCTGGCCGGTTCGACCTTGCGCATCGACGTTCGCTACGACGTGCCCTACGTTGCCCACGCGACCATGGAAGTAGTGAACTGCACCGCCAACGTGACTGCAACGGCATGCGAAATCTGGGCGCCAACGCAGGGGCAAACGACCGCCGTCGCGGTAGCGGCGTCGATCACCGGGTTCGATACTTCACAGATCAGCGTGCACACGACGCTGCTCGGCGGCGGACTGGGTCGTAAGATCGACATGGATTTCATCGCGCAAGCGATCACCGTTTCCAAGACCATTGGGAAACCTGTGAAGCTGACCTGGTCGCGCGAAGAAGATTTCGGAAACGATCAATATCGACCAATGGCGCTAGTGCGCGTGCGAATGGGCGCGACG
This sequence comes from uncultured Rudaea sp., assembly GCA_964657965.1. Lineage (GTDB taxonomy): Bacteria > Pseudomonadota > Gammaproteobacteria > Xanthomonadales > Rhodanobacteraceae > Rudaea. Next base: position 30,433 of record CAZZWP010000024.1, on the reverse strand, counting down.
GCGGCCGGCGACATCTGCGCGTGGTGGTATCGTAACGTGTCGCCCTCAATTCTCGGACAACGCGGCTATATCGGACCCTCCGATGTCGATTCGCAGGCAGTCGAAGGAGCGATCGATCAGCCCTACGCGTTGGGTGCCGTGCACGTCGATTGGGTACCGCACCCCGCGGCAGTGCCGGTCGGTTTTTGGCGTTCGGTCGGCAACTCGATCAACGCCTTCGCCGCCGAGAGCGCGATGGACGAACTCGCGCTCGCATCCAACATTGACCCGGTTGAATTCCGACGTCGTCAGCTCATCGGCAACGCGCGGGCACTCGACGTTCTCAACGCCGCTGCGGCGATGGCGAACTGGGGCGCAACGCCTCCTAATGGACATGCGCTTGGCGTCGCGTTTTGGTCGTCGTTCGGCAGCATCGCCTGTGAAATCGTCGACGTGAGCGGCACGACGCCCGCGACGCTGCGCGTCAACCATGTCTGGTGCGTGGTCGATTGCGGCAACACAGTCAATCCGGATTCGGTTGTGGCTCAGATGCAGGGCGGCATCGTTCACGGCATGACGGCCGCATTATGGGGCAAGGTCACCTTTGCCAACGGGACGGCAAGCGCGCGCAACTTTAACAACTACCGCATGATGCGGATGCGCGACATGCCGACCATTGATGTGCAAATCATCGAAAGTGGTGCACCAATGGGTGGTGTTGGCGAGGTCGGCGTTCCGCCGATCGCACCTGCGATCGCGAATGCATTTGCGCGGTTAACCGGGCAACGTCTGCGCACGCTGCCGCTGACGGGACCGCAAAACGTGGTGGACTCTATTTTCGCGGACGGCTTTGAATAGGCGTGTGAACCGTACTTGGACAGCTCAGTCGTATTTGCACCCGTTGTAGCGCCGGTGCAGGTGCCGACGCCGATCGTAATAGAAACCGACTCGGACAACGGTGCAACGGGGGTCGCGCCGGGTGGCGTTTGACCCGTCACGTCATTGATGAAGTTGGCCGCGTAGATCGCTTGCCCCAGCGTGCACGCACCTGCGCTTGGCGCGCCTGCGCTATTGACTGACATGGTTCCAGCAAAAGCCGGTAGGGCTGCATCAAAAACACTTATCGCGCACGCAATGCGCGATACAAAGTGAAACAACTGCATGTTGGTCTCCCCTAAACGCCGCGGTGAATGTCTGTCGGTGTAGGCGATGGCCGGCCATCAAACTGTATCGTCGCTCCTGAGCGTATACAACCGTACTCCGGGCAGAATCGAAAAATGTACTTTCACCGGACAGAAAAAACGCAAATCGCGGCGCAGATAGCAAAAATTAGAAATGCCGCCAGCGGTATCCGTTCCACCACGCAGATCGGCGCGGCGGTCATTCGTCATATAACGATACTGCCGCCTGGCTGTTTGCTCGATTGGTAATAGATCACTAGAGTCATTTTCGCTATATGTCATCAGATCATTCGTTTTAGCGTGTCGTCCCGTCGGATGAAGTGGTGCCATAGCGCAGCCAATATGTGGAGTCCGATTATCCAATAGAAAATCGTGCCGATCGTGCCGTGAATATTTTCAAGCTCGTGCGATAAATCGCGATTAGGCGAAGTCACGAAAGCAGGCAGAATAGTGAACCCAAGAAGACTGACCGGCTTGCCACCCACTTGCAACGTAATTGCGCCAAGGACAGGTTGTACAAGCAGAAATAAATAAAGGGCGACATGGGTCATTTTGCTCAGTAGATCTAGCCAACGACCCAAAGGTGGCACGATCCCCGGTATCGGGCGATGGGTGCGTAACCACGTGCGGGGTAGCGCCAGCAGAAGAACCGCCAATCCCGCCAAATAATGGGAAGCAAGGATATTCGAGCGAAGCTGGCTGCCGCGCGGAAACAATTCAGAAATATTAATGAATACATACGCCGCGAGCACCAGCGCAAACGTGCACCAGTGGATAAAGCGCATTGACGCGCTATAGCGAGTCGGTAACTCAGTTGTTGCCATTTATACAATCCGACATCGCGTGCGCGGAGTTAGAGGAGCGCTCATTGGAAAAGTTTATCGCGAGAAGGCGGCGGAAAAGATTATCGCGAGATAGCGGCGCACGCTGGCTCGAGCCCACTTGTTGGCCTTGACCGTTCCGGTTAGGAAGATTTCCCCAGCGCTTCGGGATGACTGTTCAGGAGTTTCGCCAGTTGCACCGACGCCTCCGCGCGTCGACCGGCATCGGCGTCGTCGCGCCCCTGACGTGCTGGCGCGTTGATGGCCTTCTTGAAGTGCTCTGCCGACTGAGCGAATGCGCCTTCATCAGACAGAAAAGTCGCGTAGAAGAAATTCGCGTCGATCCCATTCGGGTCGGTCTGTAGTGCCTTCTCGAAATGCGCGCGCGCCTGTTGCTTGTCGCCGAATCCGATCGGCCATCCGGGCACGTTCGCGTACAAACTCCCGAGTGTGCAATCGATCGATCCATCCATTGTATTTGCGTCAATGGTCTGAGCGCTGAGAAGAAGATCGCGAGCCTTTTTTGCGCGACTCAATGCGCCCAGACCGCCGTGCGCTTTCGCAGCGCCTGACAGTGCAATCGCTTCCCACACCAACGGCTCAGCGCGTGACGGATTTGTTTCGGCAAGTTGCTGCGACGTCGCGGCAAGTGCGTCGTACGCGTCACTTTTCTGTGCTTGGGGCAATGTGTAGGTGATCGCAGCCCAGCGGTGCCCAATGTCTGCGATAGCATCATCGACCGAAACGGTATCGCCGAAAGCGAATGATGTCACGCTGAGCATCACGATGAATGTAAGTAGTTTCGACATGACTCAAGACTCCAGAGAATCGGCAGTGGACGCGGTAGCAAATGGACGCATTCGGTGAACTTGTTTCATCAGAGGAATATCCACTAGTCGCGGCATAATCGAATTGATACGAACGAACAGTCGCTCCGGCCATCCGATGTAGCGGCTGCCTCGTTGAGATTCGATGGCGGCCACCACGCTTGCGGCGACAACTTGCGGCTCGTCTTGGCGCATCTTCAATTCATCGGCCATACGCACAACTTCGCTGCGGTTGAACGGTGTTTTAGTAAAGCGCGGCGCGACGTAGGTAACATTGACGCCAGTGTCTGACAGTTCGCGTCGTAACGCTTCAGAGAATCCACGCAAAGCAAACTTGCTGGCGGAGTACGTAGCAAAGCATGGGAATCCGATCGATCCGAAAATGGAGCCGACATTGACGATCGACCCGCTGCGACGATGCAGCATGTGGGGAAGGAAGGCGTTAATCAGTGCGATCGGAGCGACGGTGTTTACGTCGAATAATGTCGATATTTCAGCACCGGTTTCGTTCTGAAAAAATCCGAAATTCTGCACGCCAGCGCAATTGATAAGGATGTCGAGCGTTGCTCCGCGCTCGAGGATTTTCTCAACCAGCCGCGTGCGTTGCTCAACATCGGCGATGTCGGCGGCGATCGGTAACACCTCGGTGCCGAGGGCGCGCAAACGAGCGAATAGCGCGTCGAGTCTTTTCGCGTTGCGGCCTACGATGATCAGCGAAGCGTCGCGTGAGGCGAGCTCGAGCGCTACCGCGCTGCCGATGCCGCCGGTAGCGCCCGTAATCAATATAGTTTTACCCGAAAGCTTCATGCCGCTTCCTCGATGCCGACGTCGCGTAATACGTTTGCGTACAGTCGGAAAAACACCTTGGCACTTTCGAGGACGGCCCTGCGGTCGTCGTCGGTTTCCAGTCGATTCACCAATCGCTCGAAATCGCCGATGTGCTGCTGGTCGAGGTTGCCGTGCGAGTTGAGATAGGTGAATGCCTCCCGCGGCAAGCCGAGACTTCGTTGCACCGATGTCGCGACACGCGACGCAAGTTGCACGCTCGTTCCTTCCAGGACGTAAACCATGCCGAAGAAGCCGACGGGATTGCGGCGCAATACCGTGTCGTAGGCGAACGTGATCATAGTATCGGTTGCGAAATCCGGTCGACTTTTACGGACTCTTTCAGCATCGCCACCGGCAGCGACGACATCGTTGAGTATCCACTCGTGGTGGCCGACTTCTTCCGCAATGTAATGGGCGAGCGCAGCGCGCAGCCAGTCCTGTTCAACCGGGATACGCGCGCCGCACGCCATCAGTAGCGACGGCGTGTGGCGCACGTGGTGATAAGCGCGTTGCAGAAAATCGAGATATTGCTCTCGCGACACGGTGCCGGCGAGTGCGGCGTGGACGATCGGAAGCGATTGAAGTTTCGACCGCTCGAGCGCAGTTTTCTCTTGGAGAAATGTAAAAAATTGCACGTGGGTTATCCTGCGTTTTGGAATTCGTAAAGGGCGTTGAGCTGAATGACGTACGCATCGAAAATCGCTGCGCGGCGCAACCGGCCGTTGAAGGTGGACATGCCGTTTTTCGGTGTGAAGGGCTCACTCGCGAGGATCCAAGCGCCGACACGCGCGTAATCCGGTAAGTGCCGGTTGGCGTCGGCGATCGTCGCGGCGATCTCATGTTCGATCGCTGATGGATGCGCGACGACCACCGCGCAATTGAACGGCCTGGCTTCGCCGAAAACCGCCGCCTGCGCAATCGGATGGCGCGAGGCCAATTCCCGTTCGACCCACTCCGGCGCGACATTGCGCCCGAACGACGTGATGAAAATATTTTTCTTGCGACCGGTGATGAACAGGAAACCGTCGTCGTCGATATGACCGAGATCACCGGTGGCGATCGAATCCCTCGTGGCATCCGATGGCGAATCGCCGAGATAGCCTCGCCACGTCACACCGCGCACGAAGATTTCGCCATCGTCGGCGAGGCGCACACGCAGGTGCGGCAGCGGCTTGCCAACGCTTCCAATTTTTTCCACACCGGGTCGATTCAACGCGACGACCGAAGCGCATTCGGAAAGACCATATCCTTCATAGACGGGTATGCCGAGCGCCATGGCTCCTCGCAACACATGCATGGCGATCGGCGCACCACCCACAGCGATGTGCCGCAACGACGTCGGTACCGGCTCGCCACCCGTCATCCGTCGGATCATTGCCTCCAGGATCTGTGGAACCAAGATGACGCTCGATGCACGGAAATGAGCGATGGCTCTGATCAACGTATCAACGTCGAGGCCGGAGCTACCCGATAGACCGACCTCAGCCGAACGCGGCGCACAGATCGTCGCGCCCGCCAAAATCGCCGCGTAGATTCCCCCGATGTTTTCGAGCAGCGTCGCTAGAGGCAACACGCACAGGTGTCGATCGCGACTGCTCGCCGCACTCGCCTCGCAAAGCGCCGCGGCTGTCGTCTCGAGTTCTTGCGTGCCGAGACAAACGCCTTTGGGCTCGCCTGTCGTACCGGACGTGAACGTTATTTTTTTTGTTCCTGCCGGTAACGCCACCGCAGAACCGGTCTTGGTGAGCGTCAATTCGTGCAGCTCCCCGACCAGCGGCGATGTCGACATGACGTGCTCGCCCAGCAAACCCTGCATGCGTGTGAGCTGGTCGGTGAGTATCGACCCGATTCCTGCCGTGCGGATGACATGCGCGATCTGCGCTGCCGAAAAGAAATGCGCGATGGGTACGATCGTCGCGCCGGCCGACAGCGCGGCCAGATCGGCGATGGCCCAGTCGACTCCGTTGTCGGCGAGAAGACCGATCGCGCCTTTTCGCTGCGCGAGAATTTCCACGAGATTAAGAACCCGGGAGGTCAGTTCGTTGTACGTAAGCGACTGATGACCATCGGTCAATGCGATGTGCGACGGATTTTCTTCCGCATGCTTGCGCAACGCTTGAGTGATTTTATCCATGCTCATCGCCGCCGCCGTGGACGGTTACGTCGTCGGCCGTGGACAAGCCATCGGCTACCCGTCCGATGAGCACGAGCGGATGATGCTCGTAGTAGGAACCCCACAATGGCCGCATATTTTCGGGCAATGCATCGATACGCGCGCTAGCGATTTCGATGGGAAACAAACCGACGCGATGAAATGCGTTGCGCAGTACCGACGTGCCGGTGAACACGACCCATTTCGCTGAGTCGGAAAACAGATGTCGAATCAGCAACGCGATGGTCACGCGCGCGGCGCCGGGAAAATTGCCGCACAGATGGCCGACTTCCACGATGTCGCCCCGATCGACCTTTTTACCAACGCGTTCGCCGATCGCGAGCTCGATGGGCTTGTCGAGATACTGCTCTGCGAAAAGTCGCTGCGTAGCCGTGCGCAAACCGAACGCGCCGCTCAAGCGGCCCTCGCGATCGACGACGCCGAAAAGACGCGGCATGAAATAACAGATGTTTGCGTGGAAATTGTCGGCAAACGCATCGCGAATGAACGCTTCGATGGCTGCGCGATCAGACTGCCGATCGTCGACAATGGAGAAGTGACGTGAACGCGCGCCGCTGCTGCGCGACATCAATGTTGTCGGGCAGCGCACGCCGTTGTCGGCGCGCCGCGTGCAGTCGACCTCCATTTCACTTGCGACGGTGTCGGCAATTTCCTCGCGGCCGTGCGGTGACAAACTCGTCGACATCGTCTCGCCACTCGTAAGTAAGAAGTCGTTGCCAACGCAACGCTTGTGCCAGTGACCGCGTGACGAGTATGAACGCTCTAATTCGTATCGGCGCGGAAAAATTTCGTTCAACGCCGGATTTACTGCAACAAGTGAGAACGACTTTTGCGCGGAAGCGAACTGTTTTCTTCTAGAAATCTTTCTTGAAGCCCACCGCCATTCCACCGGGCAGCACCGATAGGAAAAATGGCTTTTCGCGTTCGGACGCGTACCAGCCCCATCCCGCGCCCAAGGCGGCACCGACGACGACATCGCTTTGCCAATGGCCGTGCACTTTCACGCGCGCGATGGCATCATAGATGGGAAGCAACGCAAGACCGTAAACGGCGGGATGATCTTGACCGTAGGCGAAGATGAACGGTGTCACTGCGCCGGCGATCTCGGCGACTTCTCCGCTGGGGAAGCTTTGATTACCACCGCCTTTAAAAAATAGATTCGGATTCGACGTGGCCGATGGACGCTCGCGCGAAAACGCAAACTTCATCACTTGCGCGGAACCGACGGCGAAAACGGTCGAATCGACGGAACGCCACAACGTATCGCCGAGCTTGTTGTCGTCGCCTTCCCACAGCGCGCCCCCAGCGACGGCTAATGCCGTTCCGACAGCCAGATCGATTTGATAACTGCGATTCCAAATTCCGCTGTTGTCGTACGGAACCACATGATCGATTCCGAATGGTCCACCTCCTGCGTTGGCGTCGTCGACGAATGCGAGTGAGCAGAGAGCGATGAACAAGGCAGATAATTTGCGCAGCATTTTTTTCCCCGAAGTGTCAGGCGCGAGAGCAAGCCCAGTGCCATCGGTGGAAATATGAAATGACGCGGATTGAGCGCGCGCCGAACGGAACGCGTTACGCGAAAGATTTTATGCGGAGCCAAAAGCTGCAGATGTTGTCGACGATAATTGCGCGATACCGCAAGATTCGTTCAATCGATCTGGCCGTTTTCAGCGCCACGCTTCTTGAGTTTGTACCAAAGGGTGCGTTCGCTGATGTCGAGCAAGGCTGCCGCCTTCGCTTTGTTGCCGGCAGCCTGGTTCAGCGCGACGTCGATCATTCGCGATTCGAGCGCGTCGACAGCCGTGTTCAACGGAACGAGCGGTGGCGTTGCTGAAACTGACGTGGTGAGCGTCTGCGCATGATCGGGCGTCGACACGTCAAATAAAAAATGCTGCTCGCCAAGCACTTCGCCCGAACTTAGAATCAATGCGCGCTCGATCATGTTTTCCAATTCGCGCACGTTGCCGGGCCACGCATAGTCGGCAAGCCGCGCCAGCGCCTGCGGAGTAATCCGCACGTGGCGATTTGCGCCGCTATGTTTTGCGATGAAATGTTCGACCAATAGAGGGATGTCGTCTTTGCGCTGTCGCAATGGGGGCAGATCCAGCGACACGACATTCACGCGGTAAAATAGATCTTCGCGCAGCTTGCCGTCGCGCACCGCCGCGCGTGGGTCGCGATTGGTCGTAGCGATAACACGAAGATCCAAATCGATGACGCGATTGCTGCCCAGCCGTTCGACCTTGCTCTCCTGCAGCACACGCAAAAGTTTGGCTTGCAATGCTGGCGCCATTTCCGTGAGTTCGTCTAGAAAAATTGTGCCGCCGTCGGCCATCTGGAATCGACCGACGCGGTCCTTGACCGCACCGGTGAACGCACCTTTCTCATAACCGAACAATTCGCTTTCCAGCATCTCGCCCGGAATCGCGGCGCAGTTGATGGCGACAAATAAATTGTCGCGTCGCGGCGATGCATTATGGATCGCGCGCGCAGCGAGCTCCTTGCCCGTGCCGGTTTCACCCGTGATTAACACCGACGCGCGGCTGGGACCGGCCTTCTGAATCAGATCGTAAACCGCCTGCATCGGCGCGCTCGTGCCGACGAAGCCTTCCCATCCGCGCTGGATTTCCTCCTTCAGAAAAACATTGCGTTGCGCGATCTCGCGTCCTTCCATGGCGCGCGTGACGATGAGTTCGAGCACGTTGATGTCAAACGGGCGCAACACGTAATCGAAAGCGCCTTGCTTCATCGCGCTCACAGCCGTTTCGATCGTGCCGTGCGCGGTGATGACGATCACCGGCACGTCGGAACCTTGCGCACGTAGCGTCGTCAGCAGTTGCAGTCCATCAATTTCGGGCATGCGCAGGTCGGCTACGATCACATCGACGGGCCCCGTGGCGAACAAGTCCAGCGCCTCGCGGCCATTGGCGGCCGTCAACACGTGATGTCCCATCTTCTGCAACATCATCTCCAGCACGCGCCGCATTTTTGGCTCGTCGTCGGCGATGAGAACGTATTTACCCTTCATGTTGGGCGTGTCGTCTGGGAAGTCGGAATTGGAACAATGCGCCGCCGAGATAGCTTTCGGTTGCTTCTATTTGACCGTGGTGCGCGTTAATAATGCCTTGCACAACAGCCAGTCCTAAACCGATGCCTCCTTCGCGCTTGAAGAAAAAGGCCTCGAACACGCGAGCGCGCTCAGCTTCTTCGATGCCCGGTCCGTCGTCGGCTATGTCGACGACGAGATATTCACCGTTGTCGCGCGTCGCGACTTCCACCTTGCCGCCATCGCTCACAATCTGCAGCGCATTCATCAGCAAGTTGAGCAGCACTTGTGTTATCTGCTCTTCGTCGCATTCGACCATGGCGTCGGACGCGTCAAGACGCACGACCATGGTCGCGCTGCGTTTGTTGGCTTGCGCCGTCAGCATCGAGACACATTTCCGGATCATCTCGTGGAGATCGACCGGCGCGTATACACTGGCACGCGGACGTGCGATATCCAGCATGGCTGACACGAGGTTGTTCAAACGGGACGTTTCGCTCTCGATGAATCCGATCAGTTCGCGGCCGTCGTCACTGATCGTCGGCTCGCGCGACAACATTTGCGCCGACGAGCGCAGGATGCCGAGCGGAGTGCGAACCTCGTGCGCAATGATCGCCGACATTTCGCCGACTACCGCGAGCTTCGACGCGCGAATGAGGTTGCGCTGCGATTCGTCGATGTCTTTGATCAGTTGAACGAAAGCATCCGATAATTCCCGCACTTCCCCGAAGCCTGTCGTCGGTGGCGTCGCCTGGATTTTGTCGCGCACATAGCCGCGCGTAAAATTCGTCAGTGCCACGATGGGTCGGGCGATGTTGCGGCTGACCAATACGGCAACAACGAGTGCCACCGGGATCATCAAAAACACGAGAATCGCGAAGATCCACGCCATGCGGTGCACCGGTGCCAGCGCCTCGTCAACCGGCTGCATGACGAGCGTTGTCCAGCCTAAACCAGCCAGTTGAGCGTATCCGCGCGAACGCGCCGCGCTAACGATTACCGGCGAATCGCTCACCGACTGGCCGGCGCGTTCGCTGACAGAACCGGCGAGGTCCTTCCAACCGGCAAGAACATTGCTTAACAAAAAGCCGCGTTCACGAAGCGCGGCCGAACCTGCAACCAATTTTCCGTCGCTATCGATTACTGCAAGAAGTTTTGTGGAGCCGCTGCCCTGATCGAGAACATCGTAGATGGTGCTCCAGTCCAGTCGCAGACGCAGTTCACCAAGGCTAGTGTCGGCGAACGAGGACCGGATCGGCACGCGCACGTAGACGTCCGGCACACTGCCGCCGTTTTGGACGTCGAGCGTGATGTCGGTTCCAGCGAGCTGCAATGATCGTTCGCTTACCAAACGCGAGCGTTCGTCGCGAGTACCGATCAACGCAACATCGCTGCTGCTGATGACACTTTGGTCGGACGCAACACACGACAAGCTCAAATATACGCCACGGTAACCAACATGAAGATCGGCAAGAAAATGCGAAAGACGCTTGTCCACGTCGCGGATCTGCAAATCCTGCATCACGTCGAGGCGGCTCCAGACGAGCGCGTTCTGCACACGCTCGAAAATCATCTTATCGATTTCCGCGGCGACGCCTTCGGCTTGCGTGGTCGCGCTGCGCTCGATTTCTTCGCGCAGCGCGGTGCGTGCCTTGACAAACGCCATGCCGGCCAGAAGGATGGCCGAAATCAGGCTGACGCCGAGAATAGCGATGAAGAGCGTTTTGCGTATGGGCACAGCGTGACCGAGTTTCCGCCGCGACTGTCGGCGTGTTCGTACTATACAAGTATGCGAATTGCGGGCCGTCGCGATGGCGGGTGGGCGCGATGAGAATGAATACGTTTGTTGCGTTTGCGTTACTAGGTTGCGGTATCGAGCTTTCTTTCGTCGCGATGGCCGACGATGAAGCTACTATCAGCGACACCGACTTCCGGCTCGGCAGCGGATTGAAAATTCCGGGAACCGACATCAACGTGGGCGGATATGGCACGGGCAGCCTCGACTACGATCCGGGCGCGCCGCCGCGAGTGGCTCTCGATGCCTTGAGTCTTTTCGTCTGGTGGGACGGGCAGGGCCGCTGGAAATTCTTTTCCGAAATCGAATACGACAACTTGCTCTTTTCGGAATCGAAGGAGAAAGGCAAGAACGGCTATCTTTCGTTAGAACGTTTGTATGTCGATTACTCGCTGACCGACAACGCCGACGTGAAGGCGGGAAAGTTTCTGACGCCGATCGGTCGCTGGAATGAAATACATGCGACGCCATTGGTGTGGACGACATCGCGGCCGCTGGCGACGACGTATCTTTTCCCGACCAATATGACGGGCGTCATGGTATCCGGATCGCTGCCGAATATCGGACGCGGCATCGACTATTCATTCTACGAATCGACGGGCGATGAAATCCGTCCTAATCCCGCGCTCGATCCGTTCCGCGAAGCACTGGGAACGCATATCGTCTTCAATTCACTGTACGGCACACAATTTGGTTTTTCGTATGTGTCGTTCGAACAAGACGACGCGCGACCCGCCCACAACCAACTTATCGGCGGCGATTTTTTCTGGACGCACGATCGCTTCGAAGTGAGCGCCGAAGCGGTTTATCGACGTTCCAACATCGGCCGCGCGGACGACGAGCGCGGCGCCTACATCCAGTTTGTCGCACCATTGACCGATCGTCTGTACGCGGTCGGCCGCTATGAAAATCTACATCTGGCGCTGGAACCATTTACGACTCAGCTCTGGGTCGGCGGCCTCAATTACAAATTGTCGTCCTCGCTGATATTCAAAGTAGAGTGGGTGGGGAGCCATAACAATCGCATTGGAGCGCCCGATGGATTTCTTTCTTCGATCAGCGTGTTGCTCTAGTCGATGCTGTTCGTCTCGACATGTCTCATGTTCCTCTCGACACTCTTCGAATTGCCGCCCGACCCGCGGATCGACGTCGAGCCGTTCGCCATCGTCGTCGCTGCGGATGTCAACGTTGCGCACCTGACGCGCGACGAAACCGCAGCGATCTTCCGACGTAAACAGACCTTCTGGAGCGATGGTCGCCGCGTTCAACCCGTGAACTTACCAGCCGTGCATGCGTTGCGACGCGCATTTTCGCAATGTGTGCTCGGACAACTTCCGGATGCGATGGAAGACTACTGGCGCCAGATGTACTTCCAAGGCGTGCTGCCTCCGCGCGTGCTCGAGTCCGAGCGCGCGGTGTCGCTGTTCGTTGCCACGACGCCAGGAGGCGTAGGTTACGTCTCGGCGTGCACAAACGATTCGCGCCTCATCGTGGTACTTACTTTTGGCGAAGTACCGAACTGTCCTAAACGACCGGCAGTTTGCGCGCCGCTGCAAAATTCGTAGGCAATTGTTGCAGCGATAACGTCCTTAACGGCGTGCAGCTAGTGCTGCATCGAGGCGCAGACACCGACTTGGTCTTGGCACATGCGTTGCGTTGGGAGCAGGGGGTTTCCCGCGAGGCGCACATGAACCTTTCAGGCAAAACAGTTCTTCTTACAGGCGCCACGGGCGGTATAGGCAGCGCAATCGCCAGTGAGTTGTCCGCGCGCGGCGCATCCATCATTGCGGTCGGCCGACGATTGTCGTGCCTGACGCTGCTTTGCGAACGCCTCCGGTCGTCGCGTTGCGACATCCTTCCTATCGCCGCCGATATCGCCGATCCAACACAACGCGATTCGCTCGTGGCAACCGTCCTCGAGCGCACGCGTCGATTGGATATTCTCATCAACTGCGCAGGCATTCAGAACTTCGGTTTCTTCGAGAATGAACGCAACGAACAAACCTCCGCGATGTTCGGGATCAACACGATTGCGCCCATCGCGCTGATCAATGCATTTCTGCCGCACATGCTCACCAATCGCAGTGGACGCATCGTGAATGTCGGATCGATTTCCGGATCGATCGGCATACCGTGCTTCGCATCTTATTCGGCGAGCAAGTTCGCGCTCCGCGGTTTTTCCGAAGCCTTGCGGCGGGAGTTGTCCGGCAGCGGCGTCGGAATTACATACGTAGCACCGCGTTACACGAGGACGGCTTTCAATCGACTCGAAGTGGTGCGGATGGCATACGCACTCAACATGCGACAAGACGAACCGCGCGCCGTCGCCGCGCGCGTGGTGTCGGCGATCGAGACCAACCGCGACAACCGTTACTTCGGTTGGCGTGAACGGTTTTTCGTCCGCCTGAATTCCGTTTTACCACGATTGCTCGACATGCCGCTGACCAAGCGCGTCGATCAGATGCGGCCGTTCGCGCCGCTTCCCGGACGACTATGAGCAAGTCGCTTAGCAGCGAAGTTGTCCGCAGCATACTTACGTGCTTGTGGTGTCACGCGAATCAAGCTCGACAATGAGCGCAACACAGCCGGCGGTCGTAACTAACCACTCTTCGTTAACCGCGCACGTCTCGCGTTTGGTTGTTGACTGGCGGCTGCACTGGTTTCTGTTGCTGCTGCCGGTCGCATTGTTGTTGCCTGCCCTTCCGATCGATGAGACACGGTATCTTGCCGTCGCGTGGGAGATGTACGAGCGTGTGGATTACGGTGTACTACACCTCAACGGCACGCCCTATGCGGACAAAGGTCCGCTTCTGTTTTGGCTGATCAATATCGCATGGCTTTTCTTCGGGCCGCATGTTTGGGTGGTACGCGTGCTGGCGCTCGCTGTTTCGGCCGCGTCACTGCTGATGTTCCAGCAGCTGGCTTACCGCTTGAATCCGAACAAGGCGTTCGCCGGTCGAGCCGCGCTGCTTCTTTGTGGAATTGTATATTTCTCGCTTTTTTCCAGCGCGGTCATGTTCGACATTGTGCTCGTCGCATGTGTGCTGATAACCCTTCACGGAGTACTGGACCTCGACGCGCGGTATTGGCCGTGGGGTGTGGCCACGATGGCGATCGGGTTGGGACTTGGTCTGCTGACCAAAGGCCCAGTTGTACTATTGGATGCAACATGTCTGCTCGTTTTCGGGCCATGGTGGAGCGCCACTGCGCGTGCTCATAAAGCGCGCTGGTACGCCTGCAGTGTGGTGGGCGTCGTCGGCGCGATCGCGATTGCGTTGTGCTGGGCGATTCCCGCGGCGTCACGCGGCGGCCCCGACTACGCGCACGCGATTTTTTTGGGACAGACTTTCGATCGCGTATCGAAAAGCTTCTCGCATGCAAGACCGATTTGGTGGTATCTGCCGCTTCTTCCCGCGATGCTGCTGCCTTGGACGATCTGCGTGCGTGCTCCCTGGCAACGCTGGCGCTCTGCCCTAACCGATTCGAAAGCGGCGCGTTTTGCAACGATCTGGTTCGTTCCGGCCTTCGTAGGGTTTTGTCTAATCAGCGGCAAACAGCCACATTACTTGTTGCCCCTGCTTCCCGCCGTCGCATTATATCTAAGTCATGTAATGCAAGGCGCTGACATCCGCATCGCCGGACGCGCATTCGGCATAATGCTCAGTACGCTTGCGCTCGGCACGTTGTGCTACATGTACTTTTTTTTGCCGATGCAATCGTCACTACCTCGTGCGGAGATTGGCATCGTTCTCGCCAATGTGTGGCTGATATGGCCCATCCTGCTCGGCATTCTCGGCGTTCGCCTGATCGTGCGCGCCGATGCAAATGTTCGAATTCACGAGATTGCATTCACCAGTGTAGGCGCGTCGATCATCGTCATGTTCGGTGCGATCCAGGCCTTTGCGCCGCGATCCGACGTCACCATCGCCGCGGAGCACATAAAAAACGCACAGCGCGAGCACGTCTCGATGGTAAGTCTCGGGCCGAATCAGGGATTGTTCGAATTTGCCGGTCGGCTTGCCAATCCCATCAACACAGTCGGATTCGATCAATTGCCGGCGTGGTGTTCGACGCAACCGGGTGGCGAGATCGTCACGATCTACAACAAGTATTCCATCAACACGAGACCAGTAGTGGAACAGCTGTTCGAATCGGGCCATATCCGTATCTGGCGAGCCGCCGATGTCTGCGCGGCGCTCGATACCGATGTGGTCACAGAGTCACCAGAGGAGCAAAGCGAATGAACGGCGTGGCCTCACATCCGGAGCAGTCCGTCGCAGTAATCGATCAACCAACGCGGTCAAACGGCGACGAAGCGTGGCGTGATACATCGCAGACCTTATTACCCAAGCATGGGATTTTTAGAATTCTCATTTGCCGCGTCACGCATAGCTTGGGAAATACGCTGCTGTTGACGCCACTGATTCGCGAGTTGCAGCTAAATTATCCGGGCGCCGAAATCGACCTCGTGACACGCTCGGTCGTGGCTCGAGAGATTTTCGGATCATTCACCCACGTGCGGACTCTGATTTCTCTGCCGCCGCACGGCGTATGGCATCCGTTGCGATACCTCGCCAGTCTCCGGCGCATGCGTTCGGTGCATTACGATCTGGCTATCGATCCGTGTCCGCGATCGCTCACCGGTCGCGCGCTGCTCATGTTGGCTAAGGCGCGTCTGAAACTTGGGTACGCTACGCGCCGCAAGCCGTGGGGAGTGACGCACGGTGTACCGTTAGCGACTAATATGAAACACACTGCGCAACGTCCGGTCGCACTTCTGCGAGCGGCACGCGGCGATGATCCGAGCGCGCGATTTCCCGTTCCATCGATCGAACTAAATCCAGATGAACGTCAATTGGGTTTGGCGACGCTTGAGGCTTTAATAGGGTCTCGCCGGAATGCAAAGCAACCGATCGTTGGATTGTTCGCCAATGCCACCGGCACTAAGCTTTTACCGGCGGCTTGGTGGCGCAACTTTGTCGATGCATTCACTGCGTGTCATCCAGAGGTGTTTATTGTCGAGATCGTTCCTGCGTTTGGTTGCTCGATGCTGGAGCATCGATATCCGGCCTTTTACTCCACCGACATACGTCGAATGGCGGCCATTTTGTCGGAGCTTACGCTTTTCATTAGCGCCGATTGCGGTGTCATGCACTTGGCATTTGCATCGGGGACACCTGTGGTCGGATTTTTTTCTGTAACAGACCCGGCCGAATGGGGACCTTACGGATCGCTCGACCATGTGTTGAGCACCGTTAACGCTTCTCCCGAGCAACTCGCTGAAAGTATCACCATACCGGCATGTCGATGACGGCAGCTACTGCAGCACCGGTGCTCATTCGATTTGGTCGCGTCGGTGACATGGTTTTGCAGACGCCGCTGTTGCATTTGCTACATTGTCGATTCGGAAAACCGTGTCGACTGATAACGTCCGGACCTTGGTCGCGCGATTTGTTTGAAGGCAATGAAGACGTCGGTGACGTAATGCAGTTACGTCGCCGACATGCATTGCGCTGGCTTGATCCAGAACATTGGCGACTGATTTCATATTTGCGCACGTGCACTGGACCGATCTACGTTAGCGAAGATGCGCCGCGTCAGCTGTCGAAAATTCGCTGGCTTTTGCGCACGGCCGGTGTGCCGATAGATCGATGCCTATTTCTTACCGATCAGCATATCGAGTCGCGGCATTGGATCGACCGCTTGATCCAATTCGGCGGGATGACACCGGCCGCTTTTAGTGGCGACGCCGAAGTCGCATCGCCATTCGATATTTGGACGGCTCCGCGTTTGACGCTCCGTGATGTGGATCGCATCGATGCTGCTGCCTGGCTTCGTACGCGCGAGCTAGAGGCGCGGAAATTCGTCGTTGTTCAAGTCGGAAACAAGCGCGCAATGAAGTGGGGCAGGGCGCGTAGTGAAGACAACAAGAGTTGGCCAAATTCGAATTGGATCGAATTGTTTCAGCACATCCGGCGCGAAATTTCCGACGTACGCATCTTGCTTTGCGGATCTCCAAACGAACGACAGATGCTTGTAACTCTCCGCGATTCTGCGCAGCTAGATCGCATAGATATTGCGACACACGATCTTCCTCTGCGTCGACTCGCCGCTATTCTAGAACTGGCTCACAGCATGGTTTCGGTGGATAGTGGACCTTCTCATATCGCGACTGCGGTCGGGTGTCCCACGCTCGTAATTTATGGTTCCGAATCGCGCCACGTTTGGGGGCGACGAAGTCCGTTCGAGAGTATCGTCGTGGAGCTTGGAGGTGGGCCCACGTTTCTTTCGGCTCGCGAGGTTTCGCCAACGGCCGCGATCACCGCCTGGCGAACGGTCGCATCCATAGGTCGTTTCTTGGCGCCTAGTGAGTGAATAGGGATTAATTATTCCGTGACGATTTGCCAGACAACTATGAAAAAGACAGCTGACTTCAATAAGATTTCTCTCTTCTTGAGCCTTTGCGCAATTGCCTTACCGGTACATGCCGACATTCCGACGTCGGAGCGAACCTTCTTAATCGATCTGTTCAACGACACCAATGGCTATAAGTGGACTGACAGTGGCGGTTGGCTTGGCGCTGCCGGCACGGAGTGCGATTGGGACGGTGTCATTTGTTACGGTGCCGACTCGCATATCAACGGTCTGGTGCTGGGAAACAATAATATGGTCGGGAAAATTCCGGCGTTAGCCGCGCTTCCGGAATTGGAGTTCGTTGACCTACACGCAAATAAGCTGTCAGGCACGCTGCCCGCTCTTACAAGTCTTTCGCATCTCATCAGTTTTATCGTGTCCGACAACAGTTTTACCGGAAGCATTCCATCAGTCAGCGGCCTTAGCGACTTCCAAGTCTTCGAGGCAGATTCCAATGCGCTGACTGGTGCGATTCCCGCATTGACCGGTCTTCCACTTCTGCAAGAGTTCTCTGCTTCTTCGAATCAATTGACGGGATCCATTCCTCCGCTGGATGAACTGTCGACACTTGTACGATTTTCCGTCGCCGACAATCAGCTCACTGGAAATATTCCACTCTTAACCGGGCTTACAAGCCTGCAATATTTTTACGTCGACTCCAATCAACTCGTAGGTAGCATCCCTACACTGACGGGCCTTTCGAGCCTCTATACATTTAGTTGTAGCAACAACCTATTAACTGGCGACATTCCTTCGTTGAGTGGACTAAACCTCTTGATAACGTTTGACGCGCACAATAACAAGCTTTCGGGATCGATACCGCAGATCTCAAATAACGGTAGCTTGGGATATTTCTACGTGAGCAATAACGCACTCACAGGATCAATTCCCCCGATATCGACGCTCGACAACCTCTTCGCGATCACGTTGGCAGGCAATCACCTGACGGGCTCAGTGCCCACGGCGCCCGCCAACCTCACGCCGGGCGCGTCGTCTTTGTGTTCCAACGAATTGACGACCAACGCAAGCTCGAATGATGCGCGGTGGGATGTTGCAACTGGGTTTACACCGTGGTGGGCGACTCCTTACAAAAACAACAAGTGCGACGATATTTTCACGAGCAAGTTTGGCAACTGAAGACGCGTCTGTCGTTTGCCTAATGCTAGACAACTGCGGCCGCGCGCAAGTCTTTCGAGACTTCCGCGGCGAGACATCACGGTACCATTTCAGAAATTCGCCCACGCAATTCGTGCCGCCAACGCAATCGTCATTGCGAAGCTCGCGCTCGTTCGCCGTTGTGCCCTACTGGCGGGTGCGACGGGCATGTGGGACGTCGCTGAGACATCGCCGGGCTTCCTGTTCGTGAGTACCCGCCGCGGGTATGGGCAATCGTTCGTTGTTCGCATTGATATCGCGGCGCATAGCGCAGCCGGAGTGGCACCGGGCGCGAATTTCGAGCCCGACGCCTTGTTTGGCAAGGACCCTTCCGGGCAAGTTCTTTACGTGGGATCCGGCTATAACATCGACCCACAATCGCTTGGTAAGCTTGATATCACTCAAGCGAACGCGCCCGATATATTGACCTCGCCATTCGGTGAAGTCGGGGACGTCGCGTTTAGCATGGCGGTGAGTCCCACCGGCGATAAACTTGTCGCCGCGTTCGGACCGGTGATACGCGCGAGTGAATTAACACCCGATGGCTGCGTTGGAGACGGCGTGTTCGTGTTTTCAACGGACGGCATCAAGATGATGCCTACGACACCGATCCACTGACCATTCAAATTTTTGATCGCACGCGTTGGATGAAGTCGGTGCCGTCCCGACCCGTTGCACGTTTCCGAGTTACGGATTTGCCTCACCGCCCACAGCCATCGCTGCGTTGCCTAACGATTCTGGCTGGGCCGGTAAGCAAATCGCATCGCGTCCGTTATAACAAGTCGGGGGTTGGAGCGCATGCCCGTTCGCATTAGCTGTGCGAGAGGTCTGTTTCGCGCTAGCATGGCCTCTCCATTCGGTGTCCGCCTGTTACTGAAAAGAATTGGCCTTCCGCAGTCCAACGCAACTTTCCAATAAGCGGGTCAGGCGCGTCCGCCGCTCATATCCGGAAGCATTCGTTCAACTCGTTTTGATCCTTTGCCGAGTATGTGGTGTACGGGAAACTCTTATTGCTTTGGGCGTCCGCACCAGCACTGCATATCGTTGGATGGCGAAGCATCCCCCTTCGGCGCTGCCGCAAGATGACAAAGCGCAGCATCTGCTTGTTGGACGGTTGTTTGCAGATGTCACATTGGCACGGAGACCACCTTCTACGTATCGCGATCTATCCCACCTTACCGCAACGCGCGAAACATACCTGGGACAATTGCATGAATTTCATTTCAGCTTACCCTCCTAAAGCCTTGCTTGCTATCAACGCGCACGCGGATGATCTGGCACGGACAAATTTTGTCCTCGCATACCCGGGTGGTGACGACCTGGCTGCGCAGAGCACCTACGGTGATTGGCTCGTTGAATCTATTGCAGCAGTAACGCTACCTTCAATCCCTCAACTTGCAAGAGTCCAGCGAGCGTCGTAAACGAGCGTCTACTCTCTGCGCTCGGAAAAGTTTCTACGCGACCGGCAGATCACTTAATTTGGAGACCCGACAGTTGACGTGCTGACTACTTGTACGTCAATCAGGCTTATCGTGTGATGGTTGACACGCCTCATTGGTCGGGCGGCAATGCATCGCTTGATTCAATTCAGTGCGGTTTTCCCATTGTTACCTTGCCCGGTCGCTTTATGCGTGGTAGGCAGACGGCGGTGGTGCTCCAATACCTCGGATGTAAAGAACTGATTGCGAGTTACGTTAAGGACGGAGCTGATATCGCCGTCGCAGTTGCTCACGACGAGACCCATCGAAAAGCGCTTGGTGAAAAGATCCGGTGGGGCTGGACATCGTTCATGAAGTTAGAGGGCCCGTTGTTAGCTGCTGCCGCAGCCCTTTGCAATTTAGTGACCGCCTCTTGAGGTTCGGCACCGCTTTTTACACAGTGATGATTGGAACAAATCTATGAACTCTGAGCTGTGACGAGTGATGAAAGCTATTACACGGCACTCGCCGTTGAACGCGATCAACGTCGAAATTAATCGACCTGGAAACCAGTACGCTGAAACTCTGCGACGGCCAAATTGCGATGCACGCGCTCGCGTTCCACTAACGGCAAACGTGGATCCGCTAGCAGTTCTCGCCATATCCGCACACTTTCTGAGCGATCGCCGAGGTAGTGGCACGCCACGGCGAGTTCGTCGCGCGCGCGCCAGTCGTAGATGGTCGAGTCAAAAATCAATGTGCCTGGCGGAAGCTGTAGCCTCGACGCTGCTTGCGCAAACTGACGTGCCAACGCATAGCGCCTGTTTTCCCGCAGGTAGCGAGCGAAATTGCAAAGGGCTTCGGCGCGCAGCGGCGCAAAATCGATCGCATCTAGATAAGCGACAACTACATCGGCATAGCGGTCGCCGGTGCGCTCACAAAGCAAAGCAACTTGCAAGCGTGAAAAGTATACTTCTTCCGTCCAGCCTCCCATTTCCGACCTTTTCCGATACGCAGCTTTGGCGTCCGACAGGAGTCCTGCGTCGCGCAGGCTTTGCGCCAGATAAAACGCATACCGCGTGTTCCCCGGGTCGGCATCGAGCGCGTGACGCAATAACTCGGCGTCACGCGCGTATTTTTCAGCGGGCGGCAGTCTGCTGCGCGATCCATCAGAGTGCACACGAATGCGCAAACCAGACACGACGCTAAGATCGGCATGTATATGTCCAACCAGCGACTCGTGAAGTACTCCTTCCCAACGCCAGCTGGCGTCGAGTTTCGGGATTGCTATGCGACGGAAACGCGTGGGGCCGTAAACAAACTCGAGGAGATAGCCTGGATCCCCAAGCGATCTCCACGAAAATACGCTATCTGTCTCCAACACCTCATCGGCGTCGATAACTAGCGCGTAGTCGCCATACTTGCGCGCAAGCTCTAGCGACTCATTCCGGTTAGTTGCGAAATCCACCCAAGGGCGTTCAATGAGCTCACCGGGCACGTCGGACATAATCCGGCGAACGATATTCTGAGTACCGTCGTCTGATCCGGTATCCACGATCGCCCACGCGTGTATGTGCGGCTTCACCGATCGCAGGCAGCGCTCGATCACGGCCGCTTCATTTCTCACGATCATCGAAACGCAGATGCGCATGGCGTTAGTTCACTGCTAATTGACCGCTAGCGCTTCGACGAAGTGCTAACAGGTCGTGTTATCTCACAATGTCCGCAAATGAGTGGACGTTTCGAGCACGAAAACATCTGCAGAATGCCAGATCGAATTCCTTAACCCCGATACGTTGTCCGATTGCAAATCATCTACCCGTTCAGACATGCCCACAACTATCCAAAGGATTAGCGAACCTTTCGTGCGTTTATAGTCGCGTTGGTTGGTCCCTCGGATTTACACCGATAAACGATACATACAAATCTGGGCAGACAATTTTCGATGATCGGCTAGTCGTGGAGCGATTATGGGATGCAAACAGTTCAGTTGATCCAGCATAGAACTGATGGCGCTCGGCGACGACCGTACCCTGGACGTCCTCACGCTGGACCACGCACTAACGAAGCTGTGTGGCGAACGGAATCTCTCGTCCTCATCGTGGAAATGCATTTCTTCCGCGGTCTGAGTTTGGCGCAGGATGGGATAGAAGCGTGCTCGCTTAGCAGCACCGAGCGGCAATGTCGGACCGCTCGTGCTTGGCTGCACGCACACAGGCGCGACAACCGTGACTAACCGGCATGACAGATTGCACAAGTTGTTAGCTTGCCCTTTATCGCAAGGGCGCATCTAATGTCGGGCGCGCAGAAAATCTAGGTTCGAATTGAGGAAAAAAAGGCGTGTAGCAAATCGTGTAGCAGTAAAAATGTGAGCGGTGCTATTTTCTAGCGGAAACAAGTCGTTATCATTTGGATTCGACTCCTAGTCTCGCCAAGTGCACTTCCCGCAGTATCCGAGGAATTCCGATAGAACATCTAACCCCGCATAGTCGCGGGGTTTTTTTTGCGTACGAGGTGCGCGCAGTGCCGAGGCAATCCTACCCATGGGTGTCTCACGGCGTGCAGCACTATTTTCCGGCGGCGATGCGACGGACTGAGCGTCAATATTGCGTCCGATTTCGCGAGGCTCTTTTTATCAGCTTACTGAGGGATCGTCCTCGGCCAATTGACGCTATGACGACATTATTTCCCGTATCGTCACGCCGCGAGTAAATGATCGCCCGCGTGCGGGCGGCGCGTTGTGAGAAACGCGGGACTTTCAGGGGCGAGCAATGAAGAAGTTTTTTTTGACGGCACTAGTTGCCGTCTGGCTGGTTGCGTGCGCGGGCACGCCGCCGCCGAAATCGGAGCGGACGATCGATCCGCCGCATTCACAGGCGACGGCTGCAGCACCTTACGTTGCGCCACAGCCGCCGGAAGTGGCGCAGTCTGCGCAACCGCTGAGCGAACCGGTTGTTACAGAAGTTGCACCTGCACCAAAGAGACCAGATCAGCCCACTGACGCGAATGCGTTGACCGAATCGACGGCGACTGCAGCCGACGGCGCCGATAAGAAAAATAAATCGACGCGCGTTGCCGCGCCATCAGTTACAGCGGCAACGTCGGCAACGTCCGCCAGACGTCCCGTCGCGAGTGCGGACACCCGTCCGGCTACCAGTGCGTCGGAAGGCAGTGCGATCAGAGGGCACATTGATCTCGTCGTAGGGCCCGATCAAAGCGTGACATCGGGAGAGGTTGCCGATGCGGTCGTCTATTTCATGCCGAGCGTCGCGGGCGCGCATCCGAAACCAGGACAATTCCAAATCTATACCCGCGATAAGCATTTCGATCCGGCGTCGTTGGTTGTGCCCGTCGGAAGCACCGTTAGTTTCCCAAATCAGGATGAAATCATTCACAACGTGTTCTCCGCCTCGCTGGGCGCGGAATTCGATTTAGGTTTCTATGGCGAAGGCGGTACTGCGTCGCAGGTGTTCAAAAAACCGGGACTGGTACTGATCAACTGCAACGTTCATCAATCTATGCAGGCGAGCATCTTGGTTGTGGATACGCCTTACTACGTTCACCCGACGAAGGCGGGCGATTTTGTGCTCAAGGATGTGCCGAACGGTGTCGGCAAGTTGGTGATTTGGCATCCACGCGCAGCGAACAGCGAGCGCGCGATTTCGGTGCCCGCGGCCGATTCGGCATGGACCATCACGATCACCAAACCGCGCGTTACGGGACATCTCAACAAAGAACACAAAACCTACAAACTCGATGTAACGCAGAAGTGATGCCATGGTGACTAGCCTTAGAATTCGCGCCGTTATTCTTTTTCTGATGGGTGTCGCAGCGATTGCTGGCAGTTTGGCGGCCGTTGGCGTTACGCAGTACCTCGGATTGATGAAAGAGCAATCCGAACTCGCGCTCGGTACGGCGCAGTCTGTTCAGAAATATTTTCTGATCGGCCGTGCGCAGCAGCTTGAAGATGCGTCGAATATCGTCGCGCGTAATCCGAGTTTCGCGGGCTACGTCGCACACGCCTTCGGCGATGATTCGGCTACCGCGGGAATCGATACCGCCTCGATTCGCGATTTGATCGGCGAGCGGCGCGAAGATCTGAAAGCCGATGTCGTCGCCATTTTGTCGGTCGAGGGAAAAGTCATCGCCGCCACCGGTGACGCTCAACCTGAATCGCTCAGCTTGTCGGGAAATTCGATTCTCGATCGCGCGAAGAAAACCGATCAATCGATCTCCGGATTCTTGGGGCAAGACAAACGTCTGTTGCTGATCACGTGTACTTCCATCCGGCGCGGCGCCGATGTTCAAGCGATGCTGCTCACCGCTCAGAGGATCGACACGAACGTCATCGCTGAAGCGTCACGACTGAGCAATGCCGGCCTGGCTTTGGTCCAAAAGAGCGGAACGTCGTGGCAAGTGGCGATGGGCAACATTGACGATCACGCGTCGCGCTTGCTGCCGGAAACCATGCAACGTCAGGCGCTGGCCGGCGACATGCAAACTGGGGTGAATTCGCTTAGCGACAATCTCATCAGCAGCGAAGGTGTTTGGGTTGTGCGCGCCACACGCCTCGAAGGCAGCGATGGAAACTTGTGGCTGGTGTCGTCCCTTCCGCCGTCGTTTCGTGCCGGAATTTTGCAAACGGTTGCGCTACCGCTGATTCTGGCTGGCGCGGCGCTGCTGTTTTTGTTGCTCGCTTTCGCGGTTGTTTTGTGGACGAAAATCGGCAGACCTTTAGCGCAGCTGGCGGATTTATCGGCGCGCGCCACTAAAGGCGATCACGCACTCGAATTCAACACACGAGGTAAGGGTGCGGTCGGCCGCGTCGGCACGGGCTTCAATTATCTGATGCGTGAGTTGGGACGTCATCGCGTGCCGGCTGGAACGCCGATGCGTCGCGTAACCGACAGGCACGTGCGATGAATACTCATTGGCTTGTTGCGCGTATTTTGTTCGGCGCGGTAAGTTTTTGCGGAGCGAGCTCCGCGATGGCGCAAGACAACAATGATGACGACGCGGAAGCCCCGTTGCCCGCGGTGACGGCAGAGACGTCGCGGTTCGGCAGTGACAAGCTTCTTCTCACCGGCGGCGTATCGCAAATCGAGGGCGCGGCCGGCGGCGGTCTGACGCCGTGGGCCGTCATCGGCGGTTATGGCACGCGCGATCAGATCGGCGCAACCGCATTCTTCACGCACATCGGCTTGTCCGATTACAGTTTGAACGATGCGGGTGCGCTTGTTTCGATTTTCGATCGCTTCGAGATTGAAGCGGCTGAGCAACGTTTCGACACGGAAAAAGTGGGTGCCGCACTCGGTCTGGGTCGCGACTTCACGTTTCGCCAAGATATCTTCGGACTCAAGTTCAAGATTTATGGCGACGCCGTTCTGGATCAGGATTCATGGATTCCGCAAGTCTCCGCTGGCTTGCAATACAAAAAGGATGATCAGGGCGACGTGCTGCGTTCGATCGGCGCCAAGAGCGACCAGGGAATCGACTTTTATCTGAGCGCGACGAAGCTGTATCTCGGAGAAAGCCTGCTCGTGAACGGCACGCTGCGATTCACGAAGGCAAACCAAGTTGGGTTGTTGGGCTTCGGCGGCGACAAGAACGATAGTTACCAACCCGAATTCGAAGGCTCCATCGCATATTTATTAAGCCGCGAATTAGCCGCTGGCGTTGAATATCGGATGAAGCCGAACAACCTCGGCATCGCCAAGGAAAGCGATTGGTACGACGCATTCATCGCATGGGCGCCGAGCAAGCATCTCACGTTCACGCTGGCGTACGTCTATTTGGGAAATATCGTCATCAAGGATAATCAACGTGGTCTTTATCTCTCAGCACAAGTGGGTTTTTAGTTCAGTGCTCTTGCGCGCCGCTGTTCTCGCGTTCGTCGTTGCATGCGTCGCATCATCCGCTGGCGCGGACGAAAATCCCGCGCCGACGGATCCGAGTTTGTTGCCTGTCTACAAAGAATTCGGCGAGCGGCCGGGTTTGGTCGCGTTGATGGACGATTTCATGATCAACTTAACGGCCGATCCGCGTACACGGCCTTACTTCGCCAGCGCGGACCAAAAACATATCAAGCTGGAGTTGGTCGACCAATTCTGCGTGATTCTCGGCGGACCTTGCCACTACACGGGCAAGACGATGACGGAAGCACATAAACGTTTGCCGATCGACCAAGCGTCGTTCAACGCGCTCGTCGAAGATTTACAGCTTGCGATGAACAAGCACAACATCCCATTTCGTGCGCAAAACAAATTGCTACAGAAACTTGCGCCCATGCATCGTGAAGTTGTGAATCAATAAAACTTTTAAAAACAATCTGGCGCATTCGCGCACACCCGCGGCCGGCATCAGCTGAGAAAGCATTGGAAGGAATCTTGATCGAGCAATGCGCTGCGGCGCCAATCTGCGGCCCGTCGCCACCTCTTTGATTTAGTCGAAAAAGCTTACGGCCAAGACGTTCGGGCCGTTCCCGATATTCACGACACACATGAGCTTGGCGCTAACGAAGCCACGCCGTCACTGCTCGAATTTTTTTTGTGACTCGCTCTGTGATTGCCTGTCGATTTTGTTGTCACGACCGCTGGGGGTCGATGCACCCGGTGGTGAACTTCGACACGCTCCGGCTAAAATTTCACGTCGCCGGTAGTACGCAACAAAGCGATTTATTGGCTGCCCTTGCCGATACAGAACTCATGGACGCCACATCCGTCCACTTTGTTTCCTGATTAGGCAGAAAAACTTTCGGGCTCGCTGAACCCATGAGCCCGGCAACAGGCGACCAGCGTATTGGCCAGCAGGCAGGCAATCGTCATCGGCCCTACGCCGCCCGGCACCGGCGTGATCGCACCGGCGATGGCCGCAGCACTTCCGTACTGCACGTCTCCCACCAATCGTATCTTGCCGTTGCGTACGATCCGGTTGATGCCGACGTCGATCACGGTGGCACCCGGCCTGATGAAATCACCGGTGATCATCTCGGGCCGGCCCACAGCCGCTACCAGAATATCCGCACCCCGGCACACAGCCGTGAGGTCCCGCGTGTGTGAATGGGCAATGGTCACCGTGCAACTGTCGCGCAGGAGCAACTGCGCCATCGGTTTGCCGACGATGTTGGACCGCCCCACGACCACCGCATTCAGCCCCGATAGCGATCCATGAAGATCGCGCAGCAACATCAGGCAGCCCAGCGGTGTGCAGGGCACCATGCTCTTCTGCCCGGTCGCCAGAAGCCCGGCATTTACGATATGAAATCCGTCGACATCCTTGGCCGGATCGATCGCGTTGCTGACCACGTTGGAATCGAGGTGCGCCGGCAGCGGCAGTTGAACGAGGAGTCCATGCACCGCCGGATCGGCGTTGAGGCGCCCGATCAGTGCCAAGAGGTCCGATTGCGAGGTCGCTGCATCCAGCCGGTGTTCGTACGAATGCATGCCGACCTCGACCGTCGCGGCCTGCTTGTTCCTGACATAGACTTGTGATGCCGGGTCCTCGCCCACCAGAACCACGGCCAGGCCCGGCGTGATGCCCTTTGACTTGAGCCCGGCCACGGCCTCAGCCACTTGGGCGCGCACGCGCGCCGCAAAGGCCTTCCCATCGATTACTTTGGCCGTCATCGTCAATGGTCGGGAATGGTGGCCGGTCGACTCAGGACAGACCTTCGACAAAGCCTTGCTCGTTGATGCGGATCGATTCGGCGTTCGGCACCTTCGCCAAGCCCGGCATCGTCATGATGTCCCCGCAGATCGCCACGATGAAACCCGCTCCCGCAGACAGGCGCACTTCGCGCACCGGAATGGTGAAGCCGGTCGGCGCGCCACGCGTCTTGGGGTTGGTGGTGAAGCTGTACTGGGTTTTCGCGATACAGACGGGCAGATGGCCATAGCCCGCCGCCTCCCAGGCTTTCAGCTGATCCCTGATCGACGGGTCGGCATCGACCCCGTCGGCGCGGTATATCTTTTTGGCGATGGTTTCGATCTTGGCGAACAGGTTCAACTCATCCGGGTAGATCGGCGCAAAGTTCGCCACATTGCTATCGGCCAGCGTCACGACATGCTGCGCCAGCTCCTCGATCCCGGCCGAGCCGTGCGCCCAGTGTTTGCAGAGGAACGCGCTGGCGCCGTGTTCGGCGACATACGCCTTGACCGCTGCGACCTCGGCATCAGTGTCTGAAAAGAAGTGATTGATCGCCACCACCACAGGCACACCAAAACTTTTGACATTGTCGATGTGGCGGCCAAGATTCGGGCAGCCGGCCTGCACGGCGGCGACGTTCTCTGTTCCGAGATCCGCCTTGCCCACGCCACCATTCATTTTCATCGCGCGAACCGTCGCCACGATCACCGCGACCGCAGGTTTCAGCCCTGCCTTGCGACATTTGATGTCGAAAAATTTTTCCGCGCCCAGGTCGGCGCCGAAGCCCGCCTCGGTCACCACATAGTCGCCCAGTCGAAGCGCTGTCCTCGTCGCGATGACGGAATTGCAGCCGTGCGCGATGTTGGCGAACGGGCCGCCGTGCACGAAGGCCGGATTGTTTTCCAATGTCTGCACGAGGTTGGGCTGCATCGCGTCTTTCAATAGAACGGTCATCGCGCCTTCGGCTTTGATGTCGCGGCAAAAGATCGGCTTTTCGTCGCGGGTATAGGCCACGACGATGTTGCCGAGCCGCGTCTGCAGATGGTCGAGGTCGTTGGACAGGCACAGGATCGCCATCACTTCCGACGCCGCCGTGATGTCGAACCCGGTGTGGCGCGAAGAGCCGTCCGCAGCGCCGCTCGACGACATCACGATATCGCGCAAGGCGCGGTCGTTCATGTCCATCACCCGGCGCCACGTGATGCGGTGCTCGTCGATGCCGAGCTTGTTGCCCCAGTGGATGTGGTTGTCGATCATCGCCGCCAGCAGATTGTGCGCGGACGTGATGGCGTGGAAGTCGCCGGTGAAATGCAGGTTCATCTCTTCCATCGGCACGACCTGCGAATAGCCGCCGCCCGCGGCGCCGCCCTTCATGCCGAAGTTCGGGCCAAGCGAGGCCTCGCGGATGCAGATGATGGCCTTCTTGCCGATCCGGTTCAGACCGTCGCCGAGACCCACCGTCGTGGTCGTCTTGCCCTCGCCGGCGGGGGTCGGATTGATCGCGGTCACGAGGATCAGCTTGCCCATCGGCCGCGCTTGCAGTGACTCGATGAAGGCCTGGCCTACCTTGGCCTTGTCGTGACCATAAGGCAGCAGGTGCTCGGCCGGAATGCCCAGCTTCGCGCCAATCTCCACGATGGGTTTTTTGGTCGCTTCGCGCGCAATCTCGATATCGGCCTTGAAGGCCATGCCGCTCTCCCGGTTAGGCGAACCGTAACTTTACCGTTCAGGGTGAGGAATGCGCCACCGGGGCGTATTCCTGTCATTGGGACTCGCCCCAGTCGCGGGTGGCGGCAATACGCCGCGTCCATGACGCCATCGATCGGGCACTTCGAGAGTGGATGCAATGGTTCGATGTCCGGAATGGCCGCTGATTTTTGTCTATATCGGTACGGCCAACAGGAGTCGCCATGGCGTCACCCATTTCTTTTTTGTGCGCTGTCGTGTTGTTCCTGGCGAGTTCGTTCGCCAATGCCACCACCTTGACGTTCGACGTCAATAGCACAGCCGACGACGTCGATGACAATCTGGTCGATAACGTGTGTCATACCGCAGCCGGTACATGCTCATTGCGCGCGGCGCTCATGCAAGCCAACACGCAAGTGGGCAATACCTATGTCGTCATCAACATCCCCGCGGGACATTATTTGCTGAGCAGGGCGGGCTCATCATCGAGTGACGACAGTACCGGCTCGTTGAAAATCAAGACCCACGTGCCGGTGTTTCTCGTCGGCGCAGCGTCCGCAACCACCATCATCGATGCCAACTCAATCGACCGTGTCATCGATATTCGCGGCAACACGTATCCGACGATAAGCGGTGTAACGATAACGGGCGGCAACACGACGGTTAGCGGCGGCGGTATCGAGGTGGAACGCACCGGAACGCTGTCGCTTTCCGATAGCCGGGTTAGTGGCAACAGTGCGTTTTCTGCCGGCGGAATATCGGCAGAGGGCGATACGGTGCTTACGCGCGTCACCATCAGCGACAATGCGGCGACCAATTACGCGGGCGGTATCGACGTCGATGAGGCATCCGCCACAATCGACAGTTCGACGATTTCCAACAACTCGGCAGCGACGGGCGCCGGCGTTTACGCAGAAGCTCAAATAACCGTCGTCAACAGCACCATCGCCAACAACAGTGCCACGGTACAGGGCGCGGGCATGTTCGTCGCCACCGACAGTCCGGTCGATCTGTACAACGTAACGATCGCCTACAATAAAGTGACGAATGCGAGTGCAAACTACGATGAAGGCGGCGGTATCTGGGTTGATTCGCCCACGGCGTAGGTCGGTATCTACAACTCGCTGATTGCCAAAAACCTCGCCGGCACTCCGCCGCAGGGCGACGATTGCACCGGCAACATCGAAGGCCACGCCAACGATGCCATCGGCACCTCGGCGGGCTGCACCATCGCATTGATCGACGGCGCCAACGTCGTCGCGCTGTCACCGGCCGGTTCGATCGGACCTCTCGCCGCCAATGGCGGCCCTACGCAAACTGTCGCGCCGCTATCGGGCAGCAACGCGATTGATGGCGGCTACTTCTCAGGCTGCGTGGGGCCTGGAACGACCATCACGGTCGATCAGCGCAGCGTCGCGCGTCCGCAGGGCGCTGCGTGTGATCTCGGCGCCGTTGAAGTAACC
>CAZZWP010000023.1:22375-33856 GCA_964657965.1 uncultured Rudaea sp. | reverse complement strand
GTCGCGTCGGTCGAGGTGAATTCGATCGTGTTCGTGCCGATTTGAACGTCCGCAACGTCGACCGGCACGGCGATCGTCTTCGCGCCGCATAGCACGAAATCGTTTTGTGTGTAGCAAGCCCCGAAGGGCCACGGCTGATCGCGCCAGGCAGCGCCGTTCACGCGATAACTGATCGTCACCGGGTTGTACGTCGAATAGTTGAACGTGACGAGCGCGCCGGCGGCTTTTTCAACATTGTATACATTGGGAACAATGAGCACGAGCGGCGTGTTGGACGCAGAAACGTTCCAGCCCAGATTCAGCAGTCCCGGATAATTGGTCAGCGGCACAAGGCTGTCGGAAACATCGAACGCCAAATCGCGCGGCAACACCGGACCATCGAAGCCGACGTTATCCCAGGTGAACGTATGCGTGCCCTGATCGGGACCATCCTTGTCGCCGTTGTAGTGTACGTCTTCGATCCAGATCAACCCGCGCGTCAAGCTCAGTGACATATTGTTGATGACCGCGATCTTTTTTAACGGCGATGTCGTGCCGGCATCGGTGCCGAATACGTCGATCTCGTTCTGCGAAACGTGAAGCTGGAATCGGTTCAAGTCGCCGGGCCCCGATGACGCTTTGACGCAACCGACCGGCGTTACCGAAATAGTGCCGACGCCGACGTCCGTGAACGAATCGTCGCTGATGTAGTCGTTGATAACGACGGCCGAATCCACGGTGATGACACCGACATCCGCCGGTTCATCCGCACACACAAAACGCACGCCGCAACCCGGAACATTCGGCGGACAATACGCAGCGAAGCGCACGCCGAATCCGTTTTTGGGCACGGATTGCAGCGAACTGAAATGCGTGAACGGCGCCGGCACCGGTTGGTCGGTGTACCAGAACTCCGGCCATGCGCGGTGGCTGCCGTGGCTGTCGTCGCTGACATCGAACGTCACCGTGCCGATGCGACCGGCGATGTCGAAGGGCTGCTTCGGATACATCGCCAACGAGGTAACGCCGTGCTGATCGCTTACGGACTCCACGGCTTGTCCATTGCAAATGGCCACGTCGTGCGGCGGTTGCACGACGACGTCGACGCCGCAGCGCTGCATCGTCGTCGGCATCACATCGTAATATTGACCTTGTCCGAAATTGACGGCGCCGAGTTGCCGCGACACACCCCACAGCGTGCCGTTGAGGTCGCCTGAGCGATTGCCGTCGCCGTTCGGCGCGGAGAAGGTTTCGCAGAACGCCGGATTGGCCAGGCCGCAATCGGATGCGTCGGCGTAAAGGTTTCCTGCCACGGTCATCAGAATGACGAAGACCGGTCCCGACAGTCCCTTTATCGATTTGCGATTCATGCCGCGTGCCCCGCGTTCGGCCCCGATGCTCGCTCATCGTCCACTGTTCAATTTCCAATTTTCGTGGTCTTGGTCACACCACGCACCGTATGTCAGGATCGCGCAGGAACCAACGGCGTGAGCGAGGCAATTCGATGACGTTCGGAAGCGTAACACCCATTCTTCGCATGTTCGACGAAGCGAAAGCGAAAGAGTTCTACATCGATTTTCTTGGATTCGCGATCGATTTTGAACATCGGTTCGAACCGGGCACACCGCTCTATATGGATATCGTGCGCGACGGCTGCTTGATCCATCTCAGCGAGCATCATGGCGATGCATCGCCCGGCGCTCACCTGCGCATCGCGTGCGACGACGTCGATGCGCTACAAAAAGAGTTGATGGGCAAACGCTACAAGTACGGTCGGCCCGGCGTGGAGGACACTCCATGGAACACGCGCGAATTGAATGCGTACGACCCCTTCGGAAATCGAATCACGTTTTTTACGAATCAACCGATGGCGCGCTGAGTCAGCGCGCGTTTCACGTGTGATTGTTCGGATTGGATTAGCGCGCGATACGCGCGTATCAGCTGGCAGCCCGGCGCGCCGACTTCTTCCGTAACATCGATTTCTTCGGAACGCGTTTGGTGATCTTGACCACCGTGCTAGGTTTCGCGCGTTTCGTCACAGACGCCTTGGGAGGCGTTCTGCGCTGAGGGCGATTTCCATTCGCGACAAACGCCGCCTTGTCGCGCTGAAAGCGAAGACCCATTGCATCAAGCTGTTCGCGTGAGAAATTCTCACCCAACTTCGCAAAGATGTCCGATTCTTCTTCCTCGATATGGTGACCGAGCATCTCATGCAGCACTTTCGCATGCGCCATCCAGTCATCCGTGCTCGGATCCAACTCGCTCAAGCGCTGCACAAGATGATCGGCGATGTGATGTTCGACGTAGCCTTCTCGTCCCAGCGTGTCGGTTTCTCTATCATTGTTGGGACCGATGATTCCGTTGTAAGCGATGACTTCTTCGACCCGCGCATGCGCGGTCAACGAAGGCTTCAGTTGCGCGAAGGCACGCGCGCGTTCGGTCGTGCGCTTGCCTTCAACCATCGTCTTCGTCCACGCCTTGAACTGATCGTGGTCTTTTTTCAGGACATGGCGGATGTCGTCCTTGCTCATCAGAGCGCGGGCGCCGAGTGATTTAATCGAATTGGCGATCGTCATGTTCGCATTCCTTGCGTCGGGAGATGCGAGATACGAGCAAGGTTTATGCCGGAGTCGGATCGATGCCTTTGGTGGGATTGATGGCGATGTCGATGGCGGCAACGACACTGTCGAACGAGATCGGTTTCTTGAGCCACGCTGCCGCGTGCGTTTTTCTTCCAGCGACGCGCAATTCGGCGTTCGGGCGGCCGGACACGATAACCAGAGGCGGCACCACAATGTTCGCGCGCTGGAGGCGATCGACCAAGTCCTCACTGCGCTCCTCGTCTAACTGCAAATCCAGTATGACGACGTCAAATGCGTGCACGCCCTGCAAACGATCAAACGCCGCTTGCGCGCTCGGCGCCACCTCGCATTGATAGCCGGACATCCGCAGCGCATCGGAGAGCGCCTGGCCTACCGACGCATCATCCTCGACCACCAGCACGGAGCAATGGGTAACTTCAGTCATCGACGCATCCAAAAAATAAATGATACGTTCGATCACGTTAAGCCACCGTCGCCGAATCGCTGAGATGGCGACGACGACCACTGCAAGCTGCATCGCCGCGTTCGCGCCGATCGTGCCGAATGCGATCATGTCGACGGCGAGCTTCCGTCATCCGGATAGCCCGCTTCGGCCAGCGATGACTAACGGCACGCCCATTCTCGGCGCTACTGCAATATAGTCGGTTGGTCACGCTTGGGGCGGGCTCGTTTTCCTATCGGAGAATTTCATGAAAGCATTCGTGTTTGCTTTATTGGCGCTCGTGTGTGTCGCGGCTCACGCAGAAACAAGCAACTACATTGCGCTCGTCAACGGCGGCACGACCAAAGCCGGCCATGAGACGGTGACGCGCGACGACGACGGCAACACGAAAGTCGAATTCATCTTCAAGGACAACGGCCGCGGCCCGGAACTGAAAGAACAGTTCAAAGTAAACCCGGACGGAACATTTACCGATTATCACGTGGCGGGCAACTCGACGTTCGGCGCTCCGGTGGATGAATCATTTACGCGACAAGGCAATAAAGCGTCCTGGACGTCGACCACGGATCATGGCGAGCAGGAAGTCTTCGGCACCGCGCAATACATGCCATTGAGCGGAACGCCGGAGAGTCTTTCAGCGTTGCTCGGCGCACTGGCCAAACGCTCCGACGGCAAACTGCCACTGATACCGAGCGGCTCGCTGACCGCGCGCACGCTCGTCGAATCCGAAGTGGCGAATGGCTCGACAAAACAGAAAGTGCGCTTGCTCGCGCTGACCGGCGTCGGCTTTACGCCCACGTTCGTTTGGTCCACCGAAGAATCGACGCCTAAACTTTTTGCCTTTATCTTGCCGGGCATTATCCAGCTCGTTCCGGAAGGCTGGGAAAAAGCCGGCGCCACGTTGGAGCCGCAACAGCAAGCCGCCGAAAAAGAATTGATCGTCGCTATGCAAACGCGTCTCGGCCATCCGATCGCGGGTACGACATTGATACGGAATGCGCGGGTGTTCGACAGCGAAAAAGCCACGCTCGGAACCGGCAGCGATGTACTTCTACAGGATGGACGGATCGTCGCCATCAGCGACGCGGGACAAGAGAAACGCAAAGCCGACAAAGTGATCGACGCCAAAGGCCGCGTCCTGTTGCCGGGCCTTTTCGACATGCATGCGCACTTCACCGCATGGGACGGCGGGCTTCATCTCGCCGCGGGTGTCACGACGATCCGCGACATGGGCAATGACAACGCCACGTTGCAGAAACTGATCGCGCAAGAACAGGACAACGCGCTGCTCGCGCCGCGCATCGTGCCGGCAGGATTCATCGAAGGTGAAAGTCCGGACTCGGCGCGCAACGGTTTTGTCATCAAGGATCTCGCCGGAGCCAAGCACGCCGTCGACTGGTATCACGAACACAACTATCCGCAGATCAAGATCTACAACTCGTTCCCGAAAGCGATCCTGCCCGACGTCACCGAATACGCGCACAGCAAAGGCATGCGCGTCAGCGGGCATATCCCCGTTTACTTGCGCGCGCATGAGGCGGTGGAACAGGGCTACGACGAAATCCAGCACATCAATCAAGTCTTGCTGAACTTTCTCGTCACCGACACCACCGATACGCGCACGCTCGAACGCTTCTATCTGCCGGCGGAGAAAGTCGGATCGATGGATTTCGACAGCCAGCCGGTGCAGGATTTCATCGCGCTGCTCGTGCGGCATAAAACCGTCATCGATCCAACACTGACGACGTTCGATTTCCTCCGCCAGAAAGACGGCACGCTATCGGCTGCCTATGCCGCTGT
Source organism: uncultured Rudaea sp. (assembly GCA_964657965.1). Lineage (GTDB taxonomy): Bacteria > Pseudomonadota > Gammaproteobacteria > Xanthomonadales > Rhodanobacteraceae > Rudaea. The sequence goes on along the minus strand of CAZZWP010000023.1, from coordinate 29,032 downwards.
CGCCGATCATGTGCCGCCGGATGTTCGCCGCGGATTCTTCCAGGGCACGATGAAAATTCCTGACGACGCGACGCAGGCGCGCTATGACAAATCCTACGCGAAGATGATCGAATTCACCGGCCGCATGTACAAAGCCGGCGTGCCGTTGGTGGCGGGTACCGACGCCCTGCCCGGATTCACGCTACAGCGCGAGTTGGAACTGTATGTCGAAGCCGGACTCACGCCGTCGCAAACGCTTCAAGTCGCTACGTACAACGGCGCGAAATATGCGCGCGTGCTCGACGACCGCGGCATCATCATGCAAGGCAAGCGCGCCGATCTCATCCTGATCGACGGCGATCCGACGAAAAATATTTCGGACATCCGCAAGGTATCGCTCGTCATCAAGGGTGACAAAGCGTATTACCCCGCGGAAATCGATGAAGCGCTCGGGATCAAACCCTTCGTCGACACGCAGAAGCCGTAGCTAATTGGCCACGGCGCCGCTGACGCGTTCGAGAATCCCACACGTCGCACACGAGACGCTTTCCCGACCCGGCAGTCCGGAAAGCGTCACGTTCTGATATTTGCCGCATTTCCGACAAAACGCTCGGATCAGGGTCGGCTTGCGCGGACCCTGGATCGCGACATCGACAAAATTCTTTTCGCTCATGCCGCCGACTGTAACACCGGTGCCACAACATCTTCGTCATGATCGCGATGCGGCGTGGCGATGTAACGGTCGGTTGATCAATCGCCGCAACGGTGCTCAAATGAGATAACGGCTTGCTTAAATCTCGCGCCACGCGCCAAAGGAGTCCGGGATGTCTCAAGACAGGCAACTCAAGATCAACGGCGAAGACAAGACCGTCAACGTTCCCGACGACATGCCACTGCTGTGGGTGCTGCGCGATGTGATCGGCCTGACCGGTACTAAATTCGGTTGCGGGATCGCGCAGTGCGGCGCATGCACGGTCCATCTGGACGGCAAGCCCGTCCGTTCTTGCCAGCTACCGGTCAGCGCCATCGGCACGCGCGCCATCACGACCATCGAAGGCGTAGGCAAAACCAGCGAAGGCGCGAAAATCCAGAAAGCGTGGCTCGACGAAGAAGTCGTGCAATGCGGTTATTGCCAGACCGGACAGATCATGTCCGCATCCGCGCTGCTCGCCGCCACACCGAAACCCGACGACGCCGACATCAACGCCGCCATGGCCGGCAATATTTGCCGATGCGGAACCTACGTGCGTATCCGCGCCGCGATCAAGCGCGCCGCGCAGGAGACAGCGTCATGAGCGCGATCATCAAGGACCATTCGAAGACGATGCTGTCACGCCGCGCTATCCTCAAAGGCGGAATCGCCGGCGGTTTTTTGCTGGGCTTTCACGTTCCGCTTTACGCGTTCAACGAACCCAATCAGGCGCCGGATGATCCCGACGGTCAATTCGCGCCGAACGCCTTCATCCGCATCGACAAGACGGGCAAGACCACATTGGTGATGCCGCAAGTCGAAATGGGTCAAGGCGTCTATACGTCGATTGCGATGATCCTCGCCGAAGAATTGGATGCGGACTATTCGCTCGTCGCGTTGGAACACGCGCCACCGAACGACAAGGCCTACGGCAATCCGGTTTTCGGCATCCAGGTCACAGGCAATTCGAATTCGATCCGCGCATTCTGGAAACCGTTGCGCACCGCCGGCGCCAGTGCGCGTGCGATGCTGATTTCCGCCGCGGCGAAACAGTGGAAAGTCGATCCGTCGAGTTGCACGGCCAGTTCCGGAAAAGTGACGCACACGGCGAGCAATCGTACGCTGGCCTATGGCGCGCTCGTGGATACGGCGACCAAAGAAACCCCGCCGAAAGATCCCGCGCTGAAAGATCCTAAAAACTTCACGTTGATCGGCAAACCGCTGAAGCGTTTCGATACGCCCAGTAAAGTGGACGGTTCGGCCGTCTACGGCATCGACGCGATGTTGCCCGGCATGAAGTTCGCGACGATCGCCGCCGCGCCCGTGTTCAGTGGCAAAGTCGATCACGTCGACGACGCGGCCGCGAAACAAATTCCCGGCGTGCAGAAGGTGATCGTTCTCGACGACATGGTCGCGGTGGTCGGCGATCACATGTGGGCGGCCAAACGCGGACTCGACGCGCTCAAGATCACGTGGAAAAACGGCGCGAACGCGTCGATCAATTCCGAGGCGATCTGGAAACATCTGCGCGATGCGAGTGCGAAGGACGGCATTGTCGCGAAGGCGCAAGGCGATATCAAAAAAGCGTTCGAGACCGGCGAGAAATTCAACGCCGCCTACGAATTGCCGTTTCTCGCGCACGCGACGATGGAGCCCATGAACTGCACCGTGCAGCTCAAGCCTGACTCGTGCGAAATCTGGCAAGGCACGCAGGTGATTTCCCGTGTGCAACAGACCGTGGCGCAACTCACCGGTTTGCCCGTGGAAAAAGTGACGGTGCACAACCACCTCATCGGCGGCGGATTCGGCCGACGGCTCGAGCCGGACATGGCGCTCAAAGCGGTTCGCGTCGCGCAGAAACTCGATGGCGAGCCGGTCAAAGTCGTCTGGACGCGCGAAGAAGACATCCAGCAAGACGTGTATCGCCCGGTCTATCGCGACGAAATTTCTGCGACCGTGTCGGACGCAAAAATCGTCGGCTGGAAATACAAGATCAGCGGATCGTCCGTCATCGCGCGCTGGCTGCCGCCCGCGTTTCAGAAAGGCATCGACATCGACGCGGTCGACAGCGCGATCGACATGCCGTACGAATTTCCGAATTTCCAGGTCGAGTACGTGCGGGTCGAACCGCCTGCCGTTCCCACCGGGTTCTGGCGCGGTGTCGGTCCGAACAACAATGTGTTCGCAATCGAAAGTTTTCTGGACGAAATCGCGAAAAAGCTCGGCAAAGATCCGATCGCGTTTCGCATGGGCATGCTGACCAATGCGCCGCGTTTCAAGAACGTGCTCGATCTCGTCGCGAAGAAATCGAACTGGGGCGAGGCGTTGCCGAAACGCACCGGTCGCGGCGTCTGTTTGCAGCCGTCGTTCGGAAGTTTCATTGCGACAGTTGTCGAAGCGGAAGTCGACGAGCAAGGTGAAGTGCTTCTGCGCCGCATTACCAGCGCCGTCGACACCGGCATCGCCGTGAATCCCGATACGGTCGTGGCGCAACTGCAGGGCGGATTGATTTTCGGATTGACCGCGGCGCTTTACGGCGAAGTGACGATCGAAGGCGGCCGCGTGCAGCAATCGAATTTCCACAATTATAGAATGCTGCGTATCGATCAGGTTCCGGCGATCGACGTGCATATCGTGCAGAGCGGTGAAGCGCCCGGCGGTATCGGCGAAACCGGCGTTACCGCAGGCCCGCCCGCCTTGCGCAATGCGCTATTGGCCGCGACAGGCATCGCGTTGCGACGACTTCCCGTGGATCGCGACGTTCTCGCCGGGAGGAAACAGCCATGGGCGTGAAACGCGGACGCAAGCGGCGCATCGTTGGATTCGTCGTCGCGCTCATCGTCGTCGTAGGGATCGTATTTGCGATGTATCTGCGCGGTCCGGGACCGACCGATTTTTCCGGCGGGCAAAAAGTCGCACTAGCGGACTATAAAGACGCGAACCCGACATCAGTGCCCGCGTCGCTGAAGACCGCCGATGCGATCCAGCGCGGCGAATATCTCACGCGCGCGGCCGATTGCATGGTTTGCCACACCGCGCGCGGCGGCGAGCAATACGCCGGCGGCTATGCGTTTACGCTACCGATGGGAACGATTTATTCGACGAACATCACGCCCGACAAAGAAACCGGTATCGGCAATTACACCGATCAGGATTTCCTCGCCGCCATGCATCGCGGCATCCGCAAAGACGGCGCGCGCTTGTATCCGGCGATGCCTTACGCTTCCTACACCTACATGACCGACGACGATGCGCTCGCGATCAAGGCTTATCTCTTCACGCTCGCGCCCGTGCATGCGCCCGCGCGCGAAAACCAATTGAAATTTCCGTTCAATCAACGCTGGCTGTTGGGCGCGTGGTCTGCCGTGTTCAACGCCGATTCACGATTCAAACCCGACGCCACCAAGAGCGCCGAATGGAATCGCGGCGCGTATTTGTCCGAAGCGATGGCGCACTGTGGCGAATGCCACACACCGCGCAACGTCGCGTTCGCAGTGAACAACCGCAAGAAATTCGCCGGCGCCGAAACCGGCGGATGGCGTGCGTACAACATCAGCGGCGATGCCGATAGCGGCGTCGCCCAATGGAGCGACGACGAGCTGGTCGCGTACTTGAAGTCCGGTCACGCATCCGGTCACGGCACCGCGTCGGGCCCGATGGGCGAAGCGGTCGCCGAGAGTTTTAGCCGTATGGCGCCCGAAGACGTCAAAGCGATCGTGACGTATGTGCGCAGCGTGCCCGCGATGAAATCGCCCGATCTGCCGGCGACACTCGCACCCGTCGCGCCGGCATCGCCCAAGGAAGGGATCGCCGCATCCAACAACACGCGCGGCAAGCAGATGTTCGAAGGAGCATGCGCGAGTTGTCACGGGTGGAGCGGCGTGAGCGAACTTTCGCCTTACGCCACACTGACCGGATCGCGCGCGATCAACGATCCCACCGGCATCAATGTGGCGCAGATGGTTATCGCAGGATCGGGTTCCGGCAGTTTTGACGGCTCGCCCAACATGCCCGCATTCGGCGACAGCTATTCGAATGCGGAGATTGCCGATGTCGTCAATTACGTCACGGCGCGATTCGGATCGCAGCCATCGTCGCTTGCAGCGAACGATATCGCCCACTTTCGCCGAGAGTCGGCGCAATAGGCATCACGGGCGATCCGATCAGCTCGACGATCGATTCAACTCGGCTCGAACGCGCGCGTAATCGTCGGGCGTATCGATGTCGAATCGCGCGCGCGACATCGGCACCGCGACGACGGCATCGATATGTCGCTTGAGAATGTCGCGCGCGCCGACATCGCCTTGCAGCCGCTCCAGTTCATCAAAATATTCGTTCGGGAATAGACACGGCACGCCGAGCACGCCGTCGTAGCTCGCGGCGGCAATACGGTCCAGCGCCGCGTTATGCGCAGATAAAAGTCTTTCGAGATCGCCTTCGTCGACCAACACTTGATCAGCCAGCGCAATCAGAACACTGCGACAGTTCGGCGCAATTTCCCGCAAGCGCTTTATGCCGAATGAAAGTGAGCAGCCCATCCCGGACGACCAATCCGCGTTGAACGCCACCGTCACGCGCAGATCGGCGAGCAACGGTTCGATGATTTCACGGTGCGCGCCCACCACCACGACGACGTTCGTGTCGACCGACAGCGAAACCAGCGCCGCGCGACGAACCAGCGGTACGCCGCCGACCGGTAGCGCGAGTTTCGGCGCGCCATAACGACTGGCAGCACCAGCGGCCAACACGACGACGCCAAGCGCGACGTTCATCGTATGCTGAGACTGACGCCGGTCCGCGCGTTTCGCGCCGCCACGATTTCCGCGGCGATCGCTAACGCAATCTCTTGCGGATTGCCCGCACCGAGATCCAGTCCGGCCGGTGCGTGTAGATGTACATCCGCACAGGCGTCGCGCATGCGGACGCTGCGTTCACGCGAGCCAATCGCGCCGATGTATCCGAACGGCGCCGAGGCAAGCGCTTTCAGATATGCAATATCGCGCTCGACGTTGAATGTCATGACGACGACGGCGCACGCGGCATCGCACGTAATTTCTTCGCGTATCGCTTCCGGCTGGATGATTTCAATTCGCGCATCCACGGGTCGAGCGTCAGGTTGCGTCGTGTGCTTCACCATCACACACGTCCAGCCGAGCGCCGCGGCGATATCGGCGAGCGCGATCGACGTGGCATTCACGCCGATCAGCACCAGCAACTGCGGCGGCGGAACGGACTCGATCAGCCAGCCTGCGCCGGCGTCGAACGACGAGTCCGATTCATACGAATTCGCGTGGGCAGTCGCCTGCGCGAGTGATGGCGCTTCGAAGTCGTGCCAGTCAAAATCGCCGGCGCGCAGGAAACGGCGCTGCACGATTTTGTCTGCGTCGTGAGCGATCGAAGTCACCAGTACACCATCGCGACGAATCTTGTGGACGTGCGCGATTGCGTGCAGGTACCGCGTGTCGTCTGCGCTGCGCAGCGGTTCGATGACTACCTCGAGTTCACCGCCGCACCCCATTTCCATCAGCACGTCCAGACCTTCGTCGCGGTTGTATCGCGCGATCTCGGCCTGCCCGCCCGCAATCACGCGCCTGGCACGTTCGACGATGTCGTGCTGCGGACAACCACCGGATAAAGCGCAGACAACATCGCCATCATCGTGCACGAGCATGCGCGCACCGGCGCGACGGAACGACGAGCCGAACGTCCGAACGATGGTCGCCAAGGCGGCGGGCCGGCGGAACTTCTCGGCCTCGAGCGCGCGAACGCTTTCGTATAGACGGCCAAACTCGCTTGCATCCATGCCTGTTTTCCTCGTCGATCTCCGGACTCTTCCGGCGAGCGGATTCGCGCGACGGTGATCGAGGAGTTTATCGCAGCGACGCATCACGGTCGCGCGAATTTATCGATGCCGATCGCGGCCGCACGCGTCGCGGAGCGATCTAGAAACACCCCGTGGCAAGCGAGTTCAGGGTGTGCAGAAGCGG
>CAZZWP010000023.1:6102-22365 GCA_964657965.1 uncultured Rudaea sp. | reverse complement strand
AAGCGGCCCGCTGCAAAGCAGCGGGCCATTTGCGTCATGGACAAGTCTCGAAGCCGTTGGCGAACAGGTAGTCCGCGTCGATACCCACATTCGCCGAGAACGAATTGTTGGACGTCTGCGGATCGGGCGAGCCTGTCGTAACGTCGGCGGTAAGAGTAAACGGATTGGCACCGGTGTAATTAGACGCCACACAGACCGTGGTCGTTATCTTTCTCGTTTCGCCCGGCTCCAGACTGCTAAACGTACACGGGAAGGCCGCGCTGCAATCGCCACTATTGGAAACAAATCCGATGCCGCTCGGGAAGCTAGCGCTGACGGATACGTCCGAGGCCGCGCTGCCACCGTTGTTGGTAACCGTCGTGGTAAACGTGAACGATGTGCCGGGATCGACAACGGCAGGCACCGCTTCACTGACGCCGACATCCGCCGATACGGAAACTGTTGTGTCGACGATGGCGACGTTGTTGGCGGGATTCGGGTCGGTGCCGGCGCTGGCGACCGTCACGGTGTTCTCCAACGTGCCGCTGCCGAAATCGGTCGATGCCTTGAACGTCGCCGTTATTGTTTTGGTTTCACCGACGTTGATCGAGGCGAATTGGCATGGAAACGCCGTGACGCAATCGCCGCTGTTGGATACGAAGGTAAGTCCGGCCGGCGTGGGATCATCGACGACAACATCCGTTGCCGATGTCGGGCTGCCTGCCGATACCGTGATGGTATACGAGATCGTGTCGCCGGCATTCGCCGTGGCCGGTCCGGTGGCCGCGACGGAGACGTCGGACGCACCCAGTTGCGAATTCGGCAACGGCCACACCCACGCACCGCGTGCACGCGTGAATGCCGCGAGCGTGGTGAAGCCGCGATCGACGACGAGTTCCCACACCATGACGTGCGGCAACCCTTCGAAGCGATGCCACGTCGGCACGGTGTCGTTGATATTGTCGGTGTAATACAAACCCCAGTCCGTGCCGACAAAAACCTGATCGGGCAAATTCGGATTCGGCATTACTTGCTGCGCAGGAATATCCGGCAGGTTGCCGGTCTTGTCTTCCCAGGTGAACGTGGCGCACGCCGCCGTGCAGGTGACGCGGAAAACGTGACCGGGAATGGCCGGTGGATCGCCCGGATTCGGCGGCAGATTTTGGTCGGCGACGTTCGCGTTGAAACCGCCCACCGCGGCGTAGGCGACCAAATTCGTACGTGGATCGAAACGCACGCCCTGAATGGGACGGTTCGGCAATACGGCATTGCCGCCGGTGACGTTGACGGCATTGGCGCAGTTGACGTCGCTGCCGGGCGTCACACAGTTGGCTGTCGGCGATCCACCGAGACCGAAAACGATTTGCACGTTACCGTCGTTGGTGCCGACGATCGCCGTGCCGGGATCGGTGAATGAATAGGCGACGTAATTGATGTACGAACGCAAGTCGCCGTTGGCGAACAGCAAATCGTTCTTCGTGAGGTTCGCCGTGCGCGCTTTCCACGAACTGCGCAGCGTCGTCGTTGAGGTGACTGTCGCCTGCGTCGTTTCCCACAAACGTGTCGTGCCCGCGATCATGTGATTGCAACCGTTGGTCGCGTCGCAACCGCTGCCGACCACGGCTGTGTCACCCCACTTGTAGATGTCATACGACATGCCGAAGATCGACGAGACAGGATCGCCGCCCCACGTGCCGCCGGTGTTCGCCGAGGCCGTGGCAAATCCCGACGCGCCGCCCGTCGTGCTACGCGCGAGCGCTCCGTTCTGGCTCGAGTTGAACCATATCTGATTGAAGATCGGTTCGATCTTGGTGACGGTGCCGTCGCCGGAGCAATTCGAATTCCACAACACCGGCCCCGTCGGCGTTCCGGCGAACGAAGCGCGGGAACACCCGTTATCTTGGGCGCCTGCCCCGATGGCAGGCGTAACGGATGTCGCGAAGCCGCTGGTGATGTCGCCGAAGTAAAACTCGATACTACTGATCGTATCGTTCATGGCGATGAAGTTCATATTGTTCTTGACGTTGCTCGCCGTGACGGACGAATCGGCGTTGTTGGTGTAGTACACACCGCCGTCGGAACCGACCAGCATTTGCGTGGAATCGCTGCCGACGTATGCACGCGCGTGATCGTCCACGTGCACGGCCTGGCCCACATTGCCGGTGGTGTTGTGATTGCCGTAGCCGCATGTGACGTCGAAGAAAGACGCCGCGCCGTCTTGGGAAACCGTCAGATCGATCGTGCTCATGAACACGCGATCGGGATTGTTCGGATCGACGGTGAGACCCGCGTCGTACCACATCTGCGCGCCGCCGTTGTTCGAATTGCTTTCGCAACCCATGGTGCTGACCGGGCCCGTCGTCATCGTCCAATGATCGCCGCCGTCGTCGGTGCGATAGATACTGTTGATCGCGCGCGTGCCGGTGTCCTGCGCCTCGGCGTACATGCGCAAGGGATTGCTCGGCGCGTAAGCGATCTCGATGCGGCCCAGCAACGTGCCGCCGGCGACGCCGTTGCCGGTGCCGCTGGGCCAGCCGGAATTGAGAAGCGTCCAGCTGGTTACGTCAGGACAACCCGATGTCGGCATTGATGGAATCCGATAGACACCGTTGGCGCCTTGGTTGCCGAGGTCCGGCTGGATCGGCGTGGCGATTCCGCGTGTGCCGACGACCGCATACAAACGAGTGGTGCCGTCGCCGTTGTCGATCGGCAAAAGACCGGTGATGTCCTGCCGTTGCGGCGATGTGCCCGTTGCGTAGGGATTGGTGTAACACGGACCCGACCACGAGTTGCCGGCATCGTACGAAAAATACAAACCAGTTTTCGTACCGGCGATGACGTTGTTTGAATTATTGGGATCGACGCGAATCTTTCCGATCGCCTGATATTGCGGAAACGAACCGGCCGACGGTGCATAGAAAGGCGTGAACACATCCGCGCCGAGCAGCGTCCACGTTTCGCCTTGATCGGTACTCTTCAACACACCTGCCGCGCCGAACGAAAACGAGCCGTAATTGAGATCGCCCGTCGCGCCATAGACGACGTTGTGATTGTTCGGATCGATCGTCACATCGGAAATCGACATGCTCGCGATTTCCGGGAAATCGGTTTTCACTGCCCACGTCGTATTCGCCGAACAGCAGTTTTCCGTTTTCCAGATGCCGCCGCCGTCGGTGCCGGCGTAAGCGACGATGTTGTCCGGTTCGGTCAACACCGGATCGACGGCGATCCAGTTCACGCGACCGGAAACGTGATTGAAACTTTGCTGTGTATTGTTCTCAGGTTGCGGACCAAGATTGATGAAATGATCGGCATCGAGCGCAAGCGGCGAATTGAATTTCTGCGCCGTCTGCGGTGAATAGGTGCGCGGTCCAGCCGGCGTGGCGACCGGGATCGCACGTTCTTTTTGCGCAGCCTTCACCAACCCCAGCGGATCGATCGGCGCCGTCGACGAAAGAACGCCGGCGCGGATGGCCCAGTAGTCGCCGTCGGGTGGTCCGGCATCGTCGTCTTGCCCCAATCCGCCGAGGACGCCGGCGTGGTAGAGCGTGAATCCAATCGCAGCAGCGCCGCAGGCGACTGCCGTACCGAAAAGCCAGGAGAGTCTACGCATACGCATCGGTTTTCTCTTCAATCGGTGAAGGCACGCGACGCGATGTCGCGAGCGTCAAAAAAACCAAAGTCCCGAAGCGCGCGGTTGCGCTTCGGGACCCATACATCACGGCCGGCAACCTTCGAATCCGTCGGCGAATACCACATCGGCATTGGCGGTGACGTTGAAGCTCTGGCTCGTCGCCGCCATCAATCCTGCGCCGGATGCCTGCAACTGCAGTCCGGTGGCGACGGTGTAGAAGTCGAACGAACTGGCCGGTCGGGCAAACGTCGCCAGGCCGCTGGATGCCGTCTGCGATCCGACAACTACGCTACCGCCGCAGATTGAGATGCTGAGCGAAACGACGGTGGAATTGTCCGACGTAATGCGATTGCCTGAAGCATCCTGTATCTCGACCGAGACGGTGCCGAGCGGCATTCCTTGCGGCACGTCGACGGGTTGATCAACAAACGCAAGCTTCGATTCGGTGCCGGTCGTGACATCGAACGCCGTACTCGTCACCGACTTGCCACCGGCGCTGGCTTGCAACGTGTAACCGGTGCCGACCTTCATCAGCGTGACACTGAATGTCGCCGCGCCTGCTGTCGCCAGCGTGGAATTTCCCGCATAGGAATCGCCACCGGGATTGCTCGCAAGGGCCAGCGCAATCGATGTACTGTTGTCGCCAGTCAACACATTGCCGTACTGATCCTGCAACTGCACCGTGACCGAGAACGGACTGCCCGCCGTCGTCGTCGCGGGTGGTTCCATCGAGAAGACAAGCGCCGACAACGCGCCCGGCGATACGACAAAAGAACTACTCGTCACGCTGGTTGCGCCGCTCGCCGATGCCTGCAACGTGTACGTGCCGGCGGTGTGAATCGACAACGCGTTGTAAGTCGCCAATCCGGCGCTGTCGTTCACCGCACCGCCACCGGACAACGTCGTTGACGGTCCGCTTGCGATCGTGAGCGTAACGACGGTGACACTCGTCGTCAGGGGATTCCCGTTCGCGTCGAAAACCCGAACTGTTACCGCCGGCGTCACGATAGCGCCGGCGACGACGTCGGTCGGCTGCTGTACGAACTGCAGCGACGCCGCCGCACCTGCGACGACGTTGAATGTGTTGCTCGTCACTGAAGTCACGGTCGGACTGGCATCGGATGCAATCAGCGTGTAGCCGGTGCCGACTTTGTTCAACGACAAGCCGAGTCCCGTAAATGTCGCCACACCGGCAACGGCATTGGTCGTCGTGGTTCCGCTCAACGTAGAACTGCCCGGATTCGCGCCGATGGCAATACTCACCGCCGACGTATCGGATGTGACCACATTCCCGAGCGCATCCTGCACTTGGACGACGAGATTGATCGCCGCGCCGGCTACGACATTCGCATTGGTGTTCGGTTGCGTCGTGAAGACAAGTTTCGCTGCGGCACCCGCCGTGATGTTGAAAGCCGAACTCGTCGCGGAGGTCAATCCGGCACTGCTCGCCACCAACGTATATCCCGTACCCACTTTGTTTATCGACACCGCCGGGAATGTCGCAACCCCGTTGACGGCGGCGACGGCGGTGCCGCCGGTAAGCACCGTTCCGGTTCCGCCGGCATTGGTACCGAGCGCCAAAGCGACCGATGCCGAACTGGATGTCACCACATTACCGAAGGCATCTTCGATGGATACGGTGATCGCCGGTGTAATCGCTTGACCTGCACTCGTGCTCGTCGGTTGCTGACTGAAAACGAGTTGGCTCGGCGCCGCCGCCGTGATGACGAACGACGTACTCGTCGCCGCTGTCAGCGTGCCGCTGGTCGCCTTCAACGTATAGGTGCCCGCCGTATCGAAGACGAGGTTCGGGAACGTTGCGATACCACCGACCGCCGTCACCGGACCGCCGCCCGTCAGCGTGCCCGGCCCACTGGCCACGGAAAGCGTCACTTGCGTTGTGTTGTCGGTCGTCACCGGATTTCCGAATCCATCGAGGATGCCAACGGTTACCGCAGGACTCATCGTGGCGCCGGCCGTTGTGTTCGTCGGTTCCTGATTGAACTGCAGACTCGTCGCCGACAGCGACAGATCGGCGTAGCACAAACTCACATCGTTCAACGTCGGCGTGACCGATGTATCCGATGTCGCCAGGTAAGCGCGATATTTCAAATAGCGGTCGCCATTGAATTGCGACAGCGAGGGATCGCTCGTGGTGAAGTACGTGGCGCCCGTACCGTCCGGTCCCACGAAATTGAATGGACCGAAAATCGAATTGCTGCCGGCGACTTGGAACTGTAGCGACGTGTTGGTCGGCACTGCCGCCGTCCATGCCAAGTTAAGCCATGACGATGCATATCCCAACGCCGGATTCGAATCTTTGGGCGAGGAAATGAAATCGCCCGCACTCGAATAGGTGCGCGGAATGGTTAGGTATGTATGGAAATCCAAACTGGTCGCTGTAGGCAGCGTCCATGTGCCACCGCTGTTCGTCGATGTCGCTCTGCGGCCGCCGGTATACGGATTTCCCGTAGTGACCGTGTACGCATAGGTACCCGTGCGCGCGGCGGTCGAACGTATGACAAGGGCATATTGCGTGCCCGCCGTGATCGCCAGCGGTGTACCGAATGTCACGGCGTGGAAACCGCCCGCTCCCCCATCGTTGAAACCGGGGATCGTCGCCGTGACGAGATCGGGCCCCGTCGGCGTACCGGTTGTGCCGCTCGCGGTGGATGCGCGAATGGAAACGGTGATGTTCGGATTGGTTCCGCTGCAACCGGAGCAGAAAAGAAGTACGTCGGCGCCGCTCATTTGCCCGGTGATGCCCGCGGTAAACATTTGTGCGGCCCACGAGGTGTTCGATAGCGCGAATCCGCTGCCGGCCGTCTGAGTTTCACTCTGGTCGGTCACGGTCGTTTTCGACGCGAGAATGAGATTGCCGGGCGACGACGTGTCGTCGAGATTGGTCAATGCTCCTGCGCCAAAATCGGCTTGTGTGGTGTCCACGAAACAGCCGTTGTTGGGCGCGAGCGCCAATGCAAAATTCTCCGTCGTCGTATTTCCCGCCGTGACGACAACCGAATTGACGCTACTGGCGACATAACCTGGCGCACTCGCCGTGATTTGCGGATATGTTCCGGCAGGAAGTCCGGTGAACGAGTAATTGCCCGTCGAATTCGTTGTCGCGATTCGGCTGCCGAGTGCGACCGTCGCACCACTGATCGGCGTAGCGCCAACGGCCGTGACAACGGTTCCGGCGACGGATCCAGTTGTGGTCAGCGGTGTACAACTTGGGTATGCGAATGATCCGATGCGCGTCAGATCATTCAGTGAGTTCGGGCTGTTGTAGTACTCGTTGACATACCAGAACGTACAGCCGTCCGGATCGAGCGTCATCGCACTGTAGTCGCCCCAGCGAATGCACGCGGCGCCGCCGCAATTGCCAAGCTGGGTGCCGGTGCCGTCCCACAACGTCTGCTCGGTTTGACTGAACGTGTTGACGGGATCGCCGACCAGCTGACCGGCGTATTTGATTTGCGGATCCGTGGTGGCGTTGGCTTTCGAATAACCGAGCGCCACGTCGCCGAGGCGATCGACCGCGATACTCGGCACCCATCGATAAAAAGTGTTCGCGTTTTCCGGATCCCAGTTCGTCGACTGCACATCGTTCGCGGCGACCGCACCTCCGCTCACATCGATCTGATACCAACGCGGCAAATCGGATGAGCCGGTGGCCGTGCCGCGGCGTACAGTGTGCGTGTCCCACAGCGACTCGTGGCCGCCGATGTTGCTGTATTGGTTTTGCATCATCGCGCGGATAGGCAAGCTATCCAGCGCGTTGCCCGGCGTAGGCACGTTCGGTGGCGTCGAGTTCGCAAAACTGCTGCTGGCCAGCGGCGTTCCGGCTAACGCGAACGTCGACAGCGATGTATTCGTCCAGTCGACATGAAACGCGTACACGTTTTGCGCATTCAAATATTCTTCGAGCGATACGAAATAGTTCGGCGTTCCCGGCGGCGGCGTGCCGGTCTGCAAACGCGCATTCGACGGCAGGAGCGTGAAGTCCGACGCATCCGGTGTATTGAACATCACCATTTCGACGGTGGCGGCGCCCCCATACATTTGCGCTTTGTTGTAAGCCCAAACACGCGTGCCGACGAAGCCGCTGCCACCGGTGCCGGGTCCAAACAAGTTGGCCGATTGATAAATGCCGTCGGGCCAAACACCGAATTTCGGATAGTCGGGAAAGTTGTCAGTGGTTTCGAACGAATAGAAATTCCAGCCGCCCGACACTGGATCGCCGGACTTGGACACCGCGAAGCATTGATAGACGTTCGAATTGACAACGCCGCTGCTGTTGATCGTGAAAGCGAAGTCGGTTATCACCCAGCGATCTTCGAACGTGTCGTAGACGACAACGGGATCGCCGAAGTTATCGGTGTCGCAGAGATTGCCGAAATTTCCCTGACTCATTAACGAGTCGAAGGTGAATGCAGCGACCTGAGTTCCCGTCGATTTGGCGTAAATTCCGATCGAGGTGTTGACGGTCTCGATGTAATACGTGGGTCCGACATCGCCGTTGGGATCCGGTGGATGGCCCGCGCCCCACGTTGCGAAATCCAGCCCATCGAACGTGATATTCGGCGCAGGTGCCGGACCATTGCGCACGGGCGACAGCGAGTGGCCCGGCGCCTGTTCGATCGACGATGGCGTGCCGTCGGTGCCCGGCAATAACGTCGGGTTTCCTTCCGGCTCATCGAGTTCAGGACGTTCGCGTTTTTTCGGCGCGACATACGGCAAGTTGCGCAGATCGATATTGGTACCGTGCGCCTTCTGCAACATGTTGGTAGCGGGCGCTTCCGGGATGTAGTGGACCGGTCCGGATGTCGTCAGCGGTGGAGCGTCTTGTGCGGCGGCGACGAGAAAAATGGATGACAACAAAAATCCGACGAGTCCGGCCTTCATGAGGTTTGTTCCCCTAAAAAAATGTTTCGCTAATCGAGCGCGACACCGCGTGTGGCGACGGCTTCGATTGGTCCAGGTAAAAGCGGTGATGAGGTCGTCGATCCTGCGCGACAGCGCACACGGCGGACGCCAACCGACTCAGATTGTTGAATTCGCTAAACCGTTGTACGAGATCGAACAAGGTTTGACGCCCCTTCCCCAAGGAACGCACTCAAGCCGAAGAAAAGCTACGTCTTGAGGCTGATGTCCGATAATGCCAAAGGCGTAACTAATAACGCAAGCGCTCTCGAGAGAGGTCGATCGTGACGTAAAGTTTTGAAAAGATTGAATGGCTAGTTCGCCATCGACGATGACGGATTCAATGTGCTTTGAAACCGGCTTTCCATGCGTACACCGCCGCTTGCGTGCGGTCGGAGACACCCAGTTTCGCCAGGACATTACTGACGTGCGTCTTGACCGTCTTTTCCGCGATATTGAGTTGGGTAGCGATCGTTGAATTGCTCAAGCCGTCGGCCATGAGCGTGAGCACTTCGCGTTCACGTTGGCTGAGCGATTCGAGAATTTCGGTGCCGGGCGCAACGGCGCCGCGGCGAAGCGCATCCATCAAGTGACCGGCGATACGCGGGTGCAAGGTCGCCTCACCTTTGGCCGCCTTGCGCAATGCGTCGGCTAGACCGTCCCCGTCGATATCTTTCAACAGACACGACAATGCACCCGCTTGCACCGCCGCTACGATTTGTTGCGCGTCTTCGAACGACGTCAGCAACACAACCTGAGTGGTGGGACTCGCTTGCCGAATATCCCGTGTGGCCGAGATGCCGCCGCCCGGCATCACCATGTCGACCAGCGCCACTTGCGGTTTTTGCTTTTCACAAATGGCGACAGCGCCGCTCGCATCTTCCGCTTCGCCGACGATGGCGATATCAGCATGCGTTTCGAGGAACGCGCGAATGCCCTGACGAACAAGTATGTGATCGTCGGCAATGACTACACTGATCGTTGCGGAGTTCACGTCGGTCTCGCTCCAGGATTATCGAATGATACGCTGACACGCGTGCCGGCGGCGCCGCTTTCGAAGCCGAAACGTCCGCCCGGTAACGATTCGGCGCGCTGGCGCATATTGGTCAAACCCATTCCAGTCGACATTTCGTTGAAGGTGCCCCTACCGTCATCGTCGATGCGCAGCGATAGCTCATGGTCGTCGTGCTTGAACTCGACTGTCGCTGTCGTCGCGCCGCTATGACGCAGCACATTCGCCAGCGCCTCATCGGTGATCCTCAGCAGCGCCTCTTCGATCGCCGGCGGCAGCGACGACGCTTCGTCGATGTCCAGATGCAAACGGATGCTACTCACTTGCGCCCATTCCATGGCGCGGGTGCGTAAGCGCGTCGCAAAGGATAGCCCGGCGTCGGTGCGCAGCTCGTCGAGAATGACGACGAGTTCCTGCTGAATTTGTTGGCTCAGCCGTTCTGCCTGCACGACACGTTCCGCGGCCGGGTGTTCGCCTAGCTGCCTGCGCACCGTCGCCAATTGCAAATTCAGTACGAACGCTTTTTGTTTCACCGTATCGTGAAGATCACGCGCCAGTCGTTGCCGCTCGGCGACGGCCGCAAGCTCGGATCGAGAGCGCAGCAAATCTTTCAGTTCCAGCGCCATTCGATCCAACAGACCGGACAGACGGCCTAGCTCGTCGCCGGAACGGTCGTTGATGCTGTCGGTGAAATCACCGCGGCTCCACGCCGACGCCGCGCGCGCGACGCGGTTGAGACGTCGCGTTACCCACGTTGCAAGAAAAAAGGAGGATGCGATGCCGAATACGATCAGGTATCCCAACACGATCGGCCATTCGAGACTTAAATCGAGTAGGAATTTTCGCCATGGCACGGGCAGGCGTAATTCGACGAATAAATAACCGCGTAAATTTCCGTCGACGCGCACCGGCGCCAGCAAACGACGAATGCGGTAAGGACTCTCTTCTCCAGCGAGCTCCGTCAGCGCGGCCACGGCGATCGATCCACTGGCATCCGGATGCGGCAATCCCGGTGTCCAGTCGGCACTTTCCGGCGCTTCCGCTGTAACGTGACCGTCCGGAGAGACTATCGCCGCGACGAGCGGATCGACCGCCAGTTCGTTGAGCACGAACGATTCTTCTTCGACCAATCCGTTGTGAGGACGTTGTAATCGCAACACCCACGCCTGCGTCCAAGCGGCAAGACCCTTTTTTTCGTCTGCCGCGACGCTGGGCCACGCCGTGCCGAGATCATCGGCGGCATTTTGAGTGGCGCGACGCAGCGAGCCGTTGTCGACGCCCCGCATGAATCCGTCGAATTCGAAAATGAGGATCGCCGATTCCACCAACACCAGGCACGGCAGCGACAACAACACATAGAAGAGCGACAGTTTGAAAATCAGGCCGCTCAATTGCGGCCGCAACGGTTTCATCGGCTAAGTCCAGATCGCCTGGGCGCTGACCACAGCATAACTGCGTCAGCGTGTCGCAGGTGGTGTAACCAAGCCGCCCGGCCCGACATGGCCGAGCGGCATCGGTTAAATAGCGGTTCTAGAACTCGTATGAAAATCCACCGTAGTACATGCGGCCGAGTGCCGGCTCGATACCGTTGGAGAAAACGCGGTCGTAATATTTTTTGTCGCCGATGTTGGAGATTCCGGCCAACAGACGAACGCTATGCGTCAGCCAATAGTCGCCCGAGAAATCGAACACGGTGAATTGCGGAACCTTGGCGGGAATATAGCCATCCGTACCGATGGTTCCGAACGGAAGATTCGAATCCTGGAAATACTGGCTGGCCGCCGACGTCGCCGATAACGACAGTTTCAGTTTCTTGTCTTCGCGATAGACCAATCCAGCGCGCGCCAAATAATGCGGCGAGAACGCGGGCGTTGCACCGATGGTCGCCGGTGTCCGCGATTTGGTGAATTCGGCATTGAGCAAACTCAAGTTCGCGAACACGGAGAAATGCTGCGCGCTATGCGGATCGCGAGCGACGAGGAAATCATAGTCGACTTGTCCCTCGAATCCGCGATGACGGGTGTCCCCCGTATTGACGTCAATCGTATTGCTGCCGATGCCGGTCGGTTGGCTTTCGATGCGGTCCTTGACGTTGATCCAGAACAGACTCGCATCATAGAAAAGACCCGCTACCGGCGTTCCGTGCACGCCGCCTTCGAACGACAATACGTGGGTCGGCGTCGGATCGTTGGCTGCCGTGGGATCGAGATTTCCGAACGGCGATCCGATGTCGAAATAACGCACCGGGCGCCAACCCTGCGAAACGTTGAAGTAGGTTTCGTTGGCGTGTCCGAAATCGTTGCCGAAGCCGAGTCCGAACAACGGCACGACGTGATCGACGGAGCGATCGACCAGGACGCTGTGTCCGGTGTGCACGCTTTCGTCGATGTCGACATTTTCCCGCTCGATACGAACCGACGGAACCAGATGCCATTCGTCGAAGCGGAATACGTTTTCGGCGAAGAGCGCGGCGTAGTCGGTTGAGCGTTGCTGATCGAGCTTGATGCAATTGATGGACGATGCCGCTGCACAAACGGGTGCGAATCGATCGTATCGATCCGCATAGATATTCGAATCGTTCCATTGCTGGAACGGTGCGTCGGAGTGATACACCACGAAGCCTGCCGTCAGCGCGTTGCCACGCCCCCAATGATCGACGACGCGCGAGTCGATGCCCGTGAAGCGAAACGTTTCGTCCTGCAGCGTCGTTACTCCGGGATAAACCGGCTCTGCGACATCGGCCAGCGCGCCGGCCGCGCGCGTGGTCTGGTTTTGATAACCGGACCAGATTTTCGTCATCCATTCGGCGTTGCTGCCGATGTGCTGATCGTTGCTCAGTTCGAGCACATAACGATCGACCCAATCCTTGTTGTACGGCGTCGGGGTGAAATTCTCGTCGCGCTGGAAGACTGGATATCCATACTTGCCCGGATCGCCGCCGGCGAATTCATAGCCGTGAAAATCCAGCGCCCAATAGCCTAGGTCATTGGGACGATAGCCGATGTGCGCATCGGCACCTTTGAGAATCGAGCCGCCGTTGTCGCGCTGTCCGTCGTCGGTTCGGTAGTGCGCATCGAATAGATAGTCCCATTCGTTCACCGTCCCGGAGATCGTATTGAACGATCCCGACATGCCATCCTTGCCGATGATGTTTTCGCTATAGCCACCAAATTCGCGATCCGGATCGGGTTTGCGGCTGATGAAATTCACCACCGGCCCCGGCTCCGGGCCGTACAGCAGTGAACTGCCGCCGCGAATGAGCTGGATCTGCGAAATCGTCTGCGGCAACGGCAGAACATAGAGTGTGGGAAAGCCGACCCAGTCGCCTTCCAGCGGAATGCCGTCCTGCATGACCGAAACGAATTCGGATTCCTGCGGATTTCCGATACCCCGATAACTCAAGTTGTATTGGCTTCCGGTCTGCTGTTCAGACACGAACAGGCCGGGTGTCTGTGCGAAAAGATCGCGCAGATTGTTGTCCACGACGGTTGGAATGTTGTCGAGTTTCGTGATCGACGTTTTCTTCGTCACCGTGATTTCGGCGCCGTCGACTTCTTTCATGACGTGGTCGAGCTTCGGACGCGTATCGTCACGCGACGCCCGATCGCGCACGTTGATCTGTTCGAGCGATTGCGAAGGCGGCGGTGGTGCGGCGTCTTGCGCTGATACGTTTACCGAAAATAACGTCAGCGTGGTCGCGACAGTCGCGACCCATTTTGCAATTGGCATTCACTTTCCCCAGTCAGACGCCCCCAGCGGCGAGGAATGGGAATCTAAGGCAATGGAATCGCTACGGCGATGCATCCAGAGGACTAGGTCTAAAGACCTAAGAACTGACGACTTCTAGCCCGCCTTCGCGGTGGTTCAACCAGCAGTCCTAGGATTAGCAAACCGCACATCGAAGCGCAGACATTTTGTCCTTACTCTCCGCAAAATCGAGTCCCCTCTTCAAAGCGGTAGCCGGCAAGCACTCGACAATCAACCCTCCATCAGTCATCCTTATGGTTGATTTACGTAGGTCTTTAGACCTACCTCCTACGCGAACTCGAACGGCCCTCGTTCTAACCAAGGGAACTACCCGTGAACAAACTCTTTATTGCGGCAATCGCCATGTCGACACTGGTGAGCGCATCAGCTTATGCGATCAAACCAGCGAACACAGACGAAGAAGCGACCGACACCGCCCAGCAACGCGAAGCGTATCTGGCGATGCGTCGCGTCAATCCTTTCAATTCTAATTTTGATGCCGCGAACGCGCGTCTGCAGGCGTACCAGCAGTTCCGCTCGGCGATCAGCGCGGAGCAAAAAGATCCGGTGCTGATGGCGGCGCTGAACGCGCAATACCATTCGGAGATCTGGCAAAGCATCGGTCCTTCACCGATCGTTGAAGGCCAGACGCCGACGTATGCGTCGTCGACGACGCGCTCGCCCGTTTCTGGACGCACCAATGCCATCGCGATCGACGCGATCGACGGCGCCGTCTACATCGGTGCCGCGCAAGGTGGCGTGTGGCGCTCGTTGGATCACGGCCGCACCTGGGTGCCACTTACGGATTACTTGAGTTCGCTCGCCATCGGAACGATCACGATCGCGCCGGGCACTCATGCGCTCAACCAGGCGACCATTTACGTAGGAACCGGCGAAGCAAATTTCAGCGCGGATTCCTACGCGGGCTCGGGCGTGTACAAATCGACGGACTCTGGAAGAACTTGGCAGGGGCCCTTGGGCGTGGCGCAATTCGCGAATCGGGCGGTCAGCACCATCGTTGTCGACAGTGCTAATCCGCAGCTAGTCCTCGCCGGATCGTCCACGGGATACGCCGGTATCGAAGGCGACATTCCGCCGGTGACGCCGCTGCGCGGCGTGTATCGATCAACCGATGGCGGACAGACGTGGACGGAAGTGTTGCCGGTCGGCGGCACGCTTCGCATCTCGCGCATTGTTCAAGATCCGAATCCTTCTTTTCAAACTGCGGGCAGTACACATTATTGGGCGGCCGCCACCTTAAGTGGTACGAGCGGCGGCGCGCTGTGGAAGTCCACCAACAGCGGGAGCACTTGGACGCAAGTCGATGGTGTTGCGACCGGCCTGCCTGCCGTTGGGCAAGGTGGTTTGTCTCGTTCTTGGATTACGTCGACCTATGATGCAACCGTCGGCAATACGGTGCTGTACTACGGCACGAGCGATGTGCCGGATAGTCAGGATTCGACCGGATACGGCGGAACGCTCTACAAATCCGTCGATGACGGTGCGACGTGGACGTCGGTGCCGGCTGCCGACGGTTTTTGTCAGACACAATGTTTCTACGACATGCCCATCTACGTTGAACCGGGCAAGAGCAGTAATTTGTATACCGGCGGTGCAGGAGACGGCGGCACCGGCGCCCCCGATCCGTTGCCGACATCGTTTATGTTCACGAGTAATGGCGGCACATCGTTTATCGATGAACTTTCGGCGGTCGATTTCAACTCCGCTCTGCATGCCGACATTCATGACATCACCACGTGGCCCGGTACGCCGAGCGAAGTATGGGTTGCCAACGACGGCGGCATTTTCTTCTCCACCGATCGCGGTCAACATTGGAATTCCGCAAACACCAATCAAGCGATAACGCAGTTCCAAATCTGCGATCTTCATCCGACCGATCCAGAACAAGCCTACGGCGGTACGCAGGACAACGGCACCGACAGTTTTCTCGGCAGCACGTCGTGGTCACACAGCGACGACGGTGACGGTGGTTTTGCGTTGATCGATCAGGCAGCGCCGAATTTCGTCACACATACTTACTTCAACGAGTCGAACTATTTGATCGGCGCCGCCGTCGCCACCAATGGTCCCGCGTCACAGCCTGCAGACTATCTATGGTTCGTGGGCGAAGAGCCGGGCTATTTGACGTCAGGCATCGACCCGAATGACGCTGTCCTTTTCTACGCACCGATGCATCTCGATAAAGGAAATGCCACGACGCTGTACTTCGGTACGCAATCGCTTTACATAGCCAACGACTACTTCAACCAAACGATCACGCAGGAAAATGCCCTCACCGGCGACCCGCCGTACGCGATCAATGTGTTTTCACCCCTCGGTGGAAGCACCGATTTCGGCGTTCCGGTTCCGCCGTCGACAACCAGCGGTGTGATCAGCACTATCGAGACTGTTCCCAATGCCGTCCCGAATACAAATGCCACGACGATCTTCGTCGGCACGAGTAACGGAAACGTCTGGCGTTCGCAGAACTCCGGCGCGACGTTCACCAACGTCGACAGCGCCGTCGGCGAGTACGTTTCGCAGATTGCCGTCTATCCTCGCAATCCGCAGATCGTGGCGCAGTCGCGCGCCGGGTTCACGGGCGGCACGCCTTCGCACGGCGTCCGCATTTCGACCGACGGCGGCACAACATGGGCCGATGCATCCAATGGTTTGCCGGATATCCCCGTCAATACACTCGTGTGGGATCCTGCGTTTACGACCCAGCTCTGGGCCGGCACCGACATCGGTATTTTCCTATCGACGGATGAAGGCGCTACGTGGCATCCCTATAACAATGGAATGCCGAACGTCGCCGTCTTCTCATTGTCGGCTAACCGTCTCACCCACACCGTGTTGGCCTGCACGCACGGTCGTGGTGCATTCCGCCTGAATCTCGATGCAATCTTCATCGACGGATTCGACGGCAACTGAGTAATTACTTCACTGACGGCCGCGCAGTCATTGC
>CAZZWP010000023.1:0-6068 GCA_964657965.1 uncultured Rudaea sp. | reverse complement strand
GTCGCGTTGAAAATCGCGTTAGCCACAGCCGCACCCACGCCGGTAATTCCGATCTCGCCAATGCCCCGCGCCCCCATCGGCGTGTGCGGATCGGCGATGTCGTTCCAGATAATGTCGATGTTTGGAACATCCATCTGAACCGGCACGTGATATTCGGCAAGACTCGGATTCATGATTCGTCCGTTGCGTTCGTCGAATTGCGTGTCTTCCATGAGCGCAAGGCCAAGACCCATGATGATGCCGCCGCGAAACTGACTCGTCGCCGTCTTCGCGTTGAGAATTCGACCGCAATCGAATGAACCTAAAAAACGGTTTACGCGAATCTCTCCGGTTATCGCGTTGACGCGAATTTCGCAAAACATCGCGCCGTACGAATGCATCGACCAATGCATCAGCTCCATCGGTGGTGACGCCGCCGCTTCAACGGTGACCTCATTTTTCTGCGCGCGCGTGAGAAGTGAAACATACGTCTCGTGTCGCTGTGGGTCATCGAGTTTGCAGAGCCCTCCGTCACGACCACCCACTTCACTGGGTTTGAGGCCGGCAAGTGGCGAATCTTTCGCGGCGATTTTCAAAAGCTCGGTCGTCAGCGCACGTTGCGCTGCGATCACCGCTCCGCCGATCGAAGCAGTCTGTTGCGAACCGCCGGCCAGCACCGTGCCTGGAAATGCAGAATCGCCGTACTTGAATGTCACCTTTTCCATCGGCAATCCGAGGCGCTCGGCGGCGACGATGGTGTGTGTCGTCGCCGTGCCCATGCCCATTTCATGCGCGGCGATCTCGATGGTGACGTGACCGTCTTTCGTCAGCGTAAGCCGTGCCGCACCGCCAGGCATTCGATAGTACGGATAAGTCGCCGTCGCGCAGCCCATGCCGATGAGCCACTCGCCTTCACGACGACTGCCCGGCTTGATGTTCCGTTGGTTCCAACCGAAGCGCGCGGCGCCGGCGCGATACGCCTCCACGATGTGGCGCGATGAAAACGGAGTGCCGGTCGTCGGATCGTTTTCCGGCTCATTTCGGACGCGCAGTTCGATCGGATCGATGCCGAGCTCATTGGCCAGCTCATCGACGGCACATTCCAATCCAAACGTGCCCACTGCTTCGCCCGGCGCGCGCATGAACGTGTTGGCGAGCATGTCCATTTGCGTCGCTTCGATGCTTAGCCTGAATGTTTTCGATGCGTAAGCGGAACGCGCCGGGAGAATGAACGGCTCCGGCACATTATTGTGCCGACTCATCGGGACGAAGCCGGTGTGAATCAGCGCCTCGAAACGACCGTCGTCTTGCGCACCGATCGCAACGCGTTGTTCTGTCCGTGTGCGGCCACCGACGGCACGATAGACACCTTCGCGCGACAGCGCGATCCGCACCGGACGATTCGCAATTTTCGAGGCGGCAGCGGCAAGCACTTGATGCTGCCACAGGCATTTCGCGCCGAATGCGCCGCCGACGAATGGCGACGTGACGTGCACCTGTTTTTCATCGATCCCGAACACATGCGCCAACGACCACGCCAAATGGCTCACCGCCTGCGTGCAATCGTGGACGATCAATTCATCACCACGCCAGGCCAGCGTCGCCGCATGCGGCTCGATCGCATTGTGATTGTGTCTCGGCGTGCGATAGATCACGTCGACTTTATGCGGCGCATCGTTCAGCGCCGCCTCCGCATCGCCGATCTCGAGCAACAACGGTTCGCCCTGGAACTCCGCGGGGCGCGCGCTGGCTTTTGAATCTTCGAATACGGTCACGGACGGCTCGGCAACATACGTGACGCGGATCAGCGATTGCGCGTGATCGGCCTGCTCTTGCGTCTCGGCCAGTACGACGGCGATAGGTTGGCCGTTCCAGTGCACCTGATCGTCTTGCATGATCGGAAGATCATCACCGCCGCCGGCCTTTGCGCTGGACATGAATACGGGCGATGGTTGCATTCGCGGTGCATTGCGATACGTCATCACCAGCACGACGCCCGATGCCGTCTCGGCGGCACGCGTGTCGAGCGTGGCGATGCGGCCCCTGGGCACCGCGCTGAAGGCCAGCGCGGCATAAACCATGTCGTCGATCGGGATTTCCGCGGCGAAATGCGCCGTTCCGCTCACCTTGAGCGGACCATCGAGACGAGAGACCGACGTTCCGATCAACCCGCCGTTGTGATCGATGAGCGGATCGGGAACACCACCCGGAATCCAGCTATCCGGCGCCAGTTCAATCGCTTTTTTCATGACCGTCTGCGCGGCTTCCTTCGCTTTCTTCGTCGCTTTTTGCAGCGCGTTCATGACATATCTCCGGTCAGTTCCGCCAGCACCGCGACGACCGTTCTCTTGGCGAGTTCGATCTTGAACGCGTTGTCGCGCAGTCCGATCGCGTCGGCGAGTTCGGCTTCAGCGGCCTTCAAAAAATTCTCTTGAGTCGCGCGTTGCCCGGTCAGCGCGGCTTCCGCTTTTCGCGCACGCCATGGCTTTGGCGCAACGCCGCCGAGCGCGAGTCGTACGTTGCGAATAGTTCCATCGACAACATCGACAGCCGCGGCCACCGAGACCAGCGCAAACGCATACGACGCGCGATCGCGAATTTTTCTATACGTCGATCGTCCGGCAAACGACAGCGCGGGTATTTCGATCGCGGTAATGAGTTCGTCAGCTTTCAGATCGGTTTCGACATCCGGATGATCGCCCGGCAACCGATGCAGATCCGCGAGCGCGATCGATCGCTCACCATCGCCGCCATGGATATGCACGACGGCGTCGAGAGCAACGAGGGCGACACACATGTCGGACGGGTGAGTCGCCACGCAGGCTTTCGACGCGCCCAGAATCGCGTGGTTCCGGTTGAAGCCGGCGATAGCATCGCAGCCCGCGCCGGGTACGCGTTTGTTGCAACGTGCGGCATCGTCGTAGAAATACGTGCAACGCGTTCGCTGAAGAAGATTGCCTCCGACGGTCGCCATGTTGCGAATTTGCGGACTGGCGCCCGCGAGAATCGCGCGACTGAGGAGCGGATAATGCTCGCGCACAAACGGGTGGGCAGCGAGCGCCGTATTTTTTGTCGCCGCGCCGATGATGATGCCACCCTCGTTCGAATCGATCCGTTCGGACAATGTGGATACATCGACGAGCGCATCGGGCTGTTCGATCGTCTCGCGCATTAGATCGACAAGATTCGTTCCGCCGCCCAGATATTTCGAACGCGCGTGCGCATGGCTCAGTTCGAGCGCCGACGCCACGTCCGCTGCTTTGTCATAGAGGAAGGGCGTCATGGCGTCACACCCGCTTCGGCTATCTCCCGAATCGCGCCGACGATGCCGTTGTACGCACCGCATCGGCACAAATTGCCGCTCATGCGTTCGCGAATTTCTTCGTCGGTGAGATCGATCGCGTCGTCGACCAGATGCTCCGATACGACACTGGGGATACCACGCGACGCTTCGCCAAGCATGCCGACCGCAGAGCAAATTTGTCCCGGCGTGCAGTAACCGCACTGAAAGCCGTCGTGATCGACGAATGCCTGCTGAATCTTGCTCAGCGAGTCGGCCGAACCGATGCCCTCGATCGTCGTGATCGCGCGATCTTGATACTGCACGGCGAGCGCCATGCACGACAGCACACGATTGCCGTCGACCAAGACAGTGCAAGCGCCGCAGGCGCCTTGATTGCAACCTTTCTTGGTGCCGGTTAAGGCGAGGTGGTCTCGCAACAGATCGAGTAGAGAAGTGCGGGTATCGAAATCCGCAACGTGACTCATTCCATTAATCGTAAAGTTCATAGCTCTCCATCCTGGAAAAGTTGAATGCAAACACGCATTCGGGAACATTACACAGCGCGTTATTCCGTGCGCTTGAACAGAGCTTACTCCTGTTTCGATCGCTTAGAAACGGCCGAGCGATCAAGGCACGTGCGGCATCCTCCACGTGATCAAAATAATTGTCATTCGTTGTGTGAAGCTGCGAACGAGCACGACAGTCACGCCCGCAGTATCTTCGGGCCATAAAAGCCTCAACCCGACATCGTCGATCCAACGAATACGAACTAAGCCCCGTGATTACTGGCTAATGGTAATTTTCATGACTAGGATTGAGCTCGCGTTAAAACTACTTTGGGATTTGCGTAAATACATCAACAATCCAGGCCGTCGCAAACCTTGAATTAATTTATTTGTGACGTCTAAATCTTCGTCTCACCGAAGACCATCGATCGCGCCTGAAGTGATTTGCGCTGGAGCCGCACCGAAGTTATCGATGTGATTGACGGCCGATGGCGATACGGCAAATTCTGCAACGCCTCATACGACTATTCTCAGATTGCCGTAGCAACTGAGATGCGCGCAGAGATGGGTCTTTCTTACATAGCCACATCGACGTTGCGGTAATTGCCGGTTCCACATGGGTTACGCAGGCATCGACTTCACGGCAGGACGATCGGAATTTTTACGAACCGCAGTTCTTGCTGCTAAGCGAACTACGACGATCCCGATGCGCGTAGGTGAATGAGCACTTCTTGCAAAGAATAAAAAAATCAAGTGCCGATAGACCGTCGGCGTGATTGCCGTCTCTTTTATAAACCGTAAGCTCGGTTGTCACACACACATTTTCACAGAGTAATTCCATCACAACATACGAAGCTCTTCGTTGCAAAAATTGCGCATTTGTTCCAATCTTGTTCAACTTTATTTCGATTGCGTTAAAGTCCGCTCGATGCAACGAATGCGTTATTAATTAATTACTATTTTATGGTCACGTACCTAACCGCGATTTTCTCGTGAGCTCATTTTCGTGCACCTTCGCATTCCCAATGCGCGAGCTGGCTGCGTGTCGCGTTGCGTTTTGTCGAACCATCAGCCGAATCGATACACATGACACAACACAGCGTTCCGGTGAAAGGAACAGTCGTTCCGTTCCTCTGGGTACAAGGCGCCATCGCGGCGAGCAAGTTCTACGAGAGAGCATTTGCCGCGGAGATCGCCCACATTTTTCCGCCCGACGAAACAGGACGCACCCGGCACGTCCATCTCTACATCAATGGCGCCTCGCTGATGTTCAGCGATCCGTATCCGGAGCTTGGCGCGCCTTATGTGCCGGCTGCTGGATTCACGTTGATGGTCCGCGTGGCGAATGTCGATGCCTCGTATCAGCAGGCCATCGCCATGGGATGCGGCGGCAGCCTGCCGCCGGCGGACATGGTGTGGGGCGATCGCTGCGCACAAGTGAAAGATCCGTACGGCGTCGTGTGGGCGTTCGTTGGTCCGAAACAGCGACGCGTTGCTCTGCGCGCCTAGATAGTCGGAGTAGGAACTTATGAAGTCTGAAATGAGCGTTACAGGCGTCGTCGCTTCGAGCCACCCGCGCGACACCGTCCGTTGCCGCGCGTCGCGGCACCGGCGCGTTCGGTCGAGTTATCCCGCGGCCCTGGTTGAACTGGCACTGGTGTTGTGCGGTACCGTCGGCACACGCGCAGCCGCGTCCACGTTGGGCGTCGGCATGAGCACGGTGTATCGATGGGTAGGTCTTCATCGCACCGCGTGGATGCCGCGCAATACGGTGCCGACCGGCCAACAACCCGTCGCGGACGTCGTCGTCGCGTTGTCGGACCGTTGCGAACGCGCGGGCTTTAGTGTGCGCTCGTCCTCGATTCACCAGTTCGCCTCATCGATTGACCACTGCGCTGATCCTGATTCACTGTTTTCAACCGACGTCGAAAAACAGCGCTCGATCGATAGCGGCGAAACGGCGCCTAACGCGGTCGATGTTTCGGAATTAATGCTGCGCGCCAAGCGCGAGATCGAGACTAATTTCGCCACGCGTTTGTCGTGCGAGATCCTCGCCGAGCGCGTGGCCATGCCCCGCTGTGCCTTCATCAAGAAGTTCACCGCCGCGTTCGGTGTGCCGCCGTATCACTACCTTCTCGGTATTCGCGTGAAACAGGCATTGGCGCTGCTGCAACGGTCCGATGCGCCGTTACCGGCCGTCGCCGCCGCCACCGGTTTCGGTTCGGCCGCGTCGATGCAGCGAGCATTCAAACGCTTTGCGGGTGCCAGTCCGTCGAAAGTCGTCAACGTGATCGCTCCGG
>CAZZWP010000022.1:21445-34957 GCA_964657965.1 uncultured Rudaea sp. | reverse complement strand
CTCGAGCGTCGTCGCACGGCTCGGGCGACCGGGCGACTGGCAGATCGCCGACTGGATTACGCCGCGCGTCCCGGGTCCTGACCGCAAGGGGATTGCCAATCCATTGTCGATGCTGTCGCGGCTGAAAGTATTCGACAACCTGCGTCGCAGTCTGGTGCCGACGGCATTGCTGTGTTTGCTCATCCTGGGCTGGACCGTATTGCCTTCACCGTGGTTCTGGACTGTCGTCGTGCTCGGTGTGAGTTTTATTCCGGCCGTGGGCGCGAGCCTTTTCGACCTGTCGCGCAAACCCGAGGAAATGCAGCTCGAGCATCATATCCGCAACGCGCTGCGCGACGCGGGCCGGCGCTTCGGCAGCGTGTTGTTCACGCTCGCGTGTCTCCCGTATGAAGCGTATTTCAGTCTCGATGCGATCATCCGAACGTTGATCCGCATGTTGATCACGCACCGGCATTTGCTGCAATGGACACCGTCCAGCGAAGTGGATCGTAGCGAACGCCGTTCTCTCGTCGCTTCGATCCTCACGATGTGGCCGTCGTGGGTGATCGCGCTGGCGATGTGGGTCTATCTGATTTACGCGCGCCCCATCGCCTTGCTCGCGGCGGCTCCGGTTATCGTGTTGTGGATGGCCGCGCCGTTGGTCACGTACTGGCTCAGCCGTCCGTTGAATCAGCATGCACGGAATTTGAACGCGGCGGACACGCAATTCGTGCGCGGTGTCGCGCGGCGCACGTGGGTGTTTTTCGAAGATCTCGTTTCCGATGCGGAGAACTGGCTGCCACCGGACAACATTCAACAATTTCCGGCGACGATCATCGCGCATCGCACGTCGCCGACGAACATAGGCCTGGCCCTGCTGGCCAATCTGTCGGCTTTCGATTTGGGTTACATCACGGCGGGCACGGCACTTAAACGGTGCGGCAACACGCTCGACACGATGGATAAACTCGAACGCGAACGTGGGCATTTCCTCAACTGGTACGACACGCAAACGTTGAAGTCGATGCCGCCGCAATACGTGTCGACCGTCGACAGCGGCAATCTGTGCGCGCATCTGTTCACGCTGCAATCCGGGTTGCGCGAACTCGCCGACGAGCCGGTCATCGGCGCGCAGCTTTTCGACGGACTGAACGATACGCTGGCGATTCTCGAGGACATCGACAAACCCGCCGATCGCGTCGCCGTTGTCGCGTTCCGTCAGTTGCTGGATTCGCTGCGGCACACGCCGCCGCAGACGATCAATGCAATGAGTTCCGCGTTGAACAAACTCGTCAATGCCGCGAACGCGTTTTCCGCTACCGATGACAAATCCATCGCGGCCGCCTGGTCGCGCCGCTTGCGCGAGCAATGTCAGGACGCGCGCGACGAACTCACCCATTTATGTCCGTGGACGCTGTTGACGTCGACGCCGCTGGCGTTGGAATCCGACATCGCAAGCATGCCGATTCCGACACTGCGACAATTGACGGCGTTCATTACGGACTTGTCGTCGTCCGTGAAAAAACACTGCGACGCACTGACCACTGCGTCGGATCGTCAATGGGTCGATGCATTCGATCAATGCGCGCGCGACGCGGGCGAGCACGCGCGGTTGCGCGAGGAATCGTTGGTGCGCCGCGCGCAACACGCGTGCGATCTGGCACAAATGGATTTCCAATTCCTCTACGACGACGAACGTCATCTGTTCACGATCGGATACAACGTCATCGATCGTCGTCGCGACGGCAGCTATTACGATCTTCTCGCGACCGAAACACGGCTCGGCATTTTTGTCGCCATCGCGACGGGCCAGGTTCCGCAGGACAGCTGGTTCTCGCTAGGCCGTTTGCTGACGCGCCGCGGACGCGACACGGCTTTATTGTCGTGGGCCGGCTCGATGTTCGAATACCTGATGCCGCTGCTCGTGATGCCCAGCTACAACGATACGTTGCTAACGCAGACGGACGAATCGGTCGTGCGTCGGCAAATCGAATACGGCCGCCAGCGCGATGTGCCGTGGGGCATTTCCGAATCGGGATACAACGCCGTCGATGCCGCGCAGAATTATCAATACCGCGCGTTCGGCGTGCCGGGCCTCGGCCTGAAGCGGGGACTGGCCGACGACTTGGTCATCGCGCCTTACGCGACCGTGCTCGCGCTGCTCGTCGCGCCCGCGGAATCCGCTTCGAACATGCGTACGCTCGCGGCGTTGAATCTGCTCGGCGATTTCGGATTTTTCGAAGCGGTCGATTACACGCCGAGCCGCTTGCTGGCGGGCGAATCGTACTGCGTCGTCCGCTCGTTCATGGCGCACCACCAGGGCATGAGCCTTATCGCGATTGCCGAGACGGCGCTCGCCAGACCCATGCAGCGCCGCTTCGTCGCCGAGCCGATGGTGCAAGCGACATTGCCGCTATTGCAGGAACGCGTTCCGCGCAAAAATGTGGCGTATTCGGAGCACACCGAACTTATGAACACGCGATCGATTGCCACCGTCGACGATTTGCCCGTTCGAGTCTTCACCGATGCCACGACCGGCGTGCCCGGCGTGCAGATACTGTCGAACGGCCGCTATCACGTCATGCTGACCAATGCGGGCGGCGGCTACAGCCGCTGGAACAACTTGAGCGTCACGCGCTGGCGCGAAGACAGCACGTCCGACAACTGGGGCATGTTCTGCTACGTGCGCGACGTGGGCAGCGGTAAATTCTGGTCCAACACCTTGCAGCCAACGCTCGTCGCCGCGAACAGTTATCAAGCGACATTCAGCGAGCCGCGCGTGGAATTCAATCGTCGCGACGGCGATATCCAGACCTACACCGAAATTGCCGTCTCGCCCGAAGACGATATCGAACTGCGCCGCGTGCGCATCACGAATCACTCGCTCACGCGCCGCACCATCGAAGTGACGAGTTACGCGGAGGTCTTGCTCGGTCCGCAGGCGGCCGACGATGGGCATCGCGTGTTCAACAATCTGTTTGTGGAAACCGAGATTCTCGAGGGACGCCCGGCGATTTTGTGTTCGCGCCGCCCGCGCTCGGATTCCGAACACTGGCCACGCATGTTGCACCTGATGGCGCTCAACGGCGTCGAAAGTATCGAGACGACATTCGAGACCGATCGCATGCGTTTCATCGGACGCGGCAACACGCTGGCCAATCCGAGCGCGCTGCAATCCACGACGAAACTGTCCGGCACGCAGGGCGCGGTGCTCGAACCCATGGTCGCGATTCGCCATCGTTTCGTGCTCGAACCCGATCAGTCGGCCAGCGTGGATATGGTCACCGGCATCGGCGACGATCGCGACGCGGTGCTGGCGCTCGTCGAAAAATATCAGGACAGCCATCTCGGCGATCGAGTGTTCGATCTGGCGCGAACGCATAGTCAGGTCGCGTTGCGCCAGATCAATGTCAGCGACGCCGACGCGCAACTTTACGGACGTCTTGCCGGACGCGTGATCTACGCCAATCCGCAATTGCGTGCCGATCCGGATGTGATCGCCAGCAACGTGCGCGGCCAACCCGGGCTGTGGGCCTACTCCATTTCCGGCGACCTGCCGATCGTGCTGCTGCAGATCAAAGACGCGGCGAACATCGAACTGGTGCGACAGCTGGTGCAGGCGCACGCGTATTGGCGCACTAAGGGACTCGCCGTCGATCTCGTGATCTGGAACGACGATCGCGGAGGCTATCGACAGGCATTGCAGGATCAGATTCTGGGATTGATCGCTGCCGTCGCCCAGGCCAACGTGATCGATCGTCCCGGCGGAATTTATGTGCGGCCGTCCGAACAAATCGCAGCCGAAGATCGCGTCCTGCTCCTCGCCGTATCGCGCGCGATCATCACCGACGCGCGCGGCACGCTGAGCGAACAGGTCAAACGGCGCGATCCGATCGAACCGTCCATTCCGAAACTCATTCCGAACCGTAGCGAATTGAAACACCCCGTCGATGCGCCGCTGCCGCAACGCGATCTTTTCCTGGCCAACGATTCCGGCGGTTTCAGCGCCAGCGGCCGCGAATACGTCGTCACGATTTCGCGCGAATCACAAACGCCGGTGCCGTGGGTAAACATCATTGCGAATCCGAATTTCGGCACGGTCGTTTCGGAGAGCGGCAGTGTCTATACGTGGTCCGAGAACGCGCACGAATATCGCCTCACGCCGTGGAACAACGATCCGGTGACGGATTGCAACGGCGAAGCATTTTATGTGCGCGACGAAGAATCCGGCCGCTATTGGTCGCCGACGCCGCTGCCGTGCTGCGGCGAGACGCCGTACATCGCGCGTCACGGATTCGGCTACAGCGTTTTCGAGCATATCGAAGACGGCATCAAGACCGAAGTGTGGATTTACGTCGCGCTCGATGCGCCGATCAAATTCACGGCGATAAAAGTACGCAATATGTCCAACCGTCCGCGCCAATTGTCGTTGACGGGATATGTCGAGTGGCTGCTCGGCGATATCCGTCCGCGCTCGGCGATGCATGTCGTGACCGAAATCGATCCGAATGGCGGCGCCCTGCTCGCCCGCAATGCGTTCAATCCGGAGTTCGCCGATTATGTCGCGTTCTTCGATGTCGACGATTCGAAACGCTCGTTGACGTGCGACCGCGGCGAGTTCGTCGGACGCAACGGCAATCTGCGTCGGCCTGCGGCGATGTCGCGCACGCGACTATCCGGCAGAACGGGCGCGGCGATGGATCCGTGTGCGGCATTGCAGGTGCCGATGGAGCTCGAACCCGGTCAGTCGCGCGACGTCATCTTCAAAATGGGTGCCTGCGAGGGTGCGGAAAACGCGAGCAAACTCGTCTCGCAATTCCGCAAATCGGGATCAGCGACCGCCGCGTTCGAAAACGTCCGCGATTTCTGGAAACACACGCTCGGCGCCGTGCAAGTTCAAACGCCGAACCCCGCGCTCAATATCATGGCCAACGGCTGGTTGCTTTATCAGACGATCGGCTGCCGTTTGTGGGGACGCAGCGGTTTCTATCAGTCCGGCGGCGCGTTCGGTTTCCGCGATCAGTTGCAGGACGCCATGGCGCTCGTCCACGCGCAGCCGCATCTTCTGCGCGAACAAATCTTGCGCGCGGCATCGCGCCAGTTCAAGGAAGGTGACGTGCAACATTGGTGGCATCCGCCGTCCGGTCGCGGCGTGCGCACGCATTGTTCGGACGATTATCTGTGGCTGCCGTTCGCGGTGTGGCGATACATCATGTGTTCCGGCGACGCGGATATCCTAAAAGAACGCAGTGCGTTCGTGGAAGGTCGTCCGCTGTCGCCGGGCGAAGAGTCTTACTACGATTTGCCGACGACATCGCAGGACGAAGTCGATCTTTACGAACACTGCGTGCTTGCGATCAATCACGGCCTCGCCTTCGGCGCGCATGGGCTGCCGCTGATGGGCAGTTGCGATTGGAACGACGGCATGAACGAGGTCGGCATAAAAGGCAAGGGCGAGAGCGTGTGGCTCGGTTTCTTCCTGTTCGATGTGCTGAAGCGCTTCGTCGATATCGCCACCATCCGCGGCGACACGGCGTTCGCCGAAAAATGCAAATCCGAAAGCGAAGCGTTGCGCGGCAGACTTGAGGAAAACGCGTGGGACGGTGCATGGTATCGGCGCGCGTATTTCGACGATGGCTCGCCATTGGGCACGTCGACGAATGCGGAATGTCGAATCGATTCGATCGCACAAAGCTGGTCGGTGTTGTCGACGGCGGGCGATTCGCAACGCGTGCGCACGGCGATGAATTCGCTGTCCGAGCACCTCGTCGATCGCGACAACAAGATCATCAAACTGCTCGACCCGCCGTTCGATAAATCCGATCCGAGTCCCGGCTATATTCAAGGCTACGTGCCCGGTGTCCGCGAAAACGGCGGGCAATACACGCACGCGGCGGTGTGGGCATCGATGGCATTCGCGGAACTCAACGACGCCGAGCGCGCTTACGAACTGTTGGAAATGATTCTTCCCATCGAACATTCGCGTTCGATGCAAGCCGCGCAGACGTATAAAGTCGAGCCGTATGTCGTGGCGGCGGACGTTTATGCCGTCGCACCGCATACCGGCCGCGGCGGATGGACCTGGTATACCGGATCGGCGGGCTGGCTGTATCGGCTCATCATCGAATCGGTATTGGGCATCACGCGCAAAGGCGACGCACTCAACATCGCGCCGTGCATGCCTGCGAGCTGGAACGAGTACAGCGTGAAGTACACGGTGGGAGACTCGGTGTATACGATATCCGTCGTACGTGACGCTGGCGTCGGTGCCGACGCGCGGCTCACCCTCGACGGAAAACCGCGCGACGGATGCTCGGTGCCACTCGCCAACGACGGAAAGCCGCATGCCATCGACGTGAAAGTCCCGACGACCAATCGCGCATAGGCGTCGCTTTAAACGCACGTGAAGCGGGCAGATAGCCGCGCGGACCCGTGAAATGCGCCGTTAAGGCGCGATTTTCGGGCTCGCGCGACGAATTTATAACAACTTGGCACAGACTCGTCATTCCGTGATAGGCTGGTAGAACTGAGCTGGGCGCTTGCAGTCTGTGATTCGATAATTCGCGAAACCTCGCGGTTCATCCCTCCCCTTCGGCAATTTCCTTGTGATCAGTCGTGATCTCGTACGTTTTATCAAATCTATTTTAGGAGTTTTGTATGTCTGATCGTCAGATCGGCACCGTCAAGTGGTTCAATGATGCTAAGGGTTTCGGATTCATCGCGCGCGATAGCGGTCCGGATGTGTTCGTGCATTTTCGCGCGATCAGTGGATCGGGTTTTCGCACGCTTCAGGAAGGCCAGCGCGTCTCCTTCGAAGTGACGCAAGGCCAGAAAGGCCTGCAAGCGGAAAACGTCAACGCAGCGTAATGCGTCGTAGCGAGCGCGGGACATCGTTCCGCGCTCGCGAATTTAAGTTTTTCCTGGTGTAAACGCCGCGACTTATCCGGCGTCTCCGCGACGCGGGATTCCACCCGCAATATCGCCACTCTTGTTTTTTGCTTCCGGTCGGTGTTCGGCCTCGATTAAATTTGCGCCGGGCGCCGCATTCACTTTGTTCAGGACAAATGCGCTATCGTGCGCATGCGCTCGGCATTGAACGCCGTCTCGCGGTGCAGGGAAGTAGAGCTTTGCTGCGTTAAACGCTGTGCGGATCGCAAAGGAGAGCGTCGCCGTGTCCGATCATAACCGTACGATATTGCCGACGGTGACCAAACCCGTCCGGCCGCTCGCCGTACGCCTGGCGACGATCGCCCGATGCCTGGTTCTGTTGTCCGTTCTCGCTGTCATAGCCGCCTGCTACATCGCGCAGGAGATCATCGGCACGATCATGTTGGCGCTACTGTTCTCGTTGCTGTTCTCACCATTGATCAGTGCAATGCAGCGCTTGCGGCTGCCTCGCGCGTTGGCCAGCGGCATCGTCGTACTGGCCATCATCGCGCTTTCCGTCGGCGCGTTGTACGCGCTGGCTCAGCCGGCCAAAGATTGGATCGCCAAGGCGCCAGCCGCCATGCATTCCGTGTCGCAACGGTTCAAGGACCTTCGCGCGCCCGTGCAAGAAGCGCAAAAGGCCACGCAAAGTTTGACCGACCTTACCGGTTCAGCCGGTAACGACGCGCAGCAAGTCGTCGTCAAAGACGGATCGAATCCCCTCGCCTCGCTCGCCGCAGGAACGCCGCACGTGCTCGAGCTGATCGCGGCAACGATTCTGCTGCTCTATTTCTTTTTATCGTCCGGCGACAATTTCTTGCGGCGTCTCGTCGAAATCGCGCCCGGCATGACGGAAAAGAAAATCGTCGTGAGCATCGCCCGCGACATCCAGCGCGAAATGTCGCGCTATCTGCAGACGATCACGATTATCAACTTTGGCCTGGGTTGCGCAACGGCGATTGCCATGGCCGTGCTGCAAGTGCCGAACGCGGTCCTGTGGGGCGCGATGGTTTTTCTTTTCAATTTCGCGCCGTATGTCGGCGCGGGCATCAGCGCCATCGTGCTGGCCGTGCTCGGGTTCTCGACATTCGGCAATCTCGGTCACGCCATCGCGGTTCCCGTTTCATTTCTCGTGCTGGCGTTTATCGAGGGCCAGCTCGTGACGCCGACGGTGATCGGGCGGCGCCTCGCCGTCAATCCCGTCGTCGTTTTCGTATGGCTGCTGATCTGGGGAACGTTGTGGGGAATCATCGGCATTTTGCTGGCCGGCCCGTTGCTCGCCTGTTTCCGCATCATCTGCCAGCACACGGCTGCGCTTCGTCCGATCTACGTGCTCATCGGCGAAGCGAAATTCGACGAAGCGGAAGAACGTTCTACATCAACGGCGGGACGTATCGCGGAAGAAGAGCCGGCAACGGCGGCGAACTAAGAATCCGCGACGCGGGCCGACCGACGCAAAAGAATCGACACGCCGGCGATCAGCGGGCGTGTCGTGTAATCAACGTGCTTCAGCGCAATCAATGCGCCGCGAGCTTACGCCGGTAATGATTATTGGCCGGACGCCTGCAGCGCGGCGGCGATGCCCGCGTCGCCACTGACGATATCCGTCCATTTCAACTCGATACCTTTGCGACGGCCCTTCTCGGTGAGCTTCAAACCTGTCGGATCGATCACGACCGTATAGGTAATATCCTTGATCACCAGCTCGCGCCGAATCGCTTTCTCCAGTTTCGTCATAACATGCTCCTTGGGTGAATGATGTAAGCCACTGACATGACGACAGTAAAGGTTGCCACTTATAACATCAATGGTATTCGCGCGCGTCTGCCGCGGCTGCTGGAATGGCTCGAGCGCGAAAAGCCGGATATCGTTTGTCTTCAAGAACTTAAAGCGATTGACACCGCGTTCCCCGCCGCCGATATCCGGGCCTTGGGATACGGTGTGAAATGGGTCGGACAGCTTTCCTGGAACGGTGTTGCGATCCTCGCGCGGGGTGCGGAGCCCGTCGAACGGGCGCGTAAATTGCCCGGCGACGAGGACGACGCGCAAAGCCGGTACCTCGAAGCGGAGGTCGGCGGCATCGTCGTCGCGTGTTTGTACCTGCCTAACGGCAATCCGCAGCCGGGACCGAAATTCGATTACAAACTCGCCTGGTTCGAACGCTTAATCGCTCACGCGAAGAAATTGTATAAAAGTGCGCAGCCGGTCATTCTGGCGGGCGACTTCAACGTCGTCCCGACCGATTCCGACATCTACGATCCCAAACATTGGCGGAAAGATGCGCTCCTGCAACCGGAAAGCCGCGATTGCTATGCGCGATTGTTGAAACAAGGTTGGATCGATTCCATTCGCCATCGCCATCCGGACGAACAGATCTTCACGTTCTGGGATTATTTCCGCAATCACTGGAAACGCAACGCGGGACTTCGCATCGATCACTTACTGTTGAACAAGATCCTCGCGCCGCATCTGCGTGACGCCAACGTCGATCGGTGGGTGCGCGATCAGCAAGGTGCGAGCGATCACGCGCCGACGTGGGTGACGTTGTCGGTCGAGAAAAAATCGGCACCGAAGAAACGTGCCGCAGCGAAGAAAGTCGCGAAAAAGAAAACGCCCGCAAAACGTTGAGGAAGCAACGCGCCGGCAATCGCCGGCGCTTTTCGTTGGGTCACTCCGGCAGTCGCTGTCCCTTCGTTTCCATGGCGAGCGGAATGATGATCAAGCCGAGCAGGAATGCGATCGACGTGATGGCCACGGGCGTGCCGATCGTGGCCATGCGCGCGACCATCGACCCGATGCCGAAGTTGACGATGGCGCCCACCAAACGGCCGATCGATGTCGAAAACGCGAACGCCGTCGCGCGCACGTTGGTCGCGTATTGCTCCGGCAACCAGAGACTAAACACAGCGAAGTTGCCGCCGAAAAATCCGAGAACGAACAGCATGCCGATGAACGGATACAACGCGTCGGTCATATAGAAGACCCAGCCGAACGTCGCTGCGATCATCACGAACATGCCGGTGAAATACAGTGCCAGCGTTTTCTTTCGGCCTATGCGCTCGGCAATGAGCGGAACGCAAAGACAGCCGAGAATCGTGCCGATCGACAAAATCGCGGTGCCGATCGATGCCGTTTTCACCGCATCGGCTTGTGCCATGCCGGCTTTCTTGGCGAGCGTGATGATGGCCGTCGGCTCATACACCGCACCGGCCCATAAGCCGATGATCGCCACCGTCAACAACGCCGCGTTGACGATGGTGCGTTTGCGATACGTCGCGTTGAAAATTTCCTTCAGCGGATTGTGCCGCGGCGCTTCGCTGCTGTGTTTCTGCCAGCGCTCCGGTTCCTTCACGCGCATCAGCACGACGATCGCCACGATCACCGGCGCCAATCCGCACAAGAACATCGCGCGCCAACCGAAATGCGCGCCGACCGTGTAATTCAACGCGGCCGCCAGAAAAAATCCCGCGTAATAACCCGTCTGCAAATAACCGGCGCCCATCTTGCGCCGATCTTCGGGCCACGCTTCGGCGACGTAGGTTCCGGCCAACGCCCACTCGCCACCGATACCGATACCCGCGAGCAGACGAAATGTCGCCAGCAAATAGACGTTGGGCGATAGCGCTGCCGCGCCGGTAAAAATCGCATACATGAGAATCGTTCCCGCGAGCACGCGCGTGCGGCCCATGCGATCGGCGATCGGTCCCCAGATAAACGAGATACCCCAACCGACCAGAAACAGCGCGAACAAAACCGATCCGGCGAAACCGACGTTGCCGGGCGATGCCTCGATGCCCGATTTCGGCAACAACTCCGTGAGCGCGGGACTCAACACCAGCGCATAAATAAACGAATCCATTCCGTCCAGCGTCCAGCCCGCCCACGCGGACCAGAAACCGACGATCTGTGCTTTGTTCAATGGCGTGCGCACCACCGCCGCCGCATTCGACGTTTGCATCGACTTCCCTCCCAGTCTGCGGACTTTAAAAGTCCTTATCGGCCGCTGTCTCGTGGACAACGACTCTTATCTAATTGCGCATTTTGTATATCATATATAAATGAGCATCGCCAATCGACGTTTGACCAATCCCCTGCACAACCGGCAGAGCACCCCACAGGCTATCTCGTCCGAATTGAGAACCGCCATCGTCGAAGGACGCCTGTCGCCCGGCCAAGCGTTGCGGCAGGAAATGCTCGCCCAGCATTTCAACGTCAGTCACATTCCCGTGCGCGAAGCGTTGCGGCAACTGGCAAGCGAAGGCTGGGTGCAAATCGAACAGAACAAAGGCGCGACCGTTTCGCATCTCGACGCTGGAGAAGCTCGCGAGATTTACGAAATGCGCGCCGTCCTGGAATGCCACTTGTTGCGTCTGGCGATTCCCTC
This sequence comes from uncultured Rudaea sp., assembly GCA_964657965.1. Classification (GTDB taxonomy): domain Bacteria; phylum Pseudomonadota; class Gammaproteobacteria; order Xanthomonadales; family Rhodanobacteraceae; genus Rudaea. The sequence continues at coordinate 23,667 of CAZZWP010000022.1, read as the reverse complement.
CCATGACGCGAGTTCATTGAAAGCCGCGCGATCTCGATTGCTCATCGCATCGCGTGAGCGCGACACGAATCTATACGTTCAGCGCAACGAAGAATTCCACATCGCCCTGCTCGCCGCCGCGCCGCGCCCGCACACGCTGGCGGAAATCGAACAGCTGCATCGCCGCAGTGAACGTTATCTGCGGCTGAAATACCTGCAGCCGAAGCTGAAGCACGAATCCGATCGCGAGCATCTCGCGCTGCTGGAGGCTTGTGAAAAGCGCGATGTCCGTGGCGCGGTGAAAATCATGTCGCACCATCTCCTCGGAACAGGCGCACTCCTCGGACAACATTTGGACGAATTGCGCAACGCAAAGCTTCCCGCTCGCCCATCGGCTCGCAAACGCCTGGCGAGTCGCTAGACAATGACTGCCGCATCGCTCGATCGTCCAAAACGCGATTGGTCGACTCGCCGCCAGCGCAAGCATGCGCGGTTGCAGCGTGTCGCAACGTATACAAGTGGACGACTGATCGAAACTGCCGACATTCTCGATGCCCTGCACGCGCTGATCGAACCCGGCGATCGCGTTTGCGTAGAAGGCAACAATCAGAAGCAGGCGGATTTTTTATCGCGCAGCTTGGCCGCACTCGATCCGGCACGCGTCAACCATATTCACCTTTTGCTATCCGTCCTCGGCCGGCCGGAACACATGGATCTGTTCGAGCGCGGCATCGCCAGCCGTGTCGATTTCTCTTTTTCGGGACCGCAAAGTTTGCGGCTCGCTCAGATGGTCGAAGATCAACGCGTAAAAATCGGCGCGATTCACACCTACCTCGAACTGTTCGGCCGCTATTTCGTCGATCTCACACCCGACATCGCCCTCATCGCCGCCGATTCCGCCGACGCCGAGGGTAACTTGTATACCGGCGCGAACACCGAAGAATCGCCTGTGATCGCGGAAGCCACGGCATTCCGCGACGGGATCGTCATCGCGCAGGTCAATTCGTTGCAGGACAAACTGCCGCGCGTCGATATTCCCGGATCCTGGATCGATTTCGTCGTCGTCGCGGATCGGCCGTACGCGATCGAACCGTTGTTCACGCGCGATCCCGCGCTGATCACCGACGTACAAATCTTAATGGCGATGCTCGCCATTCGCGGCGTCTATGAAAAACATGGCGTCACGCGATTGAATCACGGCATCGGATTCGACACCGCGGCCATCGAATTGCTCCTTCCAACCTACGGCGAAGAACTGGGGCTTCGCGGAAAAATCTGTACGCATTGGGCGCTGAACCCACATCCGACGCTCATTCCCGCCATCGAAACCGGCTGGGTAGAAAGCGTGCATTGTTTCGGCGGCGAAGTCGGCATGGAGCGTTACGTGGCCGCGCGGCCCGACATTTTTTTCACCGGCGCCGACGGATCGCTGCGATCCAATCGAACGTACAGTCAGATGGCCGGGCTTTATGCCACCGACCTTTTCATCGGCTCGACATTACAGATGGACGCACAAGGCAATTCGTCGACAGCCACGCGTGGGCGCATCGCCGGTTTCGGCGGCGCGCCGAATATGGGTAGCGATCCGCACGGCCGTCGACACGCGTCGCGACCCTGGCTCGAAATGCGCGGCGCACAAGGCCAGGACGCCCGTGGCCGCAAACTCGTCGTGCAGCTCGTGCAGAGTTTTCGTGACGGCATGGCGCCGACATTTGTCGAAACACTGGACGCCGTCGAAGTCGGCAAAACCGCCGGCTTGCCGCTGCCGCCGGTGATGATTTACGGCGACGACGTCACGCACGTCGTCACCGAAGAAGGCGTCGCGTATTTATATCTGGCGAAAGACGCCGATGAACGTCGCGCGGCGCTCGCCGCTGTCGCGGGCATCACGCCGCTCGGCATGGAAAGCTCGACAGAGAAAAGTACACATTTGCGCAAACGCGGCATCGTCGCGTTTCCGGAAGACCTCGGCGTGCGCCGCACCGACGCGCGCCGATCCCTGCTCGCTGCACACAACATGCGCGAGATCGTCGAGTGGTCCGACGGACTCTACGACCCGCCCGCCCGTTTCAGGAGCTGGTAATGAATATGCTTTCCACGCCGGCCCTCAAAGCGGCCGCACAAAGGCAATGGACTACTAGAAAAATCACTGACGCGGCCGTTCGCGCCCTGTGCGACGAAGCGCTGCTGACGCCCAAGCCGGCGCTTGTCGACCGCAACAGCAGCGGCGCTCATCGCGACAT
>CAZZWP010000022.1:15979-21435 GCA_964657965.1 uncultured Rudaea sp. | reverse complement strand
GGACTTGCCGCTATTGCTGCGTTCGGCGCTGACATTGCGCGCGACGTTCGACAAGATCGCGCGCAGCGCAGCGGCGATGCCGATAAATACGAAACTTCGCGAACGCCTGACTGAAATCGGCATACGCGGCGAACGCGAAATGCTCGCGGCGACGTCTGGCGTCAATACGCATCGTGGCGCGATCTGGACGCTCGGATTGCTGTGTGCGGCGCGTGCGATGAGCGATGAAACGGCGACGGCTGGCGCACTTTGCGCATGTGCCGCACGAATCGCCCGTTTGCCTGCCGTCGCGAACACCGACGCTTCGCACGGCCACTCGATGTATGTGCAATTCGGCGCGCGCGGCGCACGCGGCGAAGCCGAGGACGGATTTCCACATGTATACGAAGTCGCATTACCGGCCTTGCGCAAATCGCGCGCGCTCGGGCATGACGAAGTGCATTCGCAATTGACGGCGCTGCTCTGCCTGATGGCGAGCGTCGACGATACTTGCCTTCTTTACCGCGGCGGCACGGCGGCGCTTTGCGTGGCCAGAAGCGGTGCTGCGGCCGTTTTATCGTTAGGCGTCGGGACCGCCGCCGGCAAATCGGCATTAGCAAATCTCGATCGACAATTGCTTGCGCTCAACGCATCGCCGGGTGGCAGCGCGGATCTGCTTGCCGCGACATTGCTGCTTGACCGCTTCGTTCCGGACACGGAGATCATCTAATGGAAACCTTCGCGTTTGACCGACCTGCCGGAAAACAAATTCCTCGGCAACGTGTGCACGTCGGCGTCGTGGCATCTGGAAATCTTGAAGTGTTGCTTGAAGCCGCATCGGGCCAGTCCCGTATCGCCGTGCGTACCAGCGCCGATGGTTTCGAATCGCGCTGGAAAGATGTCGTCGATCGTTTCTTCTCGCGGCACGACGTCGCTGTCGATATCGCAATCAACGACTTCGGCGCCACCCCACCGACGGTGTTGCTGCGGCTCGAGCAAGCGATCGAGGAAGCATTCCGTGAGTGACAGTTATTCCGAACTCGATGCACGCGGTCGCGCCCGTGCATTGCTCGACGTCCGAACTTTTCGTGAGTTGCTGGATCCCTTTCAGCGCGTCGAATCGCCGCACTTACCGCCGCAAGGCATTGTGCCGCAGAGCGACGACGGCGTTGTCGTCGCGCGCGGCTCGATCGATGGCGTGGACGCGGTTGTGGTCGGCATCGAAGGTAATTATCAAGGCGGCTCGATCGGCGAAGTGAATGGCGCGAAAATCGCGGGCGCGCTGGAGCTTGCGCTGCGAAGCGCCGCGCAAGGTCGCGTCGTGCGGCCGGTGCTGTTGTTAGATACCGGCGGCATCCGTTTGCAGGAAGCCAATCTCGGCATTCTCGCCATCAGCGAGATTCATGCGGCCATCGTCGCGCTGCGCGCTGTCGTTCCGGTCGTGGGCGTCATCGCTGGACGGATCGGCTGCTTCGGCGGCATGGGTATCGCCGCCGCCTTGTGCAGTGTTCTGATCGGATCGGAGATTGGACGTCTGGGTCTGAACGGGCCTGAAGTCATCGAACAAGAAGCAGGTATCGCGGAGTTCGATTCGAAAGATCGTGCGCGCGTTTGGGCCACTATCGGATGTCGCAATCGTTTCCGGCAAGGCGGCATCGACGTGCTCGTCAACGACGATGTCGCCGCGGTTGCCGGTGCGGTTCGCGCTGCGTTTACGGCAGCGCGGAAGGAACCGCGGACACGTCAAATCGACGCGGCGCGATCCAAACTCGCAAAGTATACTTTTCCAGAAAAAACGGGAGTCGCATCGTGAGTCGCGGGAGTCGATGGCTGTCCGCTCTGGCGGCGCAAACGCCTCCTGCGCATGCGTCGGTGCTGGCGGCCGATGTCGTTTGGAACTCGGAAAACGTGCGGCTCGTTGCCGTCGTGCCGAATCCGTCGGGAAAATTTCCGCGCGCGCGGTCCGGTCAGGTCGGTATCGAAGAAGGGTGGACAATCGCCGACACGGTTAGCCGGGCCGTAGCGGACGATGAGCGGACGAAAAAACGCGCGATAGTGGCGATTGTCGACGTCCCAGGCCAGGCGTTTGGATACAGCGAAGAATTTCTCGGCCTGCACGAGTCGCTGGCCGCCGCAGCGGATGCGTACGCAAGCGCGCGCTTGGCGGGCCACCCGGTCATCGCGCTCGTGGTCGGCAAAGCGATCTCCGGCGCGTTTCTCGCGCATGGATTGCAAGCCGCGTCGATTATCGCGCTGGACGACGACGCGCTGGAATTTCACGTGATGTCGCAAGCGTCGGTGGCGCGAGTGACGCGACGCGGCGAGGCCGAAGTGGCGGCACTCGCGAAGATCGTTCCATCGACGGCGCGCGATGTTCATTCGTTCGCCAGTCTTGGCGCGCTTGACGAATTGATAAAAGTGGACAATGCCAACGCACCGACGGCACGCGACATCGAGACGGTAAAAAATGCATTGCTCGCGAAGATCGCGACATTGCGCTTGCATCCGCGCGAACCGCGCGATCGATTGCGCAATTCGGCGGCCGCTACGTCGCGCGCGATGTCGATTCGCGTGCGCAAATTACTCGAGGACCAATGGGATGCGCCCGCATGATTTGTTGCGGTTGAAGGAAAATGCGCAAATCGCATCCGAGAATTTGCCGGAATGGGCGCTCCGATCACTGCGTCGAGCTCCGTTCGTCGTCGTGCGGCGCCAACCATGCCGCGACAATCTTATCCCCATAGGCATTCGCGGCGACGCGCGCGCTCAGCGCCACCCGGCGTTCGTTCGCGGCGACGACATCGAACGCGTCATTACGACTGAATCCCTAGCAGTCTCGCGCGCCTGGTGTAATTCGCGACGTCGTGAGCATCCGGCTTTCTCCGCGCTCGATCGCGTTTCCGTTGCGGCGAGCGCGATCGATTTGTCGTGGGGTCCTGGCGGCAGCGCCGGTTTCGAACTGGCGACCGGCACACCGGCTTTAACGACGACGAGCGACCTCGACATCGTCGTGTATCCTGAGAAAAAACACGGGCGCAAGGAGCTTGCCTCTTTCCGCGATGCCATCGGCGAAAACGGTATTCGAGTCGATGTTCTCATCGAAACCACACTCGGCGCAGTGGCGCTGGATGAGTGGATCGCTTCACCGCAGCGTGTCTTGATCAAGACGCTTGACGGACCGCGCCTTGGCGAGTTTTCGTGGTGACCGCGATCGCATTTCTCTTTCCCGGTCAAGGTTCGCAACGCGCAGGAATGCTGGGTCGATTGCGTGATGATCCAAGTGACTCAGCGTTGTATAGAGAAGCGCAAACGGTGCTGGGTCGCGATCTGGGCGAACTCGATACGGCCGAGGCGTTGTCGGGCACCGAAGCGGCGCAAATTGCATTGTTCATCACCGCCATCGCGAGCGCCCGTGCGCTCGAACGAAACGGCATCGACGCGGCATATGTTGCGGGCCATTCGGTCGGCGCGTTCGCCGCCGCTGTCGTTACGGGGGTGTTGAGTTTTCGCGATGCGCTCCACATCGTCGCGCTGCGCGGGCACGCGATGGCACGCGCGCGGCCCACCGGGTTCGGTATGGCTGCCGTCATCGGCGTGCCTGAAAAAACACTGCAATCATGGATCGACGCCGCCACGTCACGTGGCGCGACGCTTTATCTGACAAATCGAAATGCGCTGCGGCAATTTGCGGTGTCAGGCGCAAATTCCGATCTGGATGCGCTGATCGAATTTGCGCGATCGCACGGCGCGAGCAAAGCGATGCGTCTATCGGTCGCAGTGCCATCGCACTCGCCGTTGCTGGCGGACGTCGTCCCGGTTCTTCAACAGGCGCTGAAAACGATAGCGTTGAGCGAACCGCGCATTCCGTATGCGTCCAACCACTCGGCGAGGCTACTTCGCGGCGCGAAGTCGATCGCCGACGACTTGGCGGAAAACGTAGCGCATCCCGTCCGCTGGAGCGAAATCATGACGGCGCTGTACGAACGCGGCGTGCGCACATTCATCGAAATGCAACCGGGCGACGTGCTGACGAAGCTCGCGCAATCGTCATTCGACGATGTGCGCGCATTTTCGCTGGATGCCACCGATGCCGCGGACCTGCGGGGCTTTCTCGCAGGACCGCGTTGACAGGACTGGCCTATCGAAACAACGACTATGCTTTCTTCGCGTAACCCTGACACCAGCCTTTCGCATTCACGGCCTTGCCCGGGAAAAGCTGGCACGCCGCGTAGCCGGTGCCGCCACCGAAGAAGTTGCAGCTCGCGCACGCTTGCCCGGCTTGGTGCGGTGGCCCCGCGGTCGAAGCGTCTTCGGTGTATTTGAGCGCTTGCGCGGTCGGGTCGCTCGGCGACAGGTGGGGCAGATCGTCCGCCCGCGCGTAACGCGCAATCGGCGCTGCCAGAATTACGGCGCCGAGCGCGCCGCCGGCCGTGCCGAAAAAGCGGCGGCGGCTGTTGTCCATATCCTTGCCATTGTTGTCGTTCCTGTTTTTCATGCTTGCACCTTTGCTGGCTGGTTGAGTGGCTGGCAATCGACGAATGTTCACCTTGTGCAACGATAGCGTCAAGCGTTGCTCTCGACGAGGACTTCGCGATGCGTAGAATTTAAACAAGTTCTCTACGATGTTCCATATCGAACGTGAAGACGATGTCTAGACGAATAACGCCTAATCGTGTTTTGCAGCCTGCGTTTTGACCGCATGGATGGCTCGTGATCGGTTCCGCGTATAAACGTATACCGTGGCCGGCGGAACATTCCACCAAGCGAATCCGCCGCGGCGCACGGACAAGCCGAGTTCGCCGAGCAATTCGCGGGCGATGGGCGATTTTGGACCGTAGGTGAATTGGACAAGGCGTCCGTCGGGCGTCAACACATCGAACGCTGCGCGGAGAATATCGATTTGCGTTTGGCGGCTCATGGATAGCAACCCAAGGCCGCTGATCACGACATCCGCTGCACCTTGCGTCAGGAAGCCGTCGGTGGACGCAATGGCTTTCAATTCGCGCGCATCACCGCAGACGACGTGCGCTTCCGGAAAGCGCGAACACAAATGTTGGTAGAGCGCTTCGTTCAACTCAAGAACGAGCAAATTGTCCGGGACGATGCCGTGTGCGATGAGTGCTCGCGTGAAGACGCCGGTGCCGCCGCCGAGTTCGACGACGCGCCTGGTGCCGTGGGGCAACTCGGCGATCATCTGACGTGTCAATTGCTGACCGGATGGCGACAGCGCCGCGATGCCCAGCGGATTCTTCAGCCATTGTCGGAAAAATGTCCACGAATCCGATTCGGCGAGTTTGCGATCGTCTGATCGGTTTCGCGTAGTCATGCGCCAGTCCTGAACAAACCGCGGCCATCATAGTGCTGCGGCTGTTAGCAGACAATAAAAAACCCCGCCGGCGCAAAGCACGGCGGGGTTTTGAAGATTCCGCAGTTAGCGATTAGCGGCCGTGATAACCACGACCATAGTAACCGTGTCC
>CAZZWP010000022.1:6438-15969 GCA_964657965.1 uncultured Rudaea sp. | reverse complement strand
CGTAGTATCCGCCGCGGTATACCACGCCGCCGTAAACGACCGGCGCGGGGCCGTAATAGCCTGGATAGTAGCCGTAATACGGGCCACCATAATAGCCGCCGTAATATGGGCCGTATCCATATCCACCGACGCCGACGACACCGTATCCATGACCGTGCCAGCCGCTGTTGTATCCAACGCTGACGCCCGGCAATCCGATGCCGACGCTGACGTTGGTACGTGCAAACGCGGCCGGCGCCAGCAGCAGTCCGGCTGCTACACACAGGCCGATAGCCATCGAGCGAAAACCACGCAGACGGGATTTCATGATTGACTCCAGAAGTGAACGACCCTATGGCCGCACGTGAATAATGGTACTTTTGTACTGAATATCCACTGAAACTTTTTGGCGTGTTGCCTGCGATTCAGCTCGTCATTTCATGTAGTGTGAAGCGCGTCGCGATTCATGCCTGACGCAGTTCCCACGCGCGATGGATACGTTGATTTCGCGTGAAATCGAAAGGGATCGTGTGCGCTGTGATTTCCTTGATCGAGAATTTCGGCAGGGCGGCTTCGTCGAGTTTGAATCGTCGAAAATTGTTTGAGAAGACGATGACGCCGCCCGGGAACAATCGGTCGCCGCACAAATTCAACATTCGCGCATGATCACGCTGCACGTCGAAATCTTCGGCACGTTTCGAATTTGAGAACGTCGGCGGATCGACGAAGATCAAATCGAACATCGCCGAATGGCGTTGCAGATATTCCAGCGCGTCGAACCGCACGAGGCGATGGTCGCGGTCGTCCAAAAATCCGTTCAGTGCGAGATTGCGCGAGGCCCAGTCGAGATACGTCTGCGATAGATCGACACTGGTCGTCTCACGCGCACCGCCCGCGGCGGCATAGACACTGACGCTGCCCGTATAGCAAAACAAATTCAGAAATCGCTTGCCGCGACTCATCTCGCGAATGCGCGCACGCAGCGGACGATGATCGAGAAACAATCCGGTGTCGAGATAATCCCAAAGATTCACTTCGAACGTCAGACCGCCCTCTTCGACTTGCATGAACTCGTGCCGCTCATCGAAGCGCCCGTACTTTTCACCGCCCTTGCCGCGACGTCGCGTTTTTACTGCAATGCGTTCGCGTGGGATTTCCAAGACTTCACCTGCCGCGCGCGTGAGCTCGCGCAAGCGCGTACGCGCGACATTTTCATCGATCGTCGATGGCGCCTGATATTCCTGGATGTGCAGGCAATCGCCATAGATATCGATGGCCGCGGCGTACTCGGGAAGATCGGCATCGTAGACGCGCCAGCATTCGATGTTTTCGCGTTGTGCCCGTTTATGCAGATGGCGAAAATTCTTGTCGATTCGGTTTTTCACCATCTGGCCGCCGGGCGACAGCGGCTTGATCTCGCGCGTTTCCGTACGTGGCGTCAGATCGAAATTGAACAACGTGCATTCGAGTGCGCCGTTGTAGAGGCGATATTTTTTCTCTGCATGCAAACCGATGGCGCGACCGAGCGAATCGTCCGACGTAATCACACTGGCCTGCCAATTCGGAAATTCCGCTTTGAGTTTTTCGCCTAGTAAACGATACAAGCCGATTATGTTTTCGTCCGCATTCAGTCGCTCGCCGTAGGGCGGATTGGAAATGACAAGACCGGGATTCTCGAGTTCATGCGGTCGATGCAAATGATCGAGCGATTGCCTCCCGAACTGCATAAATCCGGAGAGGTCCGCTTCTTGCGCGTTACGCTTGGCTTCATTCAAAACACTCGGATCCTGATCAAATCCGAAAAACACGGACCGCAATTGCTGTAATCCTGACAATGCGCGCGTCGCTGCGTCGTCATGCAACATTTTCCACAATGCAGCATCGTAGCCTTTCCAGCCGACGAACCCGAAACGTTCGCGCCGCAAACCAGGCGCGACATCCGCGGCCATCAGCGCCGCTTCGATCAACAACGTTCCCGAACCGCAGAGCGGATCGACGATTCCTCCGCCGGACTGGTAAATCGATGGCCATCCCGCCCGCAACAACATGGCGACGGCGAGATTTTCTTTCAGCGGCGCCAGGCCCGTGGCTTTTCGGTATCCGCGCTGATGCAGCGGCGCGCCGGATAGATCGATGCTGACGATCGCCTTGCCCTTACGTAGCGCTAAATTGATACGTAGATCCGGCGTTTGCGTATCAACGTTCGGACGTTCGCCAAATTTCTCGCGCAACTGATCGACGACCGCATCTTTGACGCGAAACGCCGCGTATTGACTGTGCGTAATACCGGCCGTACTTCCGACCGCGTCGATGGCAAATGTAGTTTCCGGCTGAAAATGCTCGGTCCAATCGATCGTCTTCGCGCCTTCGTACAGCTGATCACCGTCGGCCACGTCGAAGTTCGCGATCGGCATCAAAATCCTGCTCGCCAATCGCGACCACAAACACGCGCGATAACCGATTTCCAACTCGCCGCGAAAATAGACGCCGGACAATGCCTCGTGCACGTCCGACGCGCCGATCGCATTGAGCTCGTCGACCAACAAGTATTCGAGTCCTTTCGGACACGTGGCGAAAAAGTCGCGCATGTCAAACGAACGGCTCGAGGAACTGGCGAAATACCTGCGCGATGAAATCGACATGCGCGCCGAGCCGATGATCGTCGCTGACGAGCGTGATCGCGTCGCCGCGTTCGCGCGCGAAGGCGATCGCGTCGTCGACCGGACAAATCTCGTCGTCCCAGCCATGCACGAGCGCGGTCGGAACGCGTCTCGCGCCGAACGATCGCGCGTAACCCGGAATCGCAATCGGCAATGCAATCAAAAACAATCCGACGCAATTCATTTCTTGCGACGCGATGGCCGACGTGAATGCGCCCATACTCGATCCCGCGAGAATAACGGGCGCATCCGGATCGCATTGTTGTTTGACACGCGCGATTCGATCGTCGATGCGGCGAACGTCGCGCGTCGCATCCAGATCGCGATAATCCGGACGAACACTGCGGAATCCAAGCGGCTCGGCGATTTTCGCCAGCGCGCTCACCTTGGTTGCATCCGGACCGCTTTCGAATCCGTGCGAGAGAACTAACAATGGTTTCATGACCGAAATTATCGCATGCCGTTGGCAGCTCACGAACGCCATGCGACACTGAGGAATGCCGATGGATCTCGCCATTCACGATTGGCCGCTGCCGTACGAATCGCGTCTGGATCATCGCGACGTGAGCACGATAGACCTCGTCATCATCCACTGCACCGAATTGCCGGACATGAAAATGACGCGCGAATTCGGGGAGCGCATTCACTACCCCGCCAAAGGCACGGGCAACAGCGGTCACTATTACATCGACACGGACGGCACGACGTACAAGTTCGTCGGCCCGGACCGGATTGCCAACCACACCTTCGGATGGAACACGCGTTCGATCGGCATTGAGATTTCCAACGTCGGCCGCTATCCGTATTGGGGCGACAGCCAGCATCAGCAATTCACGGTGCCGTACACGAAAGCGCAAATCGATTCGCTGCTCGCGTTGCTGCGGCAATTGAAGAACGATTTGCCGAGTTTGAAATTCATCGCCGGCCACGAGGATTTGGATCGGAGGCTCGAACCGGCGAGCGACGACCCCGGCGTCATGCTGCCGCGTCGGCAAGATCCCGGACCATTATTCCCATGGAACGACGTCGTTCCCGCCAGCGGCTTGGAACGCCTCATTCCGCCGAAGTGACCGTTATAATCGGTGCAGTCGTTGCGGAGTTTCCATGTCCAGTCCCATTGTCGGCGAATTGATCGACCTGCTGTCGCTCGAACGCATCGAAGAAAATCTGTTCCGCGGGCAAAGCCGCGATATCGGCACACGCTTCGTTTTCGGCGGGCAAGTGCTCGGACAAGCGCTGTCCGCGGCGCAACGAACGGTCGACGCGGAGCGTTCCGTGAATTCGCTGCACGCGTATTTCTTGCGCGCGGGCGATGTCGAAGCGCCGATCGTGTACGACGTCGATCGCGCGCGCGACGGCAAAAGTTTTTCGGTGCGCCGCGTCGTGGCGATCCAACACGGCCAGCCGATCTTCAATTTTTCGGCATCGTTCCAAGTCAATGAAGCGGGCGTCGAACATCAGATGCCGATGCCGGATGTTCCATTGCCCGAAGATTTGCCGCCGCGACAAGATGTTTCGCCCGAGGAACTCGCCAAGTTGCCCGTGAAATTACAGCGCTGGCTCGCGCGTCGCGGCGCGTTCGAGTTTCGCTACGTCACGCCGCGCAACGAACTGAAGCCGGAAAAAAGACCGCCGTATCAGCAAATCTGGTTTCGTCTGATCGACCGCGCGCCCGACGACGCGACGCTGCATCGCGCGATGCTCGCCTATGCGTCGGATTTTCACCTGATCGGCACGGCGACCTTGCCGCACGGCATTTCGTACCTGCAGCACAACGTACAGATGGCCAGCCTCGATCATGCGTTGTGGTTTCATCGCCCGTTTCGCGTTGACGAATGGCTGCTGTATTCGTGCGACAGCCCGACTGCGCAAGGCGCGCGCGGACTCACACGCGGCATGATCTTCAGCCGCGACGGACGATTGATCGCGTCCACCGCGCAGGAAGGTATGATCCGAATCTTGGCCGACAACGCCGAACACAAGCCGCCGAGTCCCGCGACATGAGACAAATTTATACTTCTCCACGTGTGGAAAATGTCGAGCGCGTCGTGGCGCTGTTCAACGAAGCGGGTATCGAAACGCGCGTGACGAATCATCGCAGTTGGGCCGGACGCGACTACCGGCGTTCCAGCTACAGCGCGCGGACGGATTCGAGCGATTGGCCGCAAGTCTGGGTCGTAAAAGCCGATGACCAACCCCGCGCGCGCGCGCTCCTGCGTGACGCCGGAGTAGCACCCGCCACGCGATTCGCCGACGAATTGGCCCGTTCGCGCGCACCGAAAACGGAAAAATCCCAGCGCTCGCTGGGCATGTACATTCGGCTCGGCTTGCTGGCGATCATCGCCATTCTGATCGGGCTTTACGCCTTCAAACTGCTCTGATTTCCGAACGACCGAAGACGCGCTAGACTAACGCCATGAGGTCCGAGCTCGTCCGTCTTTTTCAGACGTTGCCGCACCCGTGCGGCTACTTCGCCGATCGCACCGCGCAAAACCTGGTGATCGATCCAGCTTGCGAGCACTTGCCGCAAATCTATACCGCGGCGCTCACCAAAGGTTTTCGTCGTGCGGGCGGACATGTGTATCGGCCGCACTGCGGACCTTGCCGCGCTTGCGTCGCCGCGCGCGTTCCCGTCGATGAGTTTCAACCGGACCGCAGTCAGCGCCGCTGCCTGAAACGCAATGCGGATTTGGACGTCCAAATCGTACGTGCCGAATACAGCGACGAGTATTTCGAGTTGTATCGGCGCTATCTCGACGTTCGCCACAGCGGCGGCGGTATGGATGATCCGGATGTCGAAGATTTCGGACGTTTTTTATACACGTCGTGGAGCCCGACGTATTTCATCGCGTTTCGACTGGACGGCCGCTTGCTGGGCGTCGCCGTTACCGACTTCGCGCCGGCGGGATTGTCAGCCGTGTATACTTTTTACGATCCGGCACAAACCGAACGCGGGCTCGGTACGTTCGCTATCCTCAAACAGATCGAGATCGCGAAAGAGCGCAGCGTGCCTCACGTCTATTTAGGATTCTGGATCGAAGCGCATCCAAAGATGGACTACAAAACGCGGTTCAAACCGCTTGAACTGCTGGGCCCACACGGCTGGGTTCCAAAACGAGCCGCCGATTAAAGCTCCACGCGTAATTTCGCTGCGCTGTCGCGTGCTTTTTTCCTGGCCTCGTCAATCGATTCGCCCCGCGCGAGCGTTACGGCCATCCGGCGCTTGCCGTGGACTTCTGGCTTGCCGAAAAGGCGCACCATCGTGTCCGGTTGAGAAAGCGCGTCGGCTACGCCGTGATAACTCGGACGATTGCCTGATCCTTCCGCCAACACCGCGCACGATGCGCTCGGGCCGAGCTGCCGGATGTTGGGAATCGGCAAACCGAGAATCGCGCGCACGTGCAATGCGAATTCGGACAGCTCTTGCGAAATCAGGGTCACCAGTCCCGTGTCGTGCGGACGCGGGCTGACTTCGGAGAAAATCACGTCGTCGCCGCGCACGAATAATTCGACGCCGAACAATCCGGTGCCGCCGAGCGCATCGGTGATCGATCGAGCGATCGCTTGCGCACGTGTCAACGCTTTCTCGGACATCGGTTGCGGCTGCCACGATTCGCGATAGTCGCCATCGATCTGCAGATGCCCGATGGGCGCGCAGAAGCTCGTGCCGTCGCGATGACGAACGGTGAGCAGCGTGATTTCGTAATCGAACGCGACGAAACCTTCGACGATGACGCGACCTTTTCCCGCGCGGCCGCCTTGCTGCGCGTATGTCCACGCGTGATCGATAGCGCCCGTCGACTTGATCGTGCTCTGCCCCTTCCCCGATGAACTCATCACGGGTTTGACGACGCACGGAATGCCGACCGCTTCGACCGCGGCGTCGAATTCCTCGCGTGTATCGCAAAACCGATAAGGCGACGTCGGCAGTTTCAGTTCTTCCGCGGCAAGCCGTCGAATACCTTCGCGATCCATCGTCAATCGCGTCGCGCGCGCCGTCGGCACCACACGGAAACCCTCTTTCTCAAGCTCAATCAGCGTCGGCGTGCTGATCGCTTCGATTTCCGGAACGATGAGATCGGGTTTTTCCGTTTCAATCAGTCGACGCAACGCGTCGGCGTCGAGCATATCGATCACGTGATGGCGGTGCGCGACTTGCATCGCCGGCGCATTCGCGTAGCGATCCACGGCGATGACTTCCACGGCGAGGCGCTGCGCTTCGATCGCCACTTCTTTGCCCAGTTCGCCGGAACCGAGCAGCATGAGTCGAATCGCGGTGTCGGTGTGCGGCGTGCCGAACGGTTTCATTGTTTTTTCCAACGACGACAAGGCCGCAATTGTACTTGAGCGCCATTCAGGCTCATCGGCTATTCTTGAGAGCCGTAAAAACGCGAGCCGAGTTTGATTATGCGCATCCTGTTGATTTTCGCGCTGCTGGCCGTCAGCGCGCCCGCTTTCGCGTCGCCGTCCGACGATACATGGATGACAGTGCTCTTAGACGGCCGCAAGATCGGAAACATGCATCTGACGCGAAGCGTGCAAGGCGATCGTGTCGTCACGACGCAAGCGTTGTCGATCGAGCTGGCACGCACGGGAATCAAAGTCGGATTGTCGAGCAGTGAAACGGATACCGAAACGCGCGGCGGCAAACCGCTTGGATTCGAAACGCGCAGTTCGATTTCCGGCATCGAAAGCGTGATCGCCGGAACCGTGCGCGACGACGGAACGTGCGATGTAACGACCAACATCGGCGGCAATCCGCAGAAGCGGACGATCACCTGGCCGAAAGGCGCGTTGTTGGCGGAGGGTTTACGGTTGGCGGAATCGAAAACGTCGCTCAAACCCGGCGGTCATTTCACCGAGCTGGCGTTTCAAGCGGAAAGTCTCGACGCCGTCGACGTGGCAACGACAGTGGGTGGCGAAGAACGCATTGATTTGCCGGAAGGAATTCGTAAGCTCATTCGCATCGAACAAGTGATCGAGCTGCCCGGCGCGCCGACAAAAAGTGTTGCGTGGGTCAATGACGATCAAGACATCCAGAAGATGACGATGTCCGTGATGGGCTACGAATTGACGATGCTCGCGTGTTCGAAGTCGTGCGCGCAGGCCCCGAATCAATCGGCGGATATTCTCACGCACGCATTGGCTGCGGCGCCGACTGCACTGACGCCAGATGATTTGCATAAGGGCGTGATCATCCGATTGAGTTCGACGCAAGCCGACGTGCCACTATCGTTCGCGTCGACGGACGAACAGCGCGTCACCAAAGTCGGCAACGGCGCCGAACTGCGCATCGCGCCGATTTCCGCCGATTCAAAAATCGATAACGAAAACACGCCGCAGCCATCGGACTCGAAGTCCAACGACTGGTTGCAAAGCGACGCGCCCGAAGTACGCAAGCTGGCGCAACAAGGCGCCGGCGATGCGAAAGATCCGCTCACGCAAATGCAAAACCTGGAAACGTTTGTGCGCGGGTTTATTCGCAACAAAAACTTGAGCGTAGGCTACGCGTCGGCGTTGGAAGTGGCAAAAAACCCAGAAGGCGATTGCACCGAGCATGCGGTGTTGCTCGCCGCGCTCGGACGTTCGCTGAATATACCTACGCGTGTCGTCGACGGCCTGGCTTATACAAATCACTATGCAGGTGTCGACCACGTGTTCGTCCCGCACGCGTGGGCGCAAGCATGGGTGAATGGCCGATGGCAAAGTTTCGATGCCGCGTTGTTCGGATTCGATGCGGGGCATATCGCCCTATCGGTTGGCGACGGCGATCCTTGGCGGTTTTTTGCGGGACTCGAGACGTTGGGACGCATGAAAGTGGATTCGGTGGCGCCGCTACAAAAAAATTAATGGTTCCGAATCCTCCGCAGGTCATTCCTGCGGAAGTTTGAAATGACGTGATAAACGTCACTTTACAAAAATGATATCACTATGATATCAATACCACGCATCAACAAACCGCGTGGAGATCGACCATGAACGAACGCCTGTATTCCGCCCCGTCCGGCATTCCTGCCCTGATCGCGTTGGTTGTCCTTCTGCTGGCGGACGCCGCGTGGTTTATCAATTCGATTCAGCAGCGGACGGTCTGGGCAATCATCGTGGCCGTCGTTGTTTTCATCGCGTTGCTCATCGCACTCGGCGGATTCTTCACGGTGGCCCCCAACGAAGGAAAAGTCCTCCAGTTCTTCGGCCGTTACGTCGGCACCGTTCGCGACGCCGGTCCGCGCTGGACGAATCCGTTCTACAGCAAACGCGGTGTGTCGTTGCGCGTGCGCAATTTCGAGTCGAGCAAGTTGAAGGTGAACGATCTTGACGGCAACCCGATCGAGATCGCCGCCGTCGTCGTATGGCAAGTGGTCGACACCGCCGAAGCCTTGTTTCAGGTGAACGATTACGAAGATTTCGTGCACATCCAAAGCGAATCGGCGTTGCGTCAGATGGCGCAAAGTTATCCGTACGATTCGCACGACACCGGCGGCATTTCGCTACGCAGTCACGGCAAGGAAATTTCGGATCATCTGCAGGCGGGAATTCAGGAACGCCTGGCCAGCGCCGGCGTGAAAGTCGTCGAAGCGCGCATCACGCATCTGGCCTTCGCTCCGGAAATCGCACAGGCGATGCTGCAGCGTCAGCAAGCCAGCGCGATCATCGCCGCGCGCACGCGCATCGTGGAAGGCGCGGTGACGATGGTCGAGATGGCGTTGGAGCAATTGGCGGCACGCAACGTCGTCAATCTCGATGAAGAACGCAAGGCGGCTATGGTGTCGAATTTGCTCGTCGTGTTGTGCGGCGAGCGCGGCACGCAGCCGATCGTCAACACCGGTTCGTTGTACACATAGACGATGTTAGATATGCCGAATCGAATTCCATGGCGTGACGATGAGCGCCG
>CAZZWP010000022.1:4874-6428 GCA_964657965.1 uncultured Rudaea sp. | reverse complement strand
AAAGCTTATCCGCTGCGCATCAGCGCCGAGGTTCTCGACGCGGTACAGCGGTGGGCCGACGACGAACTTCGCAGCGTCAACGCACAGATCGAATACGTGTTGCGCGATGCATTGCGCAAGGCGGCACGAATAAAAGATCCCGCGGCTATCGACAAGGCGCGCAAATGAACCGCATGCAACGCATACAACTTACGCCACAAAAATCGCCCGTTGCCGATGTCAGCGGTACGGTGCGTGTTCCGATTCGCCGTTTTTGGTTGCTGTGGCGCATGGCCGGCGCCGTGTTCGCAATGATCGTCAGTGGATATGCGTTGGTGATGCAAGGCATTCATTACGCCGATCCGGCGCCCCAAGACATGGCAGCGATCGCGCAACAACAAATCGACCGGCAGAATCCTACCGACGCAAAGGAGCTCGTCACTCACGCGACGCACGATGCGGATCGGATGCAAAACTATATGTTTCATCGATGGCCGATCTGGTCGTTTGGCATCACGGCGTACGTGCTTCTGTTAGCCAGTCGCACGCTGTTCTTGGAATTCGGCCGGCTGCAGGGCGACGAGCCGGGCGTGATCGCCTCGCCACGCACGCTCACCGTGAATGTCGATGCCAAACGCCGCAAGCTCAAACCGATTCCGTGGACGGCAGTCAGCGGGACCGAACTGCAACGCGTCGAAGGATTTCCCGGCCTCACCATCCGGCTGCGCGAACCAGGCCATGTCGTGTTCGATGGCGTGTTGGCGAGCCGTTTGCCTAATACGGGCCGCACCAGCGTCGCGCTATCGTCCCACTATCTGGGAATTTCCGCCAAGGAATTGAAAGAACTTTTGGACGGCTATATCGCGACCTCCGCCAGTTCCACAGCACCGTCGAGCGCTTCGGTCGCGCGTAGCCCGCTCGGGATAAAATAGAGCGTGGCCAGCGACGCACCTTCCCTTTCCACACGACCCGCCGCGGAATTGATCACGCAAGCGCATCGACTCGGCGTTCCGCGCGATCACGGCGCGCGCAGGAATTTAGCTCGCGTGCGCGAAGCACAACGATTGACGAACGCCGGACGCGACACGCAAAACAGGGCCGTGTGGCTCGCCCCGCGCACCGCGCACGCATGGACGCGCATGCGCGAGGCAGCCGAACGCGACGAGATAACACTCCAGATCGTGTCGGCATTTCGTAGCGTCGAGTATCAACTCGGCATCATTCAACGCAAAGTCGAACGCGGCCTCAGCATGGACGAAATCCTTCGCGTGAGCGCCGCGCCGGGTTATAGCGAACACCATTCCGGACGTGCATTCGATCTAACTACGCCAGGCTACGCGGCACTCGAAGAAGAATTCGAAGACTCGCCCGCCTTCACCTGGTTATCCACAAATGCAAAACTATACGGATTCAAACTGAGCTACCCGCGCGACAACCCGCACGGCATTGCTTATGAACCATGGCATTGGTGCTGGCACGCAAAACCTTAGTTCACAACAATTTTTCTCCGAAAAAATTACGCAGCGGCATTGAGGGCGCACAGGATGTGCGCCGTTCGCCGCCGCGACACGGATG
>CAZZWP010000022.1:4651-4864 GCA_964657965.1 uncultured Rudaea sp. | reverse complement strand
AGAACAAGGTGTCTCTTTGGTTACTTTCTTTGCACCAGCAAAGAAAGTGACTCGCTCGCGTAGCGAGTGACAGCTCGGGCGTTCAGACAACAAAGATCAAAGACAAAGGCTGGATTCCAGCATCCGCTGGAATGACAAGCTATAGAGCAAAGCCACTGAATTCCGACCTTCGCTGGAGTGACGACTCGAGAGACGGACGCGGCGACGCTCAAC
>CAZZWP010000022.1:0-4641 GCA_964657965.1 uncultured Rudaea sp. | reverse complement strand
GCCGGATCGTCGCCTCATCGGCATCAACCGCCAGGCGCAAAACTCACAACCGTCTGTCCCGACGTTGACGCATTCGGATCGATAACCAACGGGTGATAATTCCCCGTCAGCCACAATACGAGCTGACTCGCATAATTCGGATCACCCAACACCGCACTCTCACCACCCGGAATCACTTCCACGGCATTGATCGGGTTATTCATCTGTCCAACGAAACGCCGACCCGGCGCGGTCGCCCCACTGAACATGAAATCGTTCACGCCGCTCACGCGCAACGTGCCGCCGCCCGGATTGACGGTTTCATACGAGCTATCGCGTGAAATTCCCGGAAGATCTGGCGAAAGATCCGTGAATCCGTACGGATTCGGACCCGGGATATTGAACGGCCCGCCCAACGGATGCACCAACACGAAGCGATGCAGCGCGCCCCAGTGGTAGGTCGATTGATCCGTCGAGTTGCCATAAGCCGCCGCGAACGAATCGCCCGACAATTGATTCAACGCATCCTTCAAACTCTTGAGCAGAACATAATCGCGCGCCGACGCGGCATCCGGCGCACTGGGAACGGTGAAGAAATTCAAACCGGATGCGCCTTTGCCGCCCAGCACTGGAAACGCGTCGAGCAGGAACTTGAATCCCGTATAGGCACTGTCGTCGCCGGGCAGATAATCGGCGAGACCGATCGCGGAGAGCGTCGCATCGATCGTGTTCTTGATCGCGTTGCTGCGCCACATGAAAAATTCGGTGGCGGCCACGCTGTTGTCGAGTTGCGCTGACGTTACCGATTTGGCAACACCCGGCGTGTCGCCCGCATCGAAACCTTGAGTCAAACCGGTCGGTGTCGACAAATCCCACGCAGTCAGACGCGAAATCGCTTCGGTGATCTGCGGATCGGCCGCGAGCTGCGCGAGCGGCGCCCATGCACCACCTGCGGTCGCGTTTTGATACGCACCGAGCAGATACGGCAATACGAGTTGTGCATCGACAGGCTGATTGTTGAGCTGCACCTGTTCGATGTCGGTCATCGTAATCTTGTGGCCGGCGCCGATCATCGACGATAGCGAGCGATCGATGCGACCCATGCGGTACGCATCGTACGCGTAATTGAGATAGTAGATGCCGCCGCCCGGCCGCGTCTGGTTGAACGGATCATTATCGAGCGTGACACCGATCGGATCGTTATTCGCATTCGCGAAATAGCCGGCCGACGGATTGATCGCATGCGGCATTTCCGCTGCCGTCATTATCTCGAAGGGGATGGCCTGATTCGGTTGCGGATGCGACACCGGCAACCAATCGTTGTGCGCGGCACCTGATCCATCGCGAATGAAGAACGGCGGCGAATTGACGTATTTGCCGAGGTTTTGCAGATCGTCGCGAATCGGATTTTCCGCGCTGGTGAAATACGCGATGTTGCCGGCGGTATCGGAATAGGCGAAGTTCTGCGAGCCGAAATCGAAGTATGTCAACGCATTCTGAAAGTCGGTGACATTTTGCGCGAGATTGATCAGCTTGAACGCCTTCAACTCGAACGTCGCGCCCCAGCCGGTATAAGCGATCGACAAACCGCACGTGACGGCGGGACTTGTCGTTTCGCCGGTAATCGAGCACGACCCGCTCGATGTCGACGTTTCAACGACCGGTCCGTTATTGTGACGCGGCACAATCACCGTCACCGCGCCGTTCGTATAGCCGATGGAATTGTCGCGCGCGATATTGTCGAACGAACCACTCGTCATTTGATTGACGTAGAAACTTTGGAACACCCACTGCACCGGTTCCGTGGTGCCGTCGGCACGCACGAGTGCGGTCGGCAATCCGTACGAGTTGACGGTGAACGTATCGAGGAACGTGTCGGTTACGTCCATCGGATTGACGGTGCTGCCCCAGCAAATATTGCTGTTGCACCCCTGGATGATGCCGGGCGCGCCGGGCACGCTGACGCCGGTCGTGTTGAGGCCGTCGTTCGTGATCAGATGCATCTCCATGAAAATCGGCGGGAGCGCGAGCGTCAGATGCGGATCGTTTGCGATGATCGGTAGGCCCGATGCCGTGTTGGCACCGCTCACCGCAAATTCGTTACTGCCGCCGCGTCCCAAACGCGGATGCAACGACGGCGCGATCATCGGGTTGGCCGCGATTTTCTGACGATACGATTGCGCCAGCGCGAGCGCAGTCGGATTCGTTTTGATACCACTGAACGACGCTACCAGTGAATTCGTTGTCGAGACGATGTCGGAGCCGCTCGGCGAAAAAGTCGGAAGCGTCACGTGACCGTCCGGCGGCGCGAAGCGATGCGTGTCGCCGAAAAACAGCGCGTTGACGTCGACTTTCGCTGCCGTAGCTGCTTGCGAGTAGGCGCTGAAATCGATTGTGTTTTGAATGTCCAGATCGAATGAGAGTTGGAACGCGAGCCCCTTTCCCACAGTGATGGAATCGACCGGCGTCCACGGTTCCGCACGCGAGAGCATGAGCGCGCCGTATTCGGGTGGTAGCGCGTTCGTCTGCAGCCAGAAATTCACGCCGTTGGAAAAACTCTGCAGCCATCCTTTCGTGTCTTCGTCGAGCGCCTGCCATGTCGTCCACGCGGCGCGACCGAGTCCGAGCGTGCGGCTTTGCACGTCATTGGCCAATGCGTTGATGCCGACCAACTCGGCCAGGTTGCCTGCGGCGGCGCGACGATCGAAATCCATCTCGAAGAAGCGTGCCTGTGCTTCAGCGTAGCCTTGCAGAAAAGCGGCATCGTTCTGATTGGCGGCGCGAATGGTCGGTGTGCCGAGCGCGTCGTATGAAATCGTTCCGGGTTGCGCAAGGCCTGGCGCGGAGATCGTCGCGGCAGCGGCAGGGAACGCCAATGTTGCACAAATGGAAAAAGCAAGAAGTATACGACGATACCGGCCGACGCCGGTGCGCGAAAAAGACATGGAATTCCCCTCCCAGGGTCGTTCGAATGATAAAAAACCAAACGCTCGTTCGACGGCGATTATGCGCCGTCAGACCAAGGGAGCAAAGACGAAACGTGGTTATTTATTTGACGCGCTGCACCAGAATGCGACGCCGGCGAGAACCCAGCCGATGATCATCAACACGCCGCCGAAGGGCGTCACGACGCCGGCCCATGACGGCGCGCCGAGCGCGAGCGCGTAGAGACTTACGCAGAACAGGACGAGGCCCGCGGTCATGATCCAGCCGGCACGCGACCATCGCACATCCTCGGCCGGTGCGAATCCGGCTATCGCCAGCAGCGCGATGACGTGCCAAAACTGATATTCCACCGCCGTGTGCCAGATGGACAAGGCGTTTTCGTCGAGATGACCACGCAACGCGTGCGCACCGAATGCGCCGGTCAAAACGGCGGCGGCTCCAAGAACCGCCGCCGTTATTCCTATCGTGCGATTCACGATCGTTTATTTCGACGCAGGCGTTTTTGTGGGCGACTTGCCGTCTTTCGCGTCCGGCTTTTTCGTCTCGATCGGCTTGAGCATGTCGTCGATCGATTTCGTCATGTCGGCGTATTTGAAGGTCGGCAGTATAAACGTCCAACCCGAAAACGTTTTGTTCAGCGCAGCGACTTCGCCATTCAACGCGTCGAGTTTTTCCTGACGATCCTTCGCAGGATCCGACACCGCGAGCGGTTTCGGCGGCTCGGTGGATTTGACGTCCGCACTATCAGGCTTGCCGTCAGCCGGCTTTTTCTCCGCCGCGAGCGCTGCGTCGTAGTCCGACTTCGCCTTGGCTTGCGCTTGATCGATGCTGGCGTTGGCGACGCTCGAATCCAGAGTTGCCGAAAACTGTGCGTAGTCCTTGTTGTCCTTCTGCCAGACGGTGGCGTCGAGTTGCACGCCGTCGAACGTGACGTACTGCGCCTTGTTCGGCTTGTCGGCGATGGGAGCATCCTTCGCCGCCGCGACGTCGTCGGCTCGCAAGTTCGCGAGTACGGATCCCAACCCGTTCGCGGCGAACTCGGAACTCGCTTCGCGGCCTTTCGGCACATCGGCGATCTTGAAGTTCGCGTCGGTCGACTGGTCTTTGTATACTTTTAGCGTTTTACCGTCGCCCGACGTGAGCGTCACGGCGCGCACGCGGTTTGCCGCAATATCGGCCAAATCGCGTTTTTCCCAATCGGGGGCGTTCTTCGGGACCGTAAGGTTCTCGTTCGACAGCCAACTCTGCGCGTCGCCGTCGCGGCGCACGAACGTTCCACCACCGCCACCGCCGTTGTAGGTGCCGATGATGAGTTTCGTGGGCTGCGGCAAGCCGGCGATATCGACGAGGACGCCTTTCGCGTCGTTTTCTTTGACGTCATCGACGCCGAGTTCCGCATAACGTTTCGGATTCGACGTCTTCTGCTCGAGGAGCGTGGCATTCGACAACTTGAGGAGGAATTCGCGAACTTTCGCGATATCGACGGGATAGTTGGATTTTTCCGCGATAACCCAACCGTCTTTATCGCGTCGCAGCGTCAGCAGCGTCTTGTTGCCCGCACCGATGAGCGTGATATCGCTCACGTCGTTAACGTGTTCTTTCAGGCCGGGCACGAGCGGCTTGGCTTGCTCGGACACGCCGCTCTGCGGCGCGCTCGAATGATTGATGACGATGGCGATGATCAGCGCCACGACGGCGGCGGCGATCAAGCCCAAG
>CAZZWP010000021.1:0-35449 GCA_964657965.1 uncultured Rudaea sp. | reverse complement strand
TGCCGTCGGGGACCACGCTCACCGCGGTACTGGGCGCCGCGTTCGTTGCCGCGCATCGTTCGTCTGCCGCAGGAAGTGAGTGAACAACCTTACGAGTTCGTATTTCTGTCGAGCATCTTGCAGCAGTTCGTCGATGAACTGTTTCAAGGAATGAAAGTGAAAGGCGCGTATCAATTTCGTGTCACGCGCAACAGTGAATTGTTCGTCGACGAGGAAGAAGTCGAGAATCTCGCGCTGGCGCTGCGCGACGAATTGCGCGGCCGCGCGTACGCGAAGCCGGTACGTCTCGAAATCGCCGAGAGTTGTCCCAAGACCGTCGCCACGTTCCTGATGCAGAATTTCGAGCTGGGCGAAAGCGAAGTTTATCGCTGCGCCGGTCCCGTGAATCTGCATCGCGTCAACGCGATTTACGATCAGATCGATCGTCCCGACCTGAAATTTCCGAAGTTCACGCCGCGCGTGATTTTGCCCGTCGTCGCCGAACGCAGCATGTTCGACGCGATCGCCGAGCGCGACATTCTTCTGCATCATCCGTTCGAATCATTTTCCGCCGTCATCGAATTGATCAAGCAGGCCAGCACCGATCCGGGCGTGCTGGCGATCAAACAGACGCTGTATCGCACCGGTCCAGATTCTCCGCTGGTGAATTTGCTCATCGATGCGGCGCGAGCGGGCAAGGACGTCACCGTCGTCGTCGAGCTGCGCGCGCGGTTCGACGAGGAAGCCAACATCACGCTCGCCAACCGCTTGCAGGAAGCCGGCGTGCAAGTCGTGTACGGCGTCGTCGGTTACAAAACGCATGCGAAGATGCTACTCATCGTGCGCCGCGAAAAAGGCGGCTTGCGTCGCTACGTGCATTTGTCGACAGGCAATTATCATCAAGTCACTTCGCGTCTTTACACCGATTTTGGATTGATGACGGCCGACTTCGAGATCGGTCATGACGCGCACAAATTGTTTCAGCAGATTTCCGGCTTGGGTCCGGTGATTCAGTTGAAGCGCCTTCTGCAATCGCCTTTCAGTTTGTACAAAGGCGTGATGAATATGATCGAGCGCGAAATCGCCCACGCGCAAGCCGGTAAACCCGCGCGCGTTATCGCAAAGATCAATGCGTTGAACGAACCGAGCGTGGTTGAGATCTTGTACAAAGCCTCCTGCGCCGGCGTGCAGATCGACTTGATCGTCCGCAGCGCTTGCACGCTGCGGCCCGGTGTGCCGGGCGTTTCGGAAAACATTCGCGTGCGTTCGATTGTCGGGCGTTTTCTGGAACACAGCCGCGTCTATTGGTTCGCCAACGACGGCGCGCCGGAAATCTATTGTTCGAGCGCGGACTGGATGGAACGCAACCTGCTGCGTCGCATCGAAGTGTGTTTTCCGATTGGCGATGAAGAGTTGGCCAAACGCGTTTACGACGAGGCGCTGGTGAACTACCTCGACGACAACGCGCAAGCGTGGATTCTCCACGCGGACGGGCATTACGAACGCGCCGTCGCCGGCGATGCCGAACCGCATTCCGCACAAGGATCGCTGCTCGCGTCGATCTGTTAAAGCGGTTACGAACCGTCACGGACTCGTGCCACAATGCGCACGTCCGATTTGCTGGAAATCATCGTGGCCGACGGCGCCGATTCCGAGATCCGCGAAGGCGAGTTGATGGCGGCTGTCGATCTTGGATCGAACAGCTTTCATCTCGTGGTGGCGCGCTACGAACATGGCGAACCCCGTGTGATCGATCGCCTCCGCGACAGCGTGCGTTTGGCGGCCGGATTGCGCGGCGACGGAACGCTTGAAGAAACGCGTCGCGCCCGCGCACTGGAATGCCTGGCCCGTTTCGGCCAACGTCTGCGCACATTGCCGCAGGAACGCGTGCGCGCAGTGGCGACGAATACCGTACGCAGACTCAGCACACCGGGGAGTTTTCTCGGTCCGGCCGAAGAAGCGCTGGGTAATCCGATTGAAGTCGTGTCCGGGCGCGAAGAAGCGCGCCTCATTTATTTGGGTGTCGCGCATGGCGTTCCGGATTCGCCGAATCGCCGGCTCGTCATCGATATCGGTGGCGGCAGTACCGAATTCATCATCGGCCAGCATATGGATGCGCTCGAAAAAGAGAGTCTGCAGATGGGTTGCGTCGCCAGCACGCTGCGGTTTTTCGAAGACGGAAAGATCAGCGCGAAGCGCTGGAAACAGGCGCAAATGGAAATCGCCGTGGAGTTGCAGCAATTCGCCGCTGACTATCGTGGCGTGGGTTGGGGTGAAACGATTGGCTCGTCCGGCACGATTCGCTCGATCGGCGGCATCATGCAAGCGACCGGCTGGAGTGACACCGGTATCACGCCCGCATCGATCGAAAAGTTGCGTGATGCGTTGATCGATTTTGGCAATGTCGAAAAAATAAATTTACCCGGACTTCCCGAAGAGCGTGCGGCGGTGATCGCCGGCGGCGCCGCGATTCTCGAAGCCAGTTTCGCGGCGCTGGATTTCAAGGTCATGCGCGTCTGCGAAACTGCGATGCGAGAAGGATTGTTGTACGACATGATCGGTCGCGCTGAGCACCGCGATCCGCGTGCGGCGAGCATCGACGCATTGGCGCAACGTTATGCCGTCGATCATGCCCACGCGCAGCGCGTGGAAAAAACGGCATTGGCGTTGTTCGATCAGGTCGCCAAAGCATGGCAACTCGGAAACGCGGAACGCGACTGGCTGACGTGGGCCGCGCGCATTCATGAAATCGGGCTTGCGATTGCGCACAGCCAACATCACCTTCACGGCGCTTATATTGTCGAGAATTCCGATTTGGCCGGCTTCGCGCGCCACGAACAACAAGTGTTGTCGGCGATCCTGCGCGGACATCGCCGCAAACCGGACGAAGCGGTGGTGCGCTCGCTGTCAGAGCGATTGCGCCGCCCTACGTCGCGCGTGACTGCCCTGCTCCGCCTTGCTGTGCTGCTGCAACGAAGCCGCGCTGCCGAGGCGACGCCGCCCATCAAACTCGTGGCGGAAGATCGAACGCTGCAAATCGGTTTGCCGCGGCGCTGGCTCGACGCGCACCCGCTGACGCGCGCCGACCTGGACCAGGAACGCGACTACCTAAAGCACTACGACATCAAATTGCAAGTTCGGGAAGCCGAGAGCCTGGCCGCAGCCTAGTTGTGCAGAGCCACCGGACTGGGCTTGCTGCCTCCGATTTGCGTATCATTCGGGGTTCTCGATACAGGAGTTCCATCCATGTTCAAGCAATTGCTGTGCGTTCTCGCCCTTATCGCGCCACTGGCTATCGCCTCGGCCCAGCAGCCGGCGAAAGCTGCGGACGCGACAACGGCCAATCCAAAAGTCCTGTTGCACACCAGCGAAGGCGACATCACGGTGGAACTGTACGCCGCCAAGGCGCCGAAAACCATCGACAATTTTCTGCAATACGTAAAAGACGGTTTCTATGACGGCACGATCTTCCACCGCGTGATTCCCAAATTCATGGCCCAAGGCGGCGGATGGACCAAGGACATGCAACACAAACGCACCCGCGCGCCGATTCATAACGAAGCCAATAATGGCGTCTCCAATTTGCGCGGCACGATCGCGATGGCGCGGACGAACGATCCACATTCAGCATCGGCAGAATTCTTCATCAATCTCGTCGACAACAAACGCCTCGATTACGTGGCCGACCCGAACGGTGGCGCGAATCCCGTATCGTGGGGCTACACCGCCTTCGGAAAAGTGACGAGCGGAATGGATGTCGTCGACAAGATCGCCGCCATCGAAACCGGGCCGCAGGGTCCGTTCCAAAGCGATGTGCCGAAAACGCAGATCGTCATCGAAAAGGCGAGCGTCGTTCAATAACAGCGCGCGAGATGCCGACATTTTTTATTTCGGATCTGCATCTCGACGAGAGCCGTCCTGAAATCGTCGACGTGTTCGAGCGCTTCCTCACCGGGGAAGCGCGCGACGCCGACGCGTTATACATCCTTGGGGATTTATTCGAAAGCTGGATCGGCGACGACGACAACTCGCCGCTGGCCGATCGCGTAGCACGCGCGCTGCGCGCGCTGCGCGACAGCGGTGTGCCGATTTATTTCATGCGCGGTAATCGCGATTTCGTTCTAGGCACAACCTACGCCGATCGCGCCGGCATGAAGATTCTCGACGACCCCACCGTCATCGATTTGCATGGCAAGCCCGCGCTACTGATGCACGGCGACACCCTTTGTACCGATGACGTCGACTATCAAAAATTTCGGCGATTGATGCACAACCGGCTTTTCCAACGCATCGCATTAGCGATGCCGCTAAGTTGGCGACGTGCGTTTGCGCAGCGGCTACGCGGGCAGAGTCAGAAACGCGTTTCCGCGAAGCGCGAAGAAATTATGGATGTGAATCAAACGGCGGTCGAAGCAGCGATGCGCACTCATCGGGTGAATCTGTTGATTCACGGACATACGCATCGCCCGGCGACGCATCGATTCGATATGGACGGCCAAACTGCGGAGCGTATTGTACTTGGTGATTGGTACGAGCAGAGCAGTATTATTATTTGGCCACGACCTTTTGCGGACCGCTGAGCTGTTGCTTGTGACCATCGTTATAAATAACGCCGATGTAGTACCAATACGTCTGGCCGGTTCTGGCAGTGTTATCACGATACTGGAAGGATTTTGGCGCTTCGTCTTCAATGCTTGCAGGCACAATAGCTTTATTTATTAGCAAAAATGGACCTACTTCATTATTAGAACGAAATATCTGAAATCCATGGATCAGTCGACCGTTCGCAACCGTCCACTCCAACATTGGTCCATTTCCAGCCGGAGGTGCCAACTCCGCTTTATCGATTGCATTTTTTATTGCGTCGTTAAGTTCCAATTTCGTCTGAGGTAAGACACTGGTTTTTAAACTGTCAGTTTGAAGTTTGCTCGGGTCCAATGTTTGTATTTTTGCGTCCTTGTCCATCAGGACTCCTCTTACTGAAATCTTCACCGCATGCCGCAAGTCGGGAATATCAACGAATAGACTTCCCTTGATAGTTCCTATCGGTTGATTCTTGGAGAAGGTTAAAACCACCCAACGACAATCTGGTTTAGCAGGTTCACAGGAGCGCTGATGCACCTCACCTACGATATTTTCAAGACGGATTTTCCCGATCGAAAAAGCTTTGCCCGTTCTGCTCGTAAGCGGAATACGATATTCGTTGTCATCATTCAAGCGAAGAACACCTACGACGAAGGGATTGAACGCTGGTACCACGTCCCCTCGAATATCAGCTTTTACCGAAATCCATGCTTGTGGTTGTTCGGGTGTGTTGATCTCGACCTTGATGAATTCTGCATAAAGTCCCCAGGGCGCTCCCTCTCGAAGATGCACGAGAAGCGAGCGATGATCGGATGAGATAGATGCATCGACCCAAGAAGGCTTGTCAATTATTCTAATAATTCGAAAGTCGGCAACATCTTGGCTATCTAGATGAATTGTTTTTTCGCTCAACTCTTTTTGTAAGTCGACAATACCGAAATCGACTTCGGGCTGAGACTGATCAAGCGTTGTTAGAGCGAATCCGTACGCTATTGCTTGGTGCTGCGATGCATCCGCTTCATCGGTGCGAAATTTAAGCGTATGCCGAATAAAGCCGCTCGCATTCTCTACCGAAATCTTGACCGGTAAGTATTGGCTACTGTGGGGCGCAAGTGTCAACGTATGCGATTCGATAGCGTCCGCGGCAACATTTGAACTGATCTCGGATACCCGAATGGGTGTCGCTCCCGCATTTTTAAACTCAAATTGACACTCAGTGGATGAAAAAGCGTAAACATCGCCGAAGTCGCAGTTTTCTACGCTCACAACGCTTGAATTCGCTTGGGACGCTCCGAGAAACAAACTAAAAATCGGAACTATGGCGAGATACATGATGGATTTCCAAAAGAAAACCCACCCGCGTAAACGCGGGTGGGTTAACTATCGAGTCGCTACGATTACTTAACTGAAAAATCTTGCAACTTAACTGGCAACGTTCCCGTGAAGGACATGCTGTAAGCGCCACAACCCGATCCCGTACCTGACGAGTCGGTCACAATGATGAAATACGTTCCAGCCGCGTTCCCGGTAATGTTGCCGGTGGCAGGTACAGTTACTGGCCCCTGAGTATCTGTCGTGTTCTCAGACACACAGCTTCCGTTATCGGCGCAGGTTGCAATTACGCCCACGTCCGGATTGAACGCTCCAGCACCAGCTCCCGTTGAAGTAACCGAAACGGTAAAGCTTTGCGCCGCGCCCAGCTGGATTGCCCAAGCATCCGTTCCAGTGTTACTGAACGGTACGCCGTTGCACCAACTGCCACCATTAAAATTTGCATTATTTCCGCAGGTATTGCCTGACACCGTTGCTGTAGTGGTGATAGGTCCTAATGTGCTGTTACAGGTGGCAGCACTAGCCGCTCCCGTAAAGCCGACAATTCCCCCAATAGCGAGCAGCATGGTAATCGTACTTTGTA
Source organism: uncultured Rudaea sp. (assembly GCA_964657965.1). Lineage (GTDB taxonomy): Bacteria > Pseudomonadota > Gammaproteobacteria > Xanthomonadales > Rhodanobacteraceae > Rudaea. The sequence continues at coordinate 28,971 of CAZZWP010000021.1, read as the reverse complement.
ATCTCATGGCGTCTCCTTATAAATCTTATTGGCCGATAAACGTCTGTCTGCGCGAGTCATATTCATCTTCAACAACGATTCTGCCGGTGTGATTGGCACGATAAGTCGCAGTACTTGTGAACAGGCCCAAGAACGCTGTCTTCGTGCCACTCCATCCTGCATTGTTCACCGTAATAGAACCAGTGGGAGCCGTGTCAGAACTCGACGCTGCGGCATCCGTAACCCAATAACGGAGGCATCCACCGGACGCAGGAGTTGCCGTACATCCACCGGTAAGCGTCGATCCCGCGCCATGTTGCAAATCAAATTCAATTCGCCATGTATTCGTCGCACTTGTCGGTAACGCAACGATGACGTCGTCGGTTCCAGAACCTTGGTTGGCATCTGCGACAAAAAAACGAACCTGAGGAGATGTTGGTCCACCCACAATCTTGACGACTAACTCGTCAGACGTGAACTGAGCTGGACCAGTAGTATCGTTAGCTCGGTATACGACGGCAGTCTGGTTCGTCGTGTTGAATTTTGTCGATGCAACGAGATTGGCCAAGCTAATATAAAAACGACCACGAAAACGCGTTTCGTTCTGTGGCGAACTATCTTGGACAAAAACGCGACTATTAGACGTAGCACCAACGGATACGGACAAAGCACAGTTCGTGCTATCCAGACCCGGGGTCGTAATACTTAAACTACCGTCAGTTGAGATAAATTGCGAGGTCCATGCACCGCCGCCACCTGGGCTGATCAACGTGTTTTTTGTCTGGTCTGCAACCGGACAAGTAGCCGCCATCGCACTACCAATTCCAGCAAGACCCAACACCGCAACCGCAAGCGCTTTCATCTTGAACGATTTCATAAATTTCTCCCAATCGATTGGGTGAGAGCTCATGCCCCTAACCCGTTAACTCACACCCGAACGCGCTGAGTCTAGGGAATCCCTCAAGCGGCGTCAACATGTTATGTGACGCTCTTGACGAATCTGTGACGAGCCGTCGGAGCCGAAAAACCGTGCTTTTTTTTGCACTCGTATCTAATAACGGAGATGCGGAGCGAAACCGGACGCGGCGTCCGATGCAGGTCGGCGGGCGCGATCGAACCACATTGACACGCTGTTAGACGGGCTTGGACAATGCGCCGCCTTATCGATGGCAGCCTATAGTGCATCGCAACACGAATTCCCACTGGCCGGTTTTGGCAGTTCTCCCCGCCAGAAACGAAAGCGCGACGGTGGCCGATGTGGTTTGCGGCGTCAAAGCGGCGGTCGGATGTGCCGTCCTGGTTGTCGATGACGCCAGCGGCGATGCGACCGCCGAAATTGCGCGAGGCGCCGGCGCTATCGTTCTTACGTTGTCGAACCGCCTTGGTGCCTGGGGAGCGACGCAAGCCGGTATGCGCTACGCGCAGCGCCATGGCTATCGAACCGTGCTAACGCTGGACGCGGACGGCCAGCATCACCCACTGGAGCTGCCCGCCCTTCTCGACGTTCACCGGCAATCCGCCTCGAACGTCACGATCGGCACCTGTTCGGAGCGTCTGAGCAATGCCAAACGCCTGGCGGCACGCTATTTTCGTTCCATCACCGGCATCGCTGTGCAAGACTTCACATCGGGTTTGCGCGTTTACGATCGGCGGTCGATTCGCGCGTTGGCGTCGCGCGAGGCGAGCCTGCTGGATTATCAGGATTTAGGAGTGTTGATGCTGTTGCGTAAGAAGGGACTCACCTTGAAGGAAACGCCGACACGAATGTCGCCGCGGCGCGCGGGCGGATCGCGCGTGTTTTCATCGTGGCGGATGGTCGCGCGTTACATGATGCATACGACGGTTCTTTGTTTTGCGCAGGTCGGATCGCGCGCGCGCATCGGTCGCCGCTTGCGGACTACCGAGCCGGCGGCATGACCGCGGGTATCACAGCAGCCGTCATCGGCGTCTTGCTCGCCGGCGCGATTTTGTATCTGGTTCGACGCGATCACTTGCATGGCAGTTTTGCGATCTGGTGGCTGACCGTCGCGGCCGCCATCCTAGTGCTGGGACTTTTTCCGCCCGTGATCGACTGGCTAGGCAGTGTGACCGGCATTTACTACCCGCCGATCCTCCCGATCATCATCGGCATCGGCATGATCCTCATCCGGCTACTCAAGATGGATGTGGATCGGTCCCGCTCCGAGCGGCAGATGCGACGCCTAACGCAAAAACTGGCGATTCTCGAGCAGGAATTGCGCGAGACTCAGAGCGGCCGCGACAAATCGAGACCCACCGAGTCGGTCGAGCCGATCGCCGCGATTCAACGCACTGCCGGCGGCCGCTGACGCGTCGATGCGCGTTCTGCACATCGGCAAGTTTTTCCCGCCGCATCCCGGCGGCATCGAGCGCACGAGCGCCGATCTCTGCAATGGTCTGGCGAACAAAGGTGTCGCCGTCGCCATGCTGGCGCACGGCGAGCCGGGAACATTGAGCACGACAACAGACGTCGTCGACGATATCGACGTGACGCGTGTCGCTTGTCTCGGTCAGCTCGTGTACGCACCAATCAGCCCAACGTTCCCGATCTGGTTGCGTCGCGTAATCGCGCGGTTTCGTCCCGATATTCTGCACTTGCACGTGCCGAACACGTCGGCGTTTTCGGCGCTGCTGCTTTCTTCGGCGAAACGAATTCCCTGGATCGTGCACTGGCACGCCGATATTCCACTGGATAGCCGACAATCCGCACTTCGTGCGGCGTATCGGCTTTACGCACCGTGGGAAAACGCGTTGTTACGACGCGCGAGTGCGATCATCGCCACGTCGCCGGACTATGCGGATTCAAGCGCGGCTCTTGCGCGGTGGCGATCCAAAGTCCGCGTCGTGCCGTTGGGAATCGTCGATGCGCCTGCAATGCCGGGCGAAACCGCAAAAAGTATACAGTGGCCGAATGCCCCGCTGCGCGTGCTGGCCGTCGGACGTTTGAGCTATTTCAAAGGATTCGATGTCTTGCTGCGCGCGATCGCGGAAATCCCCGACGCCGGTCTCGTATTGATCGGCGAAGGCGAATGCGCGGCGGAACTAAAAAACTTGGCGAAAACGCTGAATATCGAATCACGCGTGAATTTTGTCGGGCGTATCGACATGTCAACGGACGGCGACGCGTTGCTGGCTTCCGCTTACGCGGGCGCCGACATTTTCTGTCTGGCGTCGACGGAACGAGCCGAATCATTCGGCATCGTGCTGCTCGAAGCGATGCGCGCGGGAGTCGCCACTATTTGTAGCGCCATCCCAGGTTCGGGCGTCAATTATGTCGTTCGAGACGGCGAAACCGGACAAATGGTTTTGCCCGGCGAGCCGGCCGCGCTCGCCGCTGCGATTCGCGGCTTACGCGATGATATTCCATTGCGCCGTAAACTCGGAGCGGCGGGACAACGGCGATTCACTGAAGAATTCACGCTTGATGCGAGCGTGAATCGGATATTGGCGGTGTATCAAAACGTGCTGGACGAAAGTCCGCGTCGCGCAGGAGAAGGGCCAGCAGTGTGAACAGCGCCGGCACGATGTGCATGACGAGTCGATTGATCGCCGTATAGCTTTCCGCCCACTGCGCGGCGTCGGTGAACAAAAAAAGAAAACCGAGAAATGCCAGGCTCACGGCAACCAATCCCGCGATGGCGCGCGCGGCGCGAATCGCGCGAAACTGACGCCATCGCCAAACCACGATGAGCGGCGCCACATACCAAAGTAAGTGCCAGCTCGGCTGCGCGAACAGTCCGGTGACGGCCCCGGCCAATGCGCCTGGATGAAATGCGATGGCGAGCGTGCCGATGACCGGCACTTCGATGGCGCTGAGGCTGATGCTTACCCAACCCAACCCGAACAACGGTACTTTCAAATGTCCCAGGGCGGCCCCGACGATGGCGACGCCGACGATCACTCCAACCACATACCGCCGCCAATGCCGCGGCAATGAACAGTAGCCTGCGACACCGGCAAACATCAGTAACCAAACCGCGCCTTCCAGCTTGATCCATGGCAATACTGCAACGCACAGACATGCGAGCGCCAACTGACTTCGATCGCGTTGCTCGAGCCACCGCGCCCACGCCAACACGGCGAAACCGAAAATCGCGGCTATCCAGAGATCCGCATAGCCGGCGAGCGCAACATGCACCGTCATGAGCGGCAACGATCCGAGAAAATAGACGAGCGCCATTGCGCGGATGCGCGTCAGGCCTAACGCGCGCCACTGACCGTAATGCGCGACCAACAGGCCAATCCATAATGCCAGCCATGGCAAATTGATCATCGGTTCGATCCAGCCACGGGCAGCGCTCGCAAACCACACTTGCATCCAGGCAAGCGCGCTCGGATAGCTCCAGGCCGGTCCGCTAAAGGATTCGACGGGCACGTTCGAAGCCCACTGCCCCATCGACACAAACGGCGCATAGTGGCCGAGCAAGAACCAGGCTTTCGATTTTACGGCCCAGGCGTCCCACGCATCCCATGGAAACGTGGGACGCAACAGAATTTCACGCCACGCGATAACGCCGCGTATCGCCAGCGACGCGATGGCGATGCTGAAAAGTGAAATTTTCCACTTCTCCATTTTTCGCCACGTCGTAACTAAATCCGCCGGCTTCGACTTACGCGACCGTCGCCACCCGATGACACCCGCCAGAACGGCGAACGCCGCGAGCGGCAGCCACGCATGCGCCACAGCGTGACTCGTATCCGCGCGCGCAAAAAGATCCGTTGCCGCGCCAGCCAGCAACAAACCGAATACAACCCCGTACCCGAACGCCGCCGCTCGATAGCCCGGCGCACGGCGTGCATCGAACGCGGCGTAAGCAGCGACGCCCGCGACGATCGGCAATATCCACGCAATGACCAGGGCGAGGCTCATCGCGTCCGCGCCTCACGCAAGGCATACAGATGCAGATCGCCGGAATCCAGCACCGGCTCGAACCGGCCGACGTTGTCGAATACGCCGTGATAAATCGCATCGGCCGACCCACCAGGCATCACGCCGCGATCGTCGACCAGCGTGCCGCGTGCGTCGTCGTAATGCCATTGCGAATCGCCGAACAGTAAAACGAATGTGTCGTTCGGACGCAGCTGCGAAACGGGCAACTGCTGAATGGGCGCGACGTTCAACGGCAAAAGTTCGTAGATCAATTTCAGGAAAACATACTTCGAATCGGCGCCGACGAGAATCCGTCCTGGAAGCGGCTGCGTCGCAAAATAATTTCTGACCTGCGTCGCCGCCTGAGCGATATCGGGATCGGGCACCAATTTTTCTCGCTCACCCCACGGTTTGCCGGCGTAGACATTTTCCGTGAACGCATGCTTGCCCAGCAGATCGCCGAGCCAGATCAAATCGACCACGGCCCACAACGCAAAAAACGTCAGCGCAACGCGCCCGGCGACGGTTCTTCGCGGCCAGCGCAGGATCAGCGCCGCCGCAACCAAACTGAGCACGACGCCCAGTAGCGCAAACGGCATGAGCGGAGACGGTTGCGACACTTCGCGCTGCGGCCCTAATGCACTGATCGACAACAACGCCCAAGGCGTATAGCCGAACCAGGATGTATACAAATTAGCAAAGCTGCCGCGCCACGACGGCGACCATAGTTCCGCACTGTCGAAACGGAATGGCTGGAATGCGCTATCCGGTGGTGCGATTTGCGGCGTCGCGTATTCGGCGAAGCCCAGTTCGATGATGTCGCCATGCCAGCCGGGGATTTTGCGCAGGTCGAGACTTTGCCAGCCGTCGCCCGGCCACGGGACTGTCACGGCGGGTTGTACATCGCCGGGAGAATCGGCGCGCCGAAAGAAGAACGACAATTCCAGCGTGCGCGGAAATCCGTCGAAGCGATAGCGCAGTTCGGAGAAATCGTCCGCGTGCACGCGTTGAAGTGGAATGGCTTGCAACGCACTGCCGTCGTCGCCGACCGAGCCTATGCGAAGCGATGATTCATCCTCCACGCCCGCGCCGCGCACGACGTGAAAATCCCGCGCGGCCAATGTTACGCGTTGTCGAGGCGACAGCGGCGACTGCCATGCGAGATCGGCCGGCCACGCGAGAACGATCAGCCAAATCAGAAGAATGACGACGGCACAGACGACACGTCTGATCACGCGGCAGCCCCAAGTCGCTGCAATTCGGCTTTACTGAAACCGGCGGCGAGCCGCGCCTCCGTGTTGAACGGACCGCGTATAACTCCGCGCGCATGCCGCGTCAGCAGCGTGTCAAACGTTTGGTCGGCATCGATTCCTTGTTGCGCGCAGCACCAGGCGAACCAGCGCGACCCGGCCGCGACGTGCGCGACCTCTTCGCTCAGAATCAATTCAAGAATTTCCACCGTGGCCGCGTCGCCCGCGTGTCGGAACCGGTTGATCATTCCGGGCGTCACGTCCAAGCCACGCGCCTCGAGGACGCGCGGCACCAGCGCCATGCGTTCAAGACACGAATCGGCCGTCTTTACGGCCATTTCCCATAGACCGTCGTGCGCATCGAAATCGCCGTAACGGTAACCGAGTTGCTCGAGCCGATCGTTGAGCAGCGTGAAATGGCGTGCTTCGTCGGCCGCGACAGCGATCCAGTCGCGGTAATAGTCGATGGGCATTTCGCGGAATCGATAGACGGCGTCCCACGCGAGGTTGATCGCGTTGAATTCGATGTGCGCCACGGCATGCACGAGAGCTGCTCGGCCTTCGACGCTGCCGAGACCACGCTGCGGAAGATTTTTCGGCGCGACCAGCGTCGGCCTGTCCGGACGTCCGGGAATTCCGATGGGAGAAATCGGCGTCTCTTCGTCCATTCGCAGCGAACCCCCGTGAAAGGCGGCGGCGACGTCACTAGTCGCGCTGACCTTTTCCGTCGGGTTCTTCACATTGACGCAATAGCCCGCACGGTCGAATAGTCCGGGCTCGCCTTTTCCTTGTTCTTTCACGCAACGCTCCGTCCCAAAAAGGCGCCGGTATTGTGCCAGAGTGACATTATGCCGGGTGCGCGGCGAGCGAAAGCGTGACGCGGCGCGCCACGCACCTCATCGGGCCGCTATGGATAACGCAAAACGGCGCTGAATCAGGACATTGCAAATGCGGCGGCGATGGCCGCCGCGACGTCGTCGGTTACGACGCGGTTCTACGCTGAGTCTTGGCCGAATCGGATCGGTTGAATTCCAGTTCGCGCAGATAGGTCGGTTCCACGCCCGTCACGTATTCGCCCGAAAAACACGACGTATCGAAATGCGTGAGCTTTTCGTTGCCTTCGGCGACGGCGGCGGTGAGATCCGACAAATCCTGGTAGACCAGCCAGTCGGCGCCGATGATCTGCTGAATTTCTTCCTCGGTGCGATCGTGCGCGACGAGCTCCGTCGGCGCCGGCATGTCGATACCATAAACATTGGGGAACCGGACCGGCGGCGCGGCTGATGCAAAGTATACTTTTTTCGCGCCGGCATCGCGCGCCATCTGGATGATCTGTTTCGATGTCGTGCCGCGCACGATGGAATCGTCGACGAGCAGCACGACTTTTTTCCGGAATTCCAGTTCGATCGCGTTCAATTTCCGACGCACGGATTTCACGCGTTCGCTTTGCCCCGGCATGATGAATGTGCGGCCGATATAGCGATTCTTGACGAAGCCCTCGCGCATCGGCAATCCGAGTTCGGCCGCGAGCGAACTGGCCGCCGTGCGTGCCGTGTCGGGAATCGGAATCACCGAATCGATATCGTGATCCGGACGCAGGCGGCGAATCTTTTCTGCCAATCGTTCACCCATGCGCAGGCGCGCTTTGTAGACCGATACGTCTTCGATCATCGAATCAGGGCGCGCCAGGTATACATATTCAAAAATACACGGCGCGTGTTGATAGCCTTCCGTGCAGTGTCGCGTAAACAATTGACCGTCCGGCGTCAGCAGTACGGCCTCGCCGGGCGCAACATCGCGCAGGCGTTTGAAGCCGAGGATGTCGAGAGCCACTGATTCGGATGTCACCGCGTATTCTTTTCCAGCGGCCGTGTCGCGTTCGCCGAGCACGAGCGGACGGATTCCATACGGATCGCGGAATGCGAGCACGCCATAGTCGAGAATCAGCGAAACCACCGCGTAGCCACCCCGCGCGCGCGCATGCACGCCCGCGACGGCTTTGAACAGATGATCGGGTGTCAGGTGATGGCGTTCCTGGATCTGCAATTCGTGCGCGAGAATGTTGAGTAGAACTTCCGAATCCGAATCGGTGTTGATGTGTCGGCGATCGCCTTCATACATCTCGCGGCGCAAGGAATCGGTGTTGACGAGATTTCCGTTGTGCCCCAGCGCGATGCCGTATGGCGAATTGACGTAAAACGGTTGCGCTTCCGATGTACTTTCCGAACCCGCGGTCGGATAGCGGCAATGCCCGATGCCGATGCGACCGCGCAACTTCAGCATGTTGTCGCTGTTGAACACATCGCGGACCAATCCTGCGCCCTTATGCAGACGCAGTTTCTTGTCGTCGACGGTGGCGATGCCCGCGGCGTCCTGGCCGCGATGCTGCAGGACAGTCAGCGCGTCGTATAGCGACGAGGCGACTTCGGTTTTTCCTACGATGCCGATGATTCCGCACATGGGTCAGTGTTTCTCCAAAAGAAGAGAGAAATGAAGCAGAGTGAATCGGCAAGCGTTCATGTAGTCGACGTGTGTTGGGCCGGTGCAGGCGGCGGATTCGGAGCAGGCGGTGTTGTCGGCGGTGCCTGTGGAATCTGCGGCATGATCGTGTGCAAATCAAGGTAGTGAGTTACTTCCGGCGGCAATTTGGTGGAGAGCCATTGCGCGGCGTTCTCGAAGGTCGGCAGCAGTTTCGATTCTTTCCACCACGGGTCTTGCGGCAGCGGCGTGAACTTTAAAATCAGCACGGTGATGGTGATGATCGCAAGACCACGAATCAGACCGAACACCATGCCGAGCATGCGATCGCTGCCCGAAAGACCACTACCCGCGATCAATTTGCGCATGAGGAATCCGACCAGCGCCCCGGCGATCAGCACGCCGACGAAACAAATCGCGTAGCCCAACATCAATCGCGCCGATGGCAGCGTAATCGCGGTGAACTGGGTTGCCAGTTGAGCACCGAACGTCCACGCGACCCAAAACGCCAGAATCCAGCACGCCAAGGCAATGGCTTCACCGATGAAACCGCGCCACAAACCCATCAGCACCGACAACCCTAGCGCCGCGATGATGCAGTAGTCCGCCCAATTCACTGCGCTCTCCGCGATGCGATGCGCTTCATGGTTGCGTGACGATCATCCCGTCGACTTTCAGTTTCTGCTTGATGTTCGCGCGCGCGCTGTCGGCGCCGGCACGATCGGCATACGGTCCGGCGCGCACACGCCACAACGTGGCATCGGCGCCACCGGTTTTGTCGACGAAACTGGCGATGCTCACGCCGCGCAGCCGTTCGCGCAATTTGTTCGCTTCGCTTTCCGACTTGAAAGCACCGAGCTGAACCGCCCACCCACCGGCGCGATTGGAGGCGATCGCGGTCGGCGGCGCGTCGGTTGTCGGCTGTTCGCCGGATTCGACGATGCTGCTCGGCACTTTCGGTTCGGATTGCTTGATCTTCAACCGCGCACTCTCGGCGGCCGCGCGATCGGCGAACGGCCCGACGCGCACGCGCGTTGCAGGCTTGCCCTGATACTCGGTCGATTCGACGTATGCGGAAAATCCAAGTTTCTTCACGCTGGAAACCAGCGCGTTGGCGTGCGTCTGATCGGCATATATGCCCATGTTGATCGCGAACCGGCCAGCGGGTGCCGCAAGTTGCGCTGTGCTTTGCGGCGGCTGCACGGGTTCGACAGGCGGCGTCGGCTTAGGCGGCGCAGCGACGGGTTTCGACGGCGTTGCTGGCGCCGCGACTGTCGGGGGCGCCTGATCTTCGGGATGCGCATCCACTTTGGGCGGCGCATTCGTGTCGACCGTCACGATCTTGTTCGGATCTTCCGTCCCCGGCGCGGCAATGGGCGCCGACGGACTGTCGACAGTCAACGTTCGCTTTTCCAGCTTGTGTTCGGGTTCCGGCGGAATTTCGAGATCGCGTGTCGCGTTTTCCTGCTGCTGTGGTGCGTTGCTGAGGAACATCGGCACGAAGATGATAGCGAGCGCGATCAGAACGGCGGCGCCGAGAAGACGTTGTTTCAAGGCAGAATCCATGCGGCAGCTCCGGAGGAAGCGTGCCGATTATACCCGGCCTTCGCCTGAAGCCGGGCCATATCCGTGACGGTGTGCCCACGTCAACGCAGCGGCGGCGACGAAGAAAGAACCGAATGCCAGGATTTTTTCATCGACACGCAACGAAGACGCCGCCGCGTCCAGCGCATCTACTATCGTGCGGTGTTGCGAAACGCGCGAGTCGGCAAACGCAGCGCCGGCGCGCTCGCGCAGCGCCTGAGCTGACAATCCGCGCGAGGTTTCGCCATCGAGACCGCCGATCATCCAGCGCTCGATCAGGCCAATCAGTGGCGCAACGATGCCGCCGACATCCTTATCCGACAGAGCACCGAACACCGCGACGGTACGCGCGGACGGATTCCCTTGCAGCCAGTGCGCGAGCACGCGCGCGGCCTGCGGATTGTGGCCGACGTCGATGACGAGGTCGGCGGCGCCGCTTTTCGTGAAGCGCTGCATTCGCGCTGCGAGCGAGGCTTCTCGAACGCCGATTGCGATCGCCGCCGCGTCCCATGTGATGCGGGGCGATAAGGCGTAGAGCGCGGCAATGGCGCTGGCCGCATTGTTGATCTGCACCGGTGCTACGAGTGTCGGCAGTGGCAATTCGAGCACTGTTGCGCCGGACATCCATAGCCAGCGCTGCTCGCCGAGCAACGCCTCGAAGTCCGAACCCGCGCGCAGCACACGAGCACCGGAGCGCTGCGCCGCCTCCAGCAATCCGCGCGGCGGCTCGCGCATGCCGATAATCGCGGGTCGGCCTTCTCGAAAAATCCCGGCTTTCTCGCGACCGATCGTGTCGACATCGTTACCGAGCCAGTCTTGATGATCCAGATCGATGGTGGTGACGATTGCCGCATCGGCGTCGACGATGTTCACGGCGTCGAGCCGCCCGCCCAAACCGACTTCCAGAACGGCGACGTCCAGCGACTGTTGCGAGAAAATCCACAATGCGGCAAGCGTGCCGAATTCGAAATACGTGAGCGGAATTTCTTCGCGTGCCGAATCGATGCGTTCGAACGCGTCGACCAACAGCGTATCAGCGACGTCTTCGCCGAGGACGCGAACGCGTTCGTTGTACCTAAGCAAATGCGGCGATGTGTAGCAACCGACGCGCTTGCCCGCCGCCGATATCATCGCCTCGAGGAATGCGACGGTTGACCCTTTGCCGTTCGTGCCGCCGACCGTGATCACGATCGGCGCGGCGGGCGGCGCACCCATTCGGTTCCAGACCTCGCGCACGCGATCGAGGCCGAGTTCGATATCGCGCGGATGAATCTTCTGCTGATAATCCAACCAGTCGGAAAGGCTACGTTTCATACGGCGCAATTATGCCGCACGTTGCGCTATCGGATGGAGCGGCGAGTTTCCTGTGCGGCGCTGGCCGACTTGCTTTTCAATGTTTTTTGAAGACGCTCCTGACGATACGGATTCGACGCGAGGTATCCGTCCGTCAACGTGCGCATGAATGCCACGACGTCGTCGATTTCTCGCTTATTCAAACGCGGCGTCGCGCCCGGATGTTGATCTTCGAAGGGTGGGTCGCGATTGAGATTGACGTGGTAGTTGGCCGGCAGGTCGTCGTAAATCTGAACGCTGCCGTCGGCATTTTTCGCGTACCAGCGTTGCGGAGCGATATCGCGTGTCACGTAGAAATCCACCACGTCACGCAGATCGTGAAACTTTCCGTTGTGGAAAAACGATTTTCGCAAGGCGACGTTGCGTAAGGTCGGTGTGCGGAATAGGCCGCAGAATGTCGGATCGTTTGTTTTATCGGTCCGCAGCGGGCCGCATGCGCCGAGATCGTGAAAATCGGGATCGCGGTTCGCGGCGATGGTGGGGTTGCGCGGCACGCCTAACGCGATCAATCCATAATCGGAAAACGCCGGCGCACTGCCGTCGCGACTGCGTTTGCTGATGTGGCATTGTGCACAATTACCTTTTTTCTCATCGTTGAACAGTTGCAGGCCGCGTGTTTCCTGTGCGCTGAGTTTGGTCTGTCCGGTCAGGTAAGCATCGTACTTGCTCGTGTAAGGATTGAATTCATCGTAATCCTCTTCGAATGCGCCGAGCGCGCGGACGGTCGCCGCAAATGCCGCATCGTCGGTATCGAGCGCGTGATCGCCCAGCGCTTGGCGCAAAATATTCGCGTATGACGAGGCGCGAACCGCGGTCGCGACGCCTGCTTTCGTGTTCGCCATTTCTTCGGGCGACAACAGCGGCAGCGATGCCTGATTGGCACCGCCGTCGACGCGGCCGTCCCAGGTCAGGCCGCCGGTCGGTCCGTTGTCGACGGACTCGTCGCCCTCGTCATCCGACTCATGATAGTGATTGTTGTACGCGGGTATCCGATTGAGATACGTGAGCGTCGGCGGCGCCCGAAACGAAAACAGATCGAGTTCTTTGCCGCCCGCGACGATGTCTCGTGCATCGTCGGGGTTGTAGCGACGGGCCGGCGCATGACAGCTCGCGCACGATTGCTTGCCGGACAATGACAAGGAAGCGTCCGAGAAAATACTACGTCCCGCCTGGCGCAACAGCGCAGCGCGCCTGAACGCATCCGATTGCGCGGACGTCAGTGTGGGCACACACAGCAGAAGCGTGAGGGCGCCGAGAATTCTGAGCCGAATAGCCAATCGCGTTCCACGCCGAGTGAGAGCGCACACGATAAGCGGATGGTGTGACGAATTTATGTAACGAAGCTAACACTGAACTGCAACACGGCCGACGTAGCGTGCACTTTCCGCTTCATCAGGCGCCTTTCTGTCCGGCGCGTTCTCGTTCGTTCATTGTTTTGCTAGGGAGGCTCAATGCGATACCGTCCTTTACTACTCACTGCTTTCGCGACTTCGCTCGCTGCCATTTCCGCACCCGGAACCGTTACGGCGGCATCTGTTTTACCGACGCTCAACGACGTCGACACGATTGTCGTGATCTATGCCGAGAACCGCGGCTTCGACCACCTCTACGGAAACTTTCCGGGCGCCAACGGTCTGGCCAATGCCACGACCGCCCAAAAGACGCAGCTCGACCGTGACGGCAGTGTCCTGTCGCAACTGCCGCCGATCAACGGCAATGGTTTGACTGACCCATCCGATCCGACCCAAATCGCCACCGAAGAAACGCGCGGTCATCCCAACGCGCTCTACGCGCTCGACGATCCGAACGGCTACAACGTGAATTTCGATTACAAACTTCACGATCTCGTCCATCGTTTCTACACCAACCAGATGCAGATCGATGGTGGCAAGAACGACAAGTTCGCCGCATGGAGCGATGCCGGCGGCGAAGTGATGGGCCATTGGAACGATAGCTCGACGATGGCGTTGTGGAAGATCGCGCAGCAATACGTTCTGGCCGACAACTTTTTCCAGGGCGCGTTCGGCGGATCGTTCTTGAACCATCAATACCTCATTTGCGCGTGCGCGCCATACGATTTCAAGACGGCCGCGGCCCCGACGACATTCAAAAGCGCGATTTCCGTGGTCAATGCGGACGGCGTGTCGCTCACTGTCGATACGACGAAGAGCCCTGCGTCGGCGATCGACGGCGTGCCGGTGTTCGTCAATGACGCGCAATTGACGCCGGACTATTACGGCGTCAACACGATGCAGCCGCCGTATGTGCCGACGGGCAATCCGTCAGCGACGAATCCCGGCTACGGTGATTTGACGAAAGCCAACACACTCAGCCCGCAAGCGGCCAATACGATCGGCGACCTGCTCACGCAGAACAATATCGATTGGGCGTGGTACGCCGGCGCATGGCAAGCGGCGATCGACGGCACGGTACCGGCGAGCGTCAATTTCCAGTTCCATCATCAGCCGTTCAACTATTACCAGGCGTATGCACCCGGCACGGCGGCACGCACGGAACATTTACGCGATGGCGGAATCGACGGTGCGGCGTTCCTGGCCGATATCGACGCCGGAAAACTACCGCCGGTGACGTTTTATAAGCCGGAAGGCAGCCAGAACCAGCACGCAGGCTATGCGACCGTCGCAGCGGGCGATGAGCATATCGCCAACGTGATTCAGCATCTGCAGAAAAGTCCGCAGTGGGATCACATGGTGATCGTCGTGACCTATGACGAAAACGGCGGTTGGTGGGATCACGTCGCGCCGCCGAAAGGCGACCGTTGGGGTCCAGGTACGCGCATTCCCGCGATCATCGTGTCGCCCTTTGCCAAGACAGGAACCGTCGATCACACGCAATACGACACCGCGTCTGTGTTGCGTCTGATCACGCACCGCTTCAACCTTCCCACGTTGCCGGGTTTGCAAGCGCGCGATGCCGCGCTGGTTGCCGCGGGCGGCGCACCGATGGGCGATCTCACGGCGGCCCTCGAACTGGGCGCGACGATCGACGCCAACTACACCGGTTCGTGGTACGACCCACAGCAGAGCGGTCAAGGCGTGAACCTCGAAGTATTGGGCGGTCAGCTCGTCGCGTATTGGTTCGTGTTCGACGATGCCGGCAATCCGCAGACGATCTACGGTGTCGGCCCCATCTCCGGCAATCAGGCCACGGTAACCGGCGCGCGCTCGCTCGGCGGAAAATTCCCGCCGAACTTCGTGGAGGCCGACGTCAAACAGACCGCGTGGGGTCAGCTCAACTTCACGTTCGATAGCTGCCACGCAGGAACGATGACGTGGACAACCAGCGTCGCCGGTTTCGGCAGCGGCAGCGGGTCGATGTCGCTGACGCGTTTGACGACGCCCTCGGGCACCGTCTGCAACTAACCGCACGTCCTCGATATATGCAGAGGCGCGCAGCGATGCGCGCCTTTTTTTGCTCAGCGTTGATCCATCTCGAAAGACAGCCTTTCTGCATGTTCTCGCCTCGCCGATGACTGCTTAGTCGAGTGAACTGCCGCGCTGGGTGTTGTTCGCGGCCTCGGCACTATTGTTCGGACGCACGTGGATTTGCTACCGCGTCTGGCACAGCTATCGCCGGATGCCGTTGTTGCTCGGACTTTTTCTCGTCGCGCTATTTATCTGGTTTGCCGAGAACATCGGGACATTCACGGCGACCTGGATCTACCCACATCAAGGTGTCGCGTGGCAGCGTGTGAGTTTTGGCAAACTCGGCTCGTGGTTTTTGCTATTGATCGTCAGTTACGCGATGGTCGCGGCGCTGAACCGGCCGCTGGCGCGCGGCCGGTTCGCGGATGCGAAGGACGGAGAAGTTATGGGCGACGCGCGAGCTCCGGATTCTCGCGCGTGACCGGCATCAAATCTTTCTTCGAAACGCCAAGCCACAAGAGGATCGGGCTGGCGAAGAAGATCGACGACAACGTGCCGACGGCGATACCGATCAGCATCGTCAGTGCAAAACCGTGCACCGCCGAACCGCCGAAGAAATACAGCGCGACCATCGTGATCGCCGTGAACAGCGCCGTGATGATGGTTCGCGACAACGTCGAGTTGATGGCCTTGTTCAAAATATCGACCGGCTCACCGCGACGCGACGAACGGAACAGTTCGCGAACGCGATCGAACACGACAACTTTGTCGTTGATCGAGTAACCGACCACAGCCAGCACGGAGGCGAGAACGGTGATGTCGAACTCGCGCTGTGTCAGCGCGTAGAAACCGATCGTGATCAGTGTGTCGTGGAATTCGCTCGCGATCGCGGCGACGGCGAAACGCCATTCGAAGCGGATGCCGATGTAAATCATGATGCCGACGATGACGAACAGTACGGCGATGATGCCGTCGCTCTTCAATTCTTCGCCGACCTGTGGGCCGACGAAATCCGGCGGCCGGCTCATTTTCGCGTCGGCGCGTTTGGCGTTGAGCGCCTTCATCACTTCGGCGGCGACAACATCGCTTTTCTTCAGAGCGCCGCCCGCGTCGGCCGTCGGCTGGATGCGAACAGAAACTTCGCGCGCGCCGCCGACACTTTGCACGAGTGCGCTGTGGAGTCCCGCTTCGTCGAGCGCGGAACGCACATCGGCCGTATCGACCGGTTGATCGTACGTGACTTCGACTGAAACGCCGCCCGTGAAATCCAAACCGTAGTTCAGGCCGCGTCCGAAAATCGCGGCGATGGAAATGATGACGAGCAATGCGGAGATCGTGATGCTGATCTTGCGCAGGCGCAGGAAGTCGACATTGCTGTTGGGGTTGAAAACTTCCACGTCAGTTCACTCCGCGTGCGTAGCCGCCACCGACCGCCAAGCCTTTGAGCTTGCGGCCGCTGTAGACGAGATTGACCAATGCGTGCGTCAGCGTGACCGACGTGAACATCGAGGTGAGAATACCGATCGCCAGCGTGACGGCGAATCCTTTGATGGGACCCGAACCAAACGCGAACAAACCGAACGCCGCAAGCAAGTGCGTGACGTTCGCGTCGAGAATCGTCGCCCAGGCTTTTTCATAACCCGCGCGAATCGACGCGAGCGGCGTCGAGCCATTGCGTAATTCTTCGCGTATGCGTTCGCAGATCAGCACGTTCGAATCGATCGCCATGCCGAGCGTCAACACGATACCGGCGATGCCGGGCATGGTGAGCGTGGCCTGGAACAGCGAAAGAACCGCGATGAGCAAGATAAGGTTGAGCACCAGCGCGATGTCGGCGATCAAACCGAACACGTGATAGTAGAGAGCCGCGGCAATGAGCACGGCGACGAGGCCGAGCAACACCGCTTTCATGCCTTTGTTGATATTGTCCTGACCGAGGCTGGGGCCGATGACGCGTTCTTCGACGGTGTCGGCCGGCGCAGCCAGCGAACCGGCGCGCAGAAGCAGCGCCGTCTCGGTCGCCGTCTTCATGTTTTCCAGCCCGGTCGTGTTGAAGCGATTCGAGAAAACGCCGTTGATCACGGCATCGCTGATGACTTCTTCGCTGACTTTCGCCGTCCGCACTTCTTTGCCGTCGACAACTTTTGTCTCCTGCGTGCGTTCGATGAAGACGACCGCCATGCGATGACCGACGTTCTGGCTGGTGAAGTCCAACATCTTCTTGCCGCCGACGGCATTCAATCTCACGGCAACTTCAGGCAATCCGGTTTGCGAATCGACCGAGGCGGATGCGTCGACGAGCTCGTCGCCGGAAACGATGATTTTCTTTTTCAAGATGACCGGCACCGGTTTGCCGTCCGCGCCATTTTTGTTCATGTGATAAACGCGCGAGTCCGGCGGAACGTTGCCGCTGCGTTCGATTTCGTACGCGCCCGGATTGCCGGGGCCGCCCGTGGCCGATTCGTCGACGGCGTGATACTCCAGTGTCGCGAACGCACCGAGAATCTTCTTGGCCTCGGCTGTGTCTTGCACGCCCGGCAATTCCACGACGATACGATTGGCGCCTTGTTGTTGAATCAATGGTTCGGTGACGCCGAGCTGATTGACGCGATTACGCAGCGTCGTCAAGTTGCTGCTGACGATTTGCTTGGCTTCGGCCTGCAATGTCGCTTCGCGAATTTTTGCGATCAGGGGAAACGTACCGTTGGCTTCGGCGCCATCGCTCAACTCCAGCGGCGGCTGGTCGCCGAGCTTTTCGGGCTGATTCACTTCTTTCGCGATGATGTTGCCGGCTTGCTTGCGGTCTTCGTCGGAACGCAACACGGCAACGATACCCTGCGCGCCCGGATTAACGGATTCGTAGCGGATCTTCGCGTTTCGCAACGCCGCGCGGATGTCGTCGACGTAACGCTGCTGCATCTTCGCCAACGCTTCTTTCGAATCGACTTCCATTAAGAAGTGCACACCGCCTTGTAGATCAAGGCCGAGCGGCATTCGATTCGCGCCGATCGCTCGGAGCCATCCGGGAACCGTCGACGCGAGATTCAGCGCGACGACGTATTGATCGCCCAAATCGGTCTTCAGCGCATCGGATGCGGCGAGCTGCACATCGGTATTCGGAAAACGCGCGAGCAGTCGATCGCCGTTGAGTTCCACGTCGTCGAACTGGATTTTTTTCGTTTGCAGAATGCCGAGCACTTTTTCTTTAAGCGCTTCGTCCACCGTCGCGCCGCGATTCGCCGACACCTGCACGGCGAGTTGCGGCGAATACAGAATCGGCGTCGCATACACCAGTCCGAACAGCACCACGACGGCGACCAGAATATATTTCCACTTGGCAAAATCGTTCATCTTGATTACTCATGCGACGCGCCCAAGGCAGCGTCAGTCAGTGTCGGCGGCATCGATCGACGGCGGAGATAAATCCCGCCGGATCGAACCGAGCCCTATCACGCTGCTTTCAGCGATCCCTTCGGCAGCACCATCGAGATCGCCGTCTTCTGCAACTTGATTCGGACGTCCGGTGCGATTTCAAGGGTGATGAAGGTTTCGCCGACATCGTCGATGCGTCCGGCGACACCGCCCGACGTGACGACTTCATCGCCTTTGGCAAGAGCGGAAATCATGGCGCGAAGTTCCTTCTGCCGCTTGGACTGCGAACGGAACATGAAGAACATCATGCCGGCCATGATGACGATGAAGATAATGGGCGAACCGAGAAGTCCACCGATGCCGCCTTGCGGCGCTGGCGCGGCTTCGGCCGCCTGCGCGTAGGCGCTAGAAATCAGAAAATCCATGCTTGCTCCACCAATCGATACAGGCGTCGCGGCCAGGACGGCCGGAATTCGCCCAAAAAAGGGGCTGGATTATGCCATGCGAGCACGGTTGGTGCATCCGACGCCCGTCCGCATGCGTTCAATCTGTCGGCAGCGCCTCGTCTCCGCGGTCGGTTTCGGCTTTGAATGCGGCCGCGAAATCCCCGAGCCGGTGCGCTTGAATCGCCTCGCGCAAGCCGGCCATCAGATCTTGGTAATAGTGGAGATTGTGGATGGTCGCGAGCATAGGTCCGAGCATTTCGCCGCACTTATCGAGATGACGAAGGTACGCGCGACTGAATCCGGATCGGCAGGTGTAGCACGCGCATTGTTCGTCGAGCGGACGCGTGTCGCGCTCGTATTTCGCATTGCGAATCCGCAGCACGCCGTGGCGCGTGAAGATGTGCGCGTTGCGCGCGTTGCGTGTCGGCATCACACAATCGAACATATCGATGCCGCGCAGAACGGCATCGACGATATCGATCGGCCGCCCGACACCCATCAGATAGCGCGGACGATCCGCCGGTAGCAGCGGGACGGTTTCATCCAGCGTGCGATTGCGCTCGTGTTCCGGTTCGCCGACCGCCAATCCGCCGACGGCATAACCGTCGAATCCGATTTGCAGCAACCCGTCTGCGGATACTTTGCGCAATTGTGGAAAAGTACCGCCCTGCACGATGCCGAATAATGCATTTGGTGCTTTGTTACCCGCGCGAGTCAGATCGTCAAACGCACGGCGCGAGCGTTCGGCCCAACGCAAACTGAGCTGCATCGAGTCGCGGACTTGCGTTTCAGTCGCCGGATACGGTGTGCACTCGTCGAAGATCATCGCGATATCCGAATCCAGCGTGTGCTGAATACGCATTGATTCTTCTGGCGAAAGAAAAACCATCGAACCATTGACGGGCGACGCAAACCGCACGCCTTCCTCGCTGATCTTTCGCCGCTCGGCGAGTGAAAACACCTGGAATCCCCCCGAGTCGGTGAGGATCGGTTTTTCCCAGCCGATGAACCGATGCAATCCGCCGAATTGGCCGATGACATCCAGACCCGGACGCAACCACAAATGAAACGTATTGCCGAGAATGATTTCCGCGCCGATGTCGAGCAGCGACTGCGGCGTCATGCCTTTGACCGAGCCATACGTTCCCACCGGCATGAACGCCGGAGTTTCGATCGTGCCGCGAGACAACGTGATGCGGCCGCGTCGCGCGACATTGTCGTTTGCAAGGAGCTGAAATTGCAGCGCGCTCATCGGAATCGCACGGTGATTTGAGATCGCATCGTTTGGTTTGCCTACTCGTAATGCGTCCACATGCGCAGGATCTTGACTACCTTCCCGGCTTTGAGCACTTGATAAACCAGGCGATGCTGAATGTTGATGCGGCGGGAATAAGCACCGGCGAGATCGCCAACAAGCTTCTCGAACGGCGGCGGATTCGCGAAGGGATCACGCGCGAGCGTTTCCAGCAACGCCATCGCTTTTTCCTTCAATCCGGCGGCGACTAATTTTTTTGCATCTTTTTGCGCGTACTTTGTGTAGACGAGCGTCCAACTCACCAACGCAATCCTTTCGAAAGTTTGCTCACCGGCGTTTCCATTCCGTCACGAATCGACTTGCGCATGCCCGGGATCGACAACAAGTAGAGCGTTTCCTGAATCGCATTCCAATCTTCTTCCGAAACGAGCATGGCATTATTGCGCTTACCGGCAATACGAACGGGCGTGTGTGTTTCCGCTGCCTGATCCACCAGCCGATAAAAGTTAGCGCGCGCTTCGCTGGCACTGAGTTGCGTCATATCGGTATCCTCTGGAACAAGCGTACGCTTTAACGTACGTCTTCGCAACACAGTCAAACGACGAAAGATTTTGCCCAAATCAGCATCGCGTCGCCGTAAGAAAAAAAGCGGTATTTGTTTTCGACGGCGTGACGATAAGCATCAAGAATCAGATCACGACCGGCCAGCGCGGAAATGAGCATGAGCAACGTCGATTCCGGTAGATGAAAATTCGTGATCAGCGCATCGATGGTGGAAATGTGGAAACCTGGATAAATGAAAATGTTCGTTTCGCCGGAAAAACGTTTCAATACGCCGTCGCGAACCGACGATTCCAATGCGCGCACAACGGTGGTTCCGACGGCGATGACGCGCCCGCCATCACGGCGCGTGCGATCGATCTTCGTGACGAGCGCGGCATCGACTTCAAGCCATTCGCTGTGCATTACGTGATCTTCGACGCGATCGCTGCGCACCGGCTGAAATGTGCCCGCACCCACGTGCAGCGTCACGTAACCAAAATCGACATTCTTTTCCCGCAGACGCGTTAGTAATGCGTCGTCGAAATGCAATCCGGCCGTCGGCGCGGCGACCGCGCCGGGAACGCGCGCGTAAACCGTTTGATAGCGTTCGCTGTCCGCGTCGCTCGCGTCGCGCGTTATATACGGCGGCAACGGGATCCGTCCGAGTTTTTCGAGCCTAGATTGCAGTGTTTCGTCGATGTCGAAGCGCAATGAATAAAACTCGCCCTCGCGACCGATGACGGTGACGAGACTTCCGTCATCCAGCGTAATCGTGCTGCCCGGTTTCGGTTTTTTGCTCACGCCCAACTGCGCGAGAACCTGATGCTCGCCGACGATGCGTTCGATCATTATTTCGACCGCGCCGCCGGTTTCCTTGCGACCGAATAATCGTGCGGGAATGACGCGCGTGTCGTTGAAGACGAGCAAATCGCCGTCGCGAAAATAGTCGATCACATCAGAGAATTGTCGATCCGCGAACGCGCGGTTGGCCGCGTCGACCACGAGCAGGCGGCTCGCCGTTCGCGCGGCCAGCGGCGCTTGTGCGATGAGTTCAGCGGGCAAGTCGTAATGGAAGTCGGACTTTTTCAACGCAAATACATCGAGGAAAGATTGCGATTATCGCATTCCGGTCGAGCGCGCGTTGCTACAGCCAGCCTTTCTGTCGCGCCAGACGCGCGGCTTCGATGCGATTGCCGACGCCGAGCTTGCCGATCGCCTCGGATAAATAATTGCGCACCGTGCCTTGCGAAAGATGCAATCGATCGGCGATATCGCCAGCGGAAAGTCCATCGCCGGCCAGACGCAACACTTGTCGTTCGCGTTCGTTGAGCGGATCTTCGCCCGACCACGCTTCCAGCGCGAGTTGCGGATCGATGGCGCGTCCGCCGCGATGCACCTTGCGCAACGCTTCGGCGAGTTGTTCGGCAGGCGCATCTTTTAGCAGATACCCGCTGACGCCGGAATCGAGCGCGCGACGCAGAAAGCCGGGCCGCGCGAAGGTCGTGACGATCACCACTTTGCACTCGATACCGCGATCGCGAATGCGCTGCGCCAGTTCGAGTCCGGTGAGGCGCGGCATTTCGATATCCGTGACGAGAATATCGGGCTTGTCGCGCTCGATGAATGTCCAGGCTTCTTCGCCATCGGCGGCACTGCCGATCACATCGAGATCGGATTCGAGTTTAAGCAACGCCAATAGCGCGCCGCGCACCATCGCCTGATCTTCCGCGAGAAGAACACGAATCACGAGGAGATGGCCGCACGCATCATCCGCGCACGGTAGCAAGCGGCGATGCGTACCTCAATCCCGACAATCACACGTGTCGCAACGACGGCGCCGCGACGACGACTTCAGCCCTTTGCAGCATCGGCATCGTGACACGAACGACGGTACCCCGACCGCGTTGTGAGTCGACGCGCACGTCGGCCGCGATCGTCGACAGACGTTCGCGCATACCGTTGAGTCCATTTCCCGGCACGATGGCGCCGCCGCGTCCATCGTCTTCGATTTGCAAACGCAAGTGTTTACCGTCGACGTTCAACGTGACATTCGCGCTCGATGCGCGCGCGTGGCGCTGGATGTTGGTCACGGCTTCGCGCACCGTCATCGCCAAGACGGTTTCGACATCGGCGGGAAGCTGAACGTCGGCCAATTCGTATTCGAGACGAACGCCGTTGGATTCGAGCAGCAACTTCGCCGACGCGAGTTCGGCGGCAAATCCGGCCGCGCGAATGCCGGTGACCGCGCGCCGCACTTGCGAGAGCGCATCCCGCGCGACACTTTCCACTTCCGCGATTTCGCGCCGCGCGCCGATCGGGTCGCGGTCGAACAACCGGTTGGCCAATTCGGATTTAAGGGTGATGAGCGACAGCGTATGCCCGAGCAGATCGTGAAGGTCGCGGCCGATCCGTTCGCGTTCGGCGACGGCCGCGAGTCGACGGATTTCGTCGTGACTCAACATCAGTTCCGCGTCGCGTTCGTGCTTGCGAACGAAGTTGATGTTCATCCAGCCGACGGCCATCCCGATGAGAATCGCGCTGGTCAGGCTGATCCATCCGAAATCGAGCCACGTCCATTCGACGGCGTAGAGTGCGAACAGGACGATCATGTTGCGCATCGCGTCGCGCGTCGTTCCGCAGAACGCCAGGAACGCGCACGCATAAATCAGATAACCCTGCGCACCGGGATTGAACGGCGTGACGATAAAACCCAACGCCGCGATGCCGATGGCGTTCCAGATCACTTGCGAACGGTCGCGATAATAGACGCGATAAAACATCGCGAGGAAGACGGCGAAACTGATGATCGTCGGCCAGAACCAGTCGGGAAAATGGCTCGGCGGCATGATGAGCGGCGTGGCGAAGATCCAGAAACTCCAGACCAGCATCACCCAGGGAAACCAGTGCGCGGGACGAGGTTTTCCGGTCTGCAAGTCGCGCTGGCAGACCATCGAATGTGGCGATGGCGTGAGGAGTTTGCTCAGCAAATTGCTCATGGCGATAAAAATCCGCGTCCCGCCGAAGGATACGCCGAATGCGGCGCGGCATTCGAGCGCGCCAGCGTGCCGGCTACGATCGTCGTCGCGACAAACCAAATCCCGAGCAAGATCAACCGCACGTAGAGATGACGCATCGTCGTCGGACTCATGGCGATCACGCGCTCCTCGCCAACCAGCGGCGCGCGATCGCAAAACAGATGGCGCTGAATCCGACCAGCCACGCCAGATGCGTCGGAACGTTGGACCACGGCTGCATGCCGATCGTCATTTGCGCCAGCTGCGCCAAGTGATACGCCGGCCAAAGCGGCGCGATTTGCGTGAACACACTCGGCAATGCGCTCAGCGGCATCCACAAACCCGATAGAAAGGCCATCGGCAGATAAATCAAATTGACGAACGCGGGCGACGCCGACGCGTTGGCTTTGCTACCGATCATCAAGCCGATCGCGCAGAAAGGAATCACGCCGAGGACAGCGATCACGCCAAGCAATAACCATTGCCCGATTTGCAGTCGCACGCCGGCGAAGAAAAATGCCATCAGTACGAGCACGATGTAGATGATCAGCGCAAACAACATCGCCATCGCCATCTTCGACAATAGATACGCACCCGGCGGCATCGGCATCACGCGTTTGAGTGCGAGCCAACCGCGCTCGCGTTCCATCGCAAGCCCGACGCCGAATCCGAACAACGCCGGCGCCATCACGCCGAACACGCTGTAGCCCGCGAAGAGATATTTCGCGGCTTCGGGATTGCCGTGATTCATCAACAGACCGAACAACAAATAGAACATCGGCGGGAACAGCAACGTTGGCGCGGCGAATGCCGGCGTGCGCAGCACGCGCAGGAATTCGTATTTCGCTTCCAGCGCATAGGCATGCAGCGCGCCCTGCGTCGACGACCTCGGAACGGGCGAAACGATGGCGTTCATGCGGCCTCCTTGGTGATTTCGACGAAGGCTTCGGCGAGTCCCGCGCGACGCACTTCGAGTTCGCTCAATGCAGCATCTTCGTGGAGTAAACGACGAACCAGATCCTCGGCGGCGTCGGTAACGATTTCGATGCGATCGCCGACGCGTGCAACGTTGCGCACGTTCGGCCACGCCGACACCACATTCGAATCGAGAGTCGATACACAACTCACGCGACGTTGTCCGACACGCGCGCGGATTTGCTGCACGTCGCCGTCGGCAACCACGCGACCCTGCGAAAGCACACACACACGATTGGCGAGCGCTTCGGCTTCTTCGAGGTAATGTGTCGTCAAGACGATCGCACAGCCGTCGTTGGCCAACGTGCGAATCGTTTTCCACAAAATTTCGCGCGCGTTGATGTCGAGGCCGGTCGTCGGCTCGTCGAGAAAAAGAAGTTCGGGATTGCCGGCGATAGCGAGCGCGAACTGCGCGCGACGCTGTTGCCCGCCAGACAATTTTCCATAGCGGCGTTTGAGGATGTTGCCGACGCCGGCAAGCGTGACGATATCGGCGAAGGTGCGCGGACGCGGATAATAGCTGCGAAACAAATGAATCAATTCGCCGACCGCGATGGTGTCCGGCACGCCAGCCGTTTGCAGCATCGCGCCGACGCGCCGGCGCGCGATCAAGGAGGCCGGATCGAGATCGAATAATGTCGCCTTGCCCTGATCCGGTTTCAACAAACCAAGCAGCAATGAGATCGCCGTCGTTTTACCCGCGCCATTAGGACCAAGCAGTGAAAGAATTTCGCCGTGACGAATGGTCAGATCGACATTATCGAGCGCACGAACATTGCCGTAGCTTTTGGTGACGCCCTGTAGCTGCGCGACCGTTTGCGTGGTCGGATCCATTGCGATCTCCTTCTGACTGACGCCCAGACTAGGCTCGGTGCGCGCCGCGATGCAGTCGCGCTCATCATGACTTGCGCATGACACGTGTCAGACTGCGCGCAGCCCAAATTGGTACCTTGAAGTGCCGATTCAGGCGGTCCTGCCGCCGTACCGCCTTCGTGATAAAATTCCACGCTCGAAGAAGTCTGTCTTGCTGCGCCGCTCGACGGTTAGCAGCCTCTGGAGAACATCATGTCCGTCATCGCCAAACTCAAAGAACTGCGCCAATTCGGCGGCGCCGCGCGCACGAACGGTCTGCCGGACGCCGTTGTCGAACGCCTGGCGACGAAATATCCGGAAATCGGCGAAGCAGTCGGTGCGGCGGTGCAACTGCACGCGCAGTTGCGCACGGAATTTCCGGAATTGCTCACGCTCGACGAATCCGCGCAGCTCGCGGCCGTGCAGGCGGACTTTGTGAATTTCTATCCGGAAGATGCGGTGAATCCTTACGTGGCACTCGCGGCGCGCGGTCCATGGGTGATCACGCTGAAAGGCGCAGTCGTCCACGATTCGGGCGGCTACGGCATGCTCGGCTTCGGTCATACGCCGAAAGCGGTGCTCGCGGCTTTGGCGCGCCCGCAGGTGATGGCGAATATCATGTCGCCGAGCGTCAGCCACCTGCGTTTCACGCGCGCGCTCGAAGCGAATGTGGGCATCACGCGCAAGAACGCGCCGTTCCATAAATTCCTTTGTTTGAATTCGGGTTCCGAAGCCGTTTCGCTGGCGTCGCGCATCGCCGACGTCAACGCAAAAGTGCTGACCGAACCGGGCGCGCGATACGCGGGTCGCACGATCAAGCGCGTCGCAGTGAAAGGCGCGTTCCATGGCCGCACTGAACGACCGGCCGTATTTTCCGATTCCTCGCGCAAAGCGTACGTGCAACACTTGGCCAGCTTCCGCGACGAGCACAGTTTGTTGACGGTCGAACCGTACAACGTCGATCAACTTCGCCAGATCTTCGCTGACGCCGACAAAAAAGGCTGGTTCATCGAAGCGATGTTCCTCGAACCGATCATGGGCGAAGGCGATCCGGGCCGTTCGACGACGCCGGAATTCTACGCAGCCGCTCGCGAACTGACGCGAACTCACGACTGTATTTTCCTGGTCGACTCGATTCAGGCCGGTTTGCGCGGGCACGGCGTGTTGTCGATCGTCGATTATCCGGGGTTCGAAACTCTCGATCCGCCGGACATGGAAACGTATTCGAAGGCGCTCAATGCCGGACAGTATCCATTGTCCGTTTTGGCGGTGAGCGAACACGCTGCGACATTGTATAAAAAGGGAATTTACGGCAATACGATGTCGTCGAATCCGCGCGCAATGGATGTCGCCGTGACGGTTCTGGAGCAAATCACTCCAGAGTTGCGCGCCAACATCAAGGCGCGCGGGCAAGAATTCCTGGATAAATTGAACAAGCTCAAAACAGAGTTGCCTGGTTTGATCACGAAAGTACAAGGCACCGGTCTTTTGTTTTCCTGCGAACTTGCACCGCAGTTCAAATGCTTCGGCGCGGGCAGCACGGAAGAATGGATGCGCGAGCGGGGCATCGGCGTGATTCACGGCGGCGTCAACTCGCTGCGCTTTACGCCACACTTCGGAATCACCGGTGAAGAAGTCGATCTCGTTATCGACGGCGTGCGGCAAGCGTTGTTGCACGGGCCACGCACGTCGGCCGTCGAGGAATCTGCGCCGAAACAGGCGGTCGCGGCTTAACGGCATCATCGGGTGGACGGAGATCGGATGGAACGATCCTGTCCGCTTACTGTCTATTTCGCTGTCGCGGCGCTAGCGTAGACTGCGTGCGGTTCGGCCACGCCGACATTCAAAACCAAGGAGAATTCTTGATGAAACTAGCAACCTCGCTCACATTCATGCTCGCGGCGACATTGAGCGCTGCGTCGGCATTCGCCGCCGACAAAGCACCCGCCAATACGCTGACACCTCAGCAACAAAAAATGAGCGACTGCGCCAAAGACGCGCATGCCAAAAGCTTGCAGGGCGACGACTACAAGACGTACATGAGCACCTGCATGAAGGCCGCTCCTGCGGCGACCACGCCGGCAGCCGCCACGGCCACCACAACGACCGCCGCAAAGCCCGCAGATGCCAGCAAAACGAATAATGACAGCGAATGGGTCGCTACAAATCCGCAGCAACAAAAAATGAAGGCGTGTGCGTCTGATGCGAAAGCGAAAGGCCTCAAAGGACCGGACCGCCGCACGTACATGAGCACATGCTTGAAGAAAGACAGCACCGCGACGACGACACCGGCCGCAGCGCCAGCGAAGTAATCGCTAAAAAAAACCGGGCTCAGCGCCCGGTTTTTTTTCAAATCGCGCTGACTAACCTGCGTCACATGGCTCAGCGAAATCGATCGGTAGCGCGCACCAATTCATCGGTAATTCCTAGCTCGAAAGCAGAATGCCCCGCGTCCGCGACAATGCGCAAATCCGCCTCCGGCCACGCGCGATGCAAATCCCACGCACTGCGCAACGGGCACACCACATCGTAGCGGCCTTGCACGATCACCGCGGGAATATGTCGAATCTTGTCGACATGGCGCAGCAGTCGATCGTCCACGTCGAAGAATCCGTGATTGACGAAATAGTGCGATTCGATGCGCGCGAACGCCAACGCAAATTCATCGGCGCCTGTCGATGCCATGTAGTCGGCGTTTTGCAATAGATAACTGGTCGCCCCTTCAAAGACCGACCAGGTTTTCGCCGCTGCCAGACGAACGGATTTGTCTTCGCTCGTCAGCCGCTTGTAATACGCCGCGACCATATCGCCACGTTCGTTTTCCGGAATCATCGCAACGTACGGTTCGAATGCATCCGGATAAATCGCGTCACATCCTTTTTGATAGAACCACTCGATTTCCCAGCGGCGCAGCAGAAAAATTCCGCGCAGCACGAGTTCGGTGACGCGATCCGGATGCGTTTCGGAATACGTGAGCGCCAGCGTCGATCCCCACGATCCGCCGAAAACTTGCCAGCGCTCGATCTTCAGATGCTCCCGAATACGTTCGATGTCGGCGACGAGGTCCCACGTCGTGTTGTCTTTCAGTTCCGCGCGCGGTTTCGAACGGCCGCTGCCACGCTGGTCGAATAGGACAATACGATAATGCGACGGATCAAAGAATCGACGGCTTTTCGCGTTGCATCCTGCGCCCGGGCCTCCATGCAGAAACACAACGGGCTTGCCATCCGGATTTCCACACTGCTCGTAGTAGAGCGTATGCAGATCCGAAACCTGCAGTGTGCCTTGGTCGTAAGGCTCCACATCGGGATACAGCGTGCGAAGTTGCTCGGACACCCTCACCTCCAAAACGTTTCCGGCGCCACGCGGGCGCCGGACGAGTTGTTTCGATGGTCGGGGCGACAGGATTTGAACCTGCGACCCCCTGCCCCCCAGGCAGATGCGCTACCAGGCTGCGCTACGCCCCGACCGTGAGGCAATTCTACCTCAAGTCATCGCGGCGGGCTTGGTCGGCTTGCCGGTTGCGTCGAACTCAAAAAATTTCGACGATCAGCGCCGCAATATCTGCAGGACTTCTTCCAATTCCTGCCGCGTCT
>CAZZWP010000020.1:0-36283 GCA_964657965.1 uncultured Rudaea sp. | reverse complement strand
GTTCAGGTCTGCTCTCGGCTGCGCAAGAAGTAACGCAAGAATTCGGCATTCCCGTCATCGCCATTGCTCGGCTGACTGAGCTGTTGACCCTGGCCTCGGAGCGTCCGGCGCTGGCCGACTATCGCAGCAAACTCGACGCCTATCGCGCGGCATACGGAAGCGCCCCGTGAAGCGGCTATACTGATTTCGGAGGTGTCGTTCATGCGTTCTATCACTACATCGCTGTTTGTTTTCACGCTCGCGTTCTGCCTCGCCGCGTCCGGCGCAACCGTGACGAAAGACAAACGCAATCGTTATAAATGGTTCGACGCGCAGGGCAACGTGCATTACGACGATGCCCTTCCGCCGGAAGCCGTTCAATTCGGCTACGACGTCGTGAACGATCAAGGCATCGTCGTAAAACATGTCGACCGTGCGAAAACCGCGGACGAACTAAAAGCCGATAAGGAAGCCAATGAAAAGGCGGCGGCGGCCAAGCGCGTGTCGGATGCACAGGCAAAGAACGATCAGCAACTGTTGGCCGCCTATCCGAGCGAACAAGATTTAATCGTCGCGCAGCACTCGCAAATCGACATGATTGATCAGAGCGTCCACGCGACGGAAGTAAGTTTGCAGAATCAGGAAAAGAGTCTGTCGGACATGTTGTCACATGCAGCCGATCTCGATCGAACCGGCAAGCCTGTCCCAGCGATACTGCAACAGCAAATCGATTCGTTGCGAATCACTGTTGAAAAGCAGAAAACCTACATCGCCAACAAGCAGGCAGAGAAAGAGGCGAGCGAAAAAAAATTCGAGACCGACATCGCGCACTATCGCGAGGTCCAATCGGCTCACGGGAAGCCGTAACAACTAGAACGGCAGCGTCAGCTCCGGACCTATTTCTTTCAACTGCTTACGAAACGCGGCCTGGATGCGCTCCAGCGCCGCCTGATTGTCCGCATCGAATCGCAGCACCAATACGGGCGTGGTATTCGACGCGCGCACCAAGCCCCAGCCATCCGACCAATCCGCACGCACGCCGTCGATCGTCGTGACGCGCGCACCTTCAAACGCCGCTTTTTGCTTGAATTTCTCGATGAACTTTGCGCTTTCGCCTTCTGCCATCGGAATTTTCAATTCGGGCGTACTGACGCCTTTGGGCAGCGTATCGAAAATTTCCTGGGGCTTGCGGCCTTCGGCATCGGCGGCGAGGATTTCCGTCAAGCGCGCTGCAGCATAGATGCCGTCGTCGAAGCCGTACCAGCGCTCGCGGAAAAAGAAGTGGCCGCTCATCTCACCGGCAAGTTCGGCTTCGGTTTCGCGCATCTTCGATTTGATCAGCGAATGCCCTGTCTTCCACATGATCGGGCTACCACCCGCCTGCAGAATAAGCGACTGCAATTTTCCGGTGCACTTCACATCGTAAATAATTGTCGCGCCAGGACTGCGCGTTAGCACGTCGCGCGCAAAGAGCATCAACAACCGATCCGGATAGATGACTTCGCCGGTGGCCGTGACCACCCCGAGCCGATCACCGTCGCCATCAAAAGCCAAACCGAGATCGGCGTTCATCTGTTTCACTGACAGAATCAGATCTTGCAGATTGTTCGGATCGGACGGATCGGGATGATGATTTGGAAAGGTGCCATCCACATCGCAATACATCGGCAGCACTTCGCAACCGACACCTTCCAGCACGGCAGGCGCGATCGCGCCGGCGATGCCGTTGCCGCAATCGACGACCACGCGTAATTTGTGTTCGATCATCACATCGCCGGTGATGCGCTCGATGTAATCCTTCGCGACATCCATTTTCTGCAGTCCGCCGCTGCCATCGACGAACCGGTTTTCCTTGATGCGTGTGTACAACCCCATGATCGCGGTGTCAGACAGCGTCTCGCCGCCCAATACGATCTTGAATCCGTTGTAATCGGGTGGATTGTGACTGCCCGTCACCATCACGCCGGAACCGACATTCAAATGATAGGTGGCGAAATAAAGAACCGGCGTGGGCGCCGCGCCAATGTCGATGACGTTACAACCCGTGCTGCGCAGACCATCGATCAGCGCGCCCGATAACTCCGGACCCGACAGACGGCCGTCGCGAGCCACGACGATTTCTTTGAGGCCACGATTGCGCGCCTCGCTGCCAATCGCACGACCGATCTGTTTCGCGACGCCCGCGGTAAGCGTTTTGCCGATCACGCCGCGAATATCGTATGCGCGGAAAATGCTCTGATCGAGCGCGATTTCAATGGGCGCCGCCAGCGCCGGTTTCGCTTTCGCCGCCAAAGGCGGAGGCGCCGGATTCTCCGCGATGGCTTGTGCAAGCGTTAGGTGCGGTGCGGCTACAGTAGCTTTACGTCGAGCAATTCTGTTTAACGCTGTATTCCATCCAACATTGCGTACGTAAAAAAGGAACAATCCAACGAACAGCATGCCGAAGGTTAGAGGCAATGCGATCCACAGCGTGTTGGGAAGAATGATCGGAAATTCTTTAGGGTTCGCGCCGATCCGAAACAGGCTGCTGGTTATTGTCGTACCTGCGTCGTTGAGCGAACTGTAGGTGCCGGGGTCGCCAATACTATCGAGCAATAAATCACCGCGACCGTCGCCTTGTCTTAAATCAATGCGAGAATTTTGAATGCTGGGCTTACGAAAGATTTCTAGCAGGGGCTCAAATGGAATTTCAACGTAGACAAACGATACCGCGCGCTTCGCACGCATGGCCGGCGCCGCAAATACGAGCACCCGCTGCTTCGAAGCGTTGAGATGAGCCTGGAGCGGAGCGCCGAAACTAAGTTCTTGCGCGCGCACCAGCATCGACGCTTTCGCATAACCGAATTTAGCAAAGTCGCCTTCAAGGACGTCGCTTAAGTCCGGTTTGTAAAAGTTGACGGAAATAAGTTCTGGCAAACGTTTGCCAAGTGCTTGCTGTGCTTCTTGAATTGCATTTTCACCGCCCATTTCCAGGGGCGCCGTAACTTCATCACTGTTAATTGCAGCCGTTAGGCGCATTCGCACATCCGCTATATATTTGCTCAGCGAATCGACCTCCCACTGACCGTATTGCTCAATTTCATGACGTCCGCTCACCGCGCGGAACATAAACCAGCTCTGCCACGCACAAAAAAGTCCGCCCATAAGGAAAGCAATAGCAATAGCGAATATGGCGGTTCGCGGATTACGCAGCCTTTGCAAACCCGACGGCAGTGTCTTATGCGACTGCGAAAGCTGCAGCGCCGACAACTTGTTTTTCGAGAGTTCTTTCATCGATCGAATCGAGCTTCCGAAGTGACCGTCACGCGGCGCCGGTGTGGCCGAATCCGCCGACGCCACGCTGGCTGGCTGCGAATTCGCTCACGATGCGAAACTGAGCTTGGACGACGGGCAAGAACACCAACTGTGCGATGCGCTCCCCCGGCACCATGGTATAGGCCGCTTGTCCACGGTTCCAGCAGGAAATCATCAGCGGGCCTTGGTAATCGGCATCGATCAATCCCACCAGATTTCCCAACACAATACCGTGCTTATGTCCCAATCCCGAACGCGGCAAAATCACGGCGCAATACGACGGGTCGCCGATATGAATGGCGATGCCAGTCGGAATCAACGCGCTTCCGCCTGGCTCGAGCGTCAGGGGTGTTTCGAGAATGGCGCGAAGATCCATGCCGGCCGAGCCCGATGTGGCCGACGCGGGCATCGGAAACTCGGCGCCGACGCGGGCGTCCAGCACTTTTACTTCGACATCGATCACGACGTGGAACGCCTCTTCGGCAGTTTGCTCTTTTTGGATGTGCGTAAAGCGAGCACCCGATTGAGCAATGCGCGTGCCAAATCGAGTTTGTCCATGCGGGGCAGCTTTTCCTCGCCGTCGGCCCAGAACAATGTCAGTTCATTCTCCGTCGCGTCGAAACCTTTGCCGCGGCCGACTTGATTGGCGGCGATGAGGTCGATCTTTTTTGCGATGAGCTTGGCGCGAGCATATTCGGCGACATTCTTGGTCTCGGCGGCGAATCCGACGAGATAGGGATGCGATTTCATTTTTGCGACGTCGGCAAGAATGTCTGGATTCTGCACGAGATCGAGCGTCAACTTTCCGCCGGACTTTTTAAGTTTGTGGGGAGCGATATCGTCGGAGCGGTAGTCGCCGACTGCCGCTGCCGACACAAAAATGTCGCTGTTCGCCACGTGACGCGTCACGGCGTCGTGCATTTCTCGTGCGCTGCGCACGTCGTCGCGCATCACGCCGAGCGGTGTGGACAGATGCACGGGGCCGGCGATCAATCGAACCAAGGCGCCCATTTCCGCCGCCGCTTGCGCGATCGCAAATCCCATGCGGCCGGAACTGCGGTTACCGATAAAACGCACGGGATCGATGTCCTCATACGTCGGCCCGGCGCTCACGAGCACGTTTAGACCCTGCATGCGACGCGGGCCATGCGATGCCGATAAAGCTGCGACGAGTTGCTCGGCTTCGAGCAAACGTCCGGCGCCGAACTCGCCGCACGCCTGACTGCCGGACGCAGGACCCAAAACATCGATACCTCGATCGCGCAGCGTCGCGATGTTCGCCTGCGTCGCAGGTTTCGCCCACATCAATTGATTCATCGCAGGTGCCACCGCAATGGGCGCGGCGCTGGCCAGACAAAGTGTCGTCAGAAGGTCGTTCGCCATGCCACACGCCAATCTAGCGAGGATGTCGGCACTGGCCGGCGCGATCACGATGCGATCGGCCCAACGCGCCAGCTCGATGTGGCCCATCGCCGCTTCGGCGGCTTCGTCCCACAACCCGTGTCGCACGGGATTTCCGGACAAGGCTTGAAAGGTCAGCGGCGTCACGAAGCGCGCGGCGTTTTCCGTCAGCACGACGCGCACCTCGGCACCGGCGTCACGCAGTCGGCGCGTGAAGTCCGCGGCCTTGTACGCGGCGATGCCGCCCGAGACGCCGAGAAGAACATGCAAATTCGCTAGCGGACGTGAGCTCATGTAGGAGTTCGATGACACGACGAGGCGGCGACAGCTTACCGGATTTCAGGTAAATGGCCGCAGCCGTTTATTTATGACGCCATTCAATATCGGCCCATGACAATACGTGAATGGCCCGAGCAGGAACGACCCCGCGAAAAACTCATCGAGCGCGGCGCCGCCGCGCTTTCGGACGCGGAATTGTTGGCGATCTTCATCGGCACCGGCCGCCGCGGCCACAGTGCGGTGGATATCGGTCGCGAAATACTCAACGAACGAGGCAATCTTCGACTGCTCCTCGATCTGGATTTGCGTGAGCTGGCAACGCATGCGGGGCTTGGCCTGGCCAAGGCCAGCCGCCTGCACGCGGCGCTGGAATTAGGTCGCCGCTATCTTGCTTGCCAGATGGATCGAACCGATCCGCTCACCAATCCGATCGCTTGCGAGAATTATTTGCGCTCGCGCATTGGCGCTTATCCATACGAGGTGTTTGCCTGCCTATTCCTCGACATTCGAAACCGCGTGATCGCGTTCGAGGAATTGTTTCGCGGCTCGATCAACGGGGCGGAGGTGCACACGCGTGAAGTCGCCCGACGTTGTCTCGCACACAATGCCGCGTCCGTGATCTTTGCCCACAACCATCCGTCCGGACTTGTGCAGGCTAGCCGGGAAGATCGCGATCTCACCACGCGGTTGCGCCGCGCCCTGGAAATGATCGACGTCAACGTGCTCGATCATTTCATCATCGGCGACGGCAAACCGCTCTCGTTCGCGCAGCGGGGATGGCTTTAGTTCGACCGTCTCGCCGCACCTGCCGATCGTCCCGCATGGCACTATTGCGTCCGGGCTATACTCCCGCCGGGAGGAGGCGAGCGCTGTGATCTTTCAATACCCCACCGACTTTCCGGCCGATGATTGCGAACGTCTCGTGCCGGACCCGGCGACAGCGCGTCAGTTGGTCCGCGAACGTCGCCCGGAGCTACTCGCGTTGATCACGCATCGCCGCAAACGATTTGCCGGCTTGACCGGCGGCATTGCCGACACGACGCTCGATGCCGCGGAAGATGCGATTCTTATCGCGTTCTGCCGCCTTGCTTACCGTCACGGCAGCTGGGGCAAGGATTTTCATCACTACCACAATGAGAATCACATCTTCGAGATTCTCGGCGCGCGACTGGAACGCCTGCTCGATGCCATCGGTCTCGAATCGCTCGATATCCTCGACTGGTTCCTGCTCGCCCTTTTCGCCGCCGCGCACGATTTACGTCAGCGCGAGGTTCCGCAGTTCGCTGCCGGCATCGGCAGCAACGAGCGCGCCAGTATCGAAGAAACGTTTCGCATCCTGGACGTTTCCGGATTTTCGCGCGATGACCACGCCGGCGTTTACATCAGCATCGAACTGATGATCGCCGGCAGCACATTCGATGCGCGTCCGCCGCACCCGGCGCACGAATACAATTCGGCGGACATGGTTGTCCAATCCGGTGGAGCACTGGCGCAGAAACTCGACGAAAAACTGGACAAGCACTTCGACGGTTGGCGCAACGATCAACGCGTCGTGCACGCGCTGGAACTCGCGCTCATCGCGGCGGATCTCGACACGGCCAATGTCGCCGAAGCGTTTCCTGTCTTCATGGCGAGCACGGAACGGTTATGCCTTGAACGCGAGATGCGCAGCCGGCGGGATTCGGCCAGCGCCGAATCCGCGCAACCGATTTTTAATTTCCTCACGACCGGGCAGGAACACTATTTCTTCGATCTGCACCGGTTCAGTTCGGCGCAAGGTCGAAAGGCGTTCGCCGATGCGAAAGACGCCAACATCGACCGCATGCATCAGATGACGACAATGATGCGCGAACGCGTCAAGCATCCGCGGAATGGAACTGAGGTATTGGAATCGTTCCGAAGCGTCGTCGCGGAAATCGGTTGACGTCTGCGGAACCAGGTTGGCGCATCCTTGCACCCGACGCGCCGTGCGCATCCCGCACGCCGCGTTATCCCTGGAAAGCTTGGCCCGACGAGGGTTCGAGAGACGACGATACACGCCGGTCGTGACCATTTTTTGAAGGTGGTGCGACAACGTACACAGTGCAACTTTATACACAATGTCGCATTTGTATAAAAATATCCGTGCAAAATTCATTTCCGTTATGTGTCAGAGGAAATTCAGATTTAAATCAACAACTTAAGTAGTGCATATTGCGAATTCGCCCAGCAATCGGAAGTGCTTACCATAGCCGCTTGAGCTCGGCAACCGGTTATACCCACAAAGTTATCCACAAGCTGAAAACCCGCATAAACACGCGATTTCAGACGAATTCCTTAGGTGGTTGCGAACACCGATCGAGCGTATGCCGCGTCGCGAACGCGCGTGCCTTCTGATTGCCCGCTACGCTGACTACAATACGCGGCCCCGCCAGGATTCATCGTGAAAGAAGCTATCCATCAACTCATTCTGCAAGCGATCGATCGGTTGCGGGAACAGGGCGCTTTACCAAGTGAAGCGTCGGCCGATTTCGTCGTGGAGCGGACGCGCGCACGAGAGCACGGCGATTTCGCCACGAATGCCGCGATGCTGTTGGCCAAGCCCGCGCGTAAAAATCCGCGCGCCATCGCGGAACAGCTCGTCTCGGCGTTGCCGCAAAGTACACAAATTAGCAAAGTGGAAATTGCCGGACCTGGCTTCATCAATTTTTTCTTGAGCCCCGGCGCTTACCGTGCCGAAGTCGCCCGCGTGCTGGAAAGCGGTGTTGGATATGGCCGCAATCACAAGGGCGCGGGAAAAACGGCTGGAGTCGAATTCGTTTCGGCGAATCCGACCGGCCCGCTCCATGTCGGGCATGGCCGCAATGCCGCGCTGGGCGACTGCATCGCGCGGCTTCTCGTCGCCAGCGGCTGGACCGTGCGCCGCGAGTTCTACTACAACGATGCGG
The DNA here is from genome assembly GCA_964657965.1 of uncultured Rudaea sp. Taxonomy (GTDB): domain Bacteria; phylum Pseudomonadota; class Gammaproteobacteria; order Xanthomonadales; family Rhodanobacteraceae; genus Rudaea. The sequence goes on along the minus strand of CAZZWP010000020.1, from coordinate 28,403 downwards.
GCGTGCAGATTCACAATCTCGCGTTGTCGGTGCAGGCGCGCGCGCGCGGATTGACGCCTGACTCGGCGGAATGGCCGCAGGACGGATATCGCGGCGACTACATCGCCGATGTGGCGGCTGCTTATCTGGCCGGTCAATCCAGCAGCGCCGATGGGCACGTGGTCGTCGCGGCAAAAAATCCGGAGAACCTCGAAGCGATTCGCGCATTTGCCGTAGCCTATCTTCGCCACGAACAAGACCTCGACCTGAAAGCCTTCGGCGTCACCTTCGACGTCTACTTCCTGGAATCCTCGCTGTACAGCGATGGCAAGGTCGACGACACCGTCCGCGAACTCGTCGCGCACGGACATACCTACGAAGACGGCGGCGCGCTCTGGCTGCGCACGACCGATTACGGCGACGACAAAGATCGCGTCATGCGCAAATCCGACGGCACGTTCACGTATTTCGTACCCGACGTTGCCTATCACCGCAGCAAATGGCTGCGCGGTTACCAGCGCGCGATCACCGTGCTGGGCTCCGATCATCACGGCAGCCTGGCCCGCGTCAAAGCCGGTTTGCAGGCGCTGGATGCCGGCATTCCGAAAGGCTGGCCGGACTATCTGCTGTATCAGATGGTCACCGTGATGCGCGGCAGCGAAGAGGTAAAGTTGTCCAAGCGCGCGGGCAGCTACGTGACGTTGCGCGACCTGATCGACGAAGCCGGACTCGACGCGACGCGCTACTTCCTCATCGCGCGCAAATCCGACTCGCAACTGATCTTCGATATCGATCTGGCGCGATCCCAGAGCAACGACAATCCGGTGTATTACATCCAATACGCACACGCGCGCGTGTGTAGCGTGCTGCGGCAAGCGGCGGAGCGTGGCATGGCGTTCGATCAGGCCAACGGGTTGGCGCATCTCGACACACTCGGCAACGAGCACGAAGCGGCGCTGATGACGGAGCTGACACGCTATCCGGAAATCATCGACGCGGCCGCCACGAATCTGGAGCCGCATCTCGTCGCGCAATATCTGCGCGACTTGGCGTACGCTCTGCACACGTACTATCACGCGCACGCTTTTCTCGTCGACGATACGAATTTGCGCGACGCGCGGCTCGCCTTGATCGTCGCGGTGCGCCAAGTGTTGGCGAATGGGTTGGGGTTACTCGGCGTGTCCGCTCCGGAGATCATGTAATGGCAGCAAAGCAAGGTCGGCAGGCGTTTCGCGAACGCTCGAACAATTCTTGGCCGGCGTGGGTTTGGTTAGGGCTGGGTGTATTACTGGGCTTGGCGATATCGGCGACGGTGTTGATCAAGGATTGGGCGCCGATGCTGCGCAAGAAAAATCTCCCCCAGCCGAATGCGGAAGCGACGTCACCGAAAGAATCCGAGCAAGCCGTCGCCGACGAGGCGAGCAAGAAACCCGTACCGCCGAAGAAAACGTACGACTTTTATTCCGTGCTTCCGGAAATGGAAGTCGTGATTCCCGATGCGGAGCTGTCGGCGAAGGCGCGCGCCGAACAACAGAAACAACAGCAGGCGATGGCACAAGCGCAAAACCCGACACCCGGTGCCGCGGCCACGCCAACCGCACCGCCGCCTTCGACCGACGCCAATGCGCGTTATGTTTTATTAGCGGGCTCGTACGCCGATTCCAAAGCGGCCGATGAAGCGAAAGCCAAACTGGCGCTCCTCGGCATCGTCGCGAAAGTGCAAAGCGTTTCCGTCAACGGCAAGACGTGGAATCGCGTGATGGTCGGACCGTACGCGAATGCGAGCGATACGGAAGCGGCGCAGAAAACGCTCACCGATGCGGGCGTTAAAGCGATTCCGATGAAGCAAGCGGCGCCATAGTCCGCGCCGCTTGCGCGTGGATCAATCAAACTTGCCGGTAAAGATTCCGTCCAGCAGGATCGACCAAAGCTGCGAAGCGCCGTCAATTGCATAAACATGCTCATTGACGACGATCAAGCTTTGCCAGTGGATACTGCTTAATGATGCGCTAGTCCAAAACGGAGTGTTCGAAGACGCTGTTGTTTCGGCTTGCAGCGCCGCCACTTTACCGCCCGATAAGTAGTAGACGATGCCATTGGCTACGACCGGTGACGTGCCGCTTGCCGCTGTCCATTTCTGCAGCAGTGACGGCTTACCGCTGCCGTTCAGGGATATCTGGTATGCCGCTGAACCGTTGCCATAACTCGTCACAAAGAACCATGTCGATCCATCCGCCGGACTAACCCAAACGGCAGGTTGCGGTTTGATTTCGGGACCGTCATTGCCTGAGCTGCAATTGGTGCCGCCTGGCAGATTGACCGCGTCTATTTCACCACCTGTGTGCCCCGGAGCGCCTTGTCCACTCATGTCGGCCAAGTTGATCAGGCGTACACATCCATCTTTACCGACCTGTGCCCCAAGATGCTGATACGCAGCGGCTGTTCCAGATGGCGCCGGCACTAGCGCAATCGATACGGATCCGAGGTCTGCGTCTTTACTCTGTAGAGTTTGAAAGGTCGTGGGCGTGTAGCTATCTACTGGCATCCCGCCGGAACCTTTGCCCGTGCCGTCAGGATTCAGCGCAAGAACGGTGTCACCCCAATTGATTCCCTGATTGTTTGCATTAGTAGGATCAAATGGACCATTACCGGTCGTGATGAAAACGCGGTTCGTGCCGGAATCGTAGACCGCGCCCGGTCGACCCCAGATGCCGTTCTGGTGTCCGGCGCAATCATTCTGACCCGCGCCGCTAGTTATTCCATTTTCTACGAAGTGAATGGTGAGATTGCTGCATTCGGAATTAAAAACTTTCTGAGCGCCTGTCGCCAAATTTATCGCCGTGAGGTGGCCCTGATAGTCGCCGCCGTCACCGACGTATCCATCCGTAACAGCATAGAGGTAATTAATGCCGCCTGTCGTATTGTTGATGGCGAGTCCGGCCGCGCCCTTTTCAATGTCAGGCTTCGACGAAGAAATCTCAGGCCACGGACTGGTCGTCGTTTCGACACCCGTACCGATGGCGTACTTGTGGATCATTCCATCGAGGAGATATGCGTAGACGAATTGCTTGGCTGAGTCGACAGCTGGCGCACCGTTCATAATGTTCGTGTGGTTGGTCGGGTGCCCGCTGGCAAATTTCGACCAAATAACTGCGCCACTGGATGCGTCGACGGCAACCAGCATGCCGAACTTTGACACGGCGAATAGCAAATCCTTCTGTCCCTGCGCCGTCGTCACACCTGACACGTATATAGGTGCACTATCGATCGCATCCGTCGCATTGTTGTCAGGAGCGGTCAGCGGCAGCGTGATGGGGTTGTGGAATACCGTTACGTTTCCGGTCGGCGTCGCGTATCCTTTTTCTTCCGTGTTGTAACTGCTGTGTGCCGGGTCATAGCCAAACTGCAACCAATCGGTCGCATACACCGGAGCTGCGCAGCCGCCGATTGCGAGTGCGGCGATGAGTGACTGAATTAACGGCTGTCTACGCATACGAAAACTCCTTGGCACAAGTGGCGGCGCTTACCCTGCGTCGGCCAGCCTACCATCGGTTTTGCGCCAATTGTGTGAAAGCCGCCACCAAAGCGACGTTCGACAGCTGTCTCTTGTGAGCTCTTAGAACTGGAATGCTCAGCCGGGCGGTTCAACATCGCCCTAACGACGTATAGACGGCCATCTGCCGCGAAGCCATCGGCGACGGCCGTCGCCGATCGAAGTCAGCGCGCCCGTTTCGACCTGATCAAACCCGAGATATCGTCGTCCCCATGGCCTTGCTCCATCAATTTCGCGTAATCGGACAGTGATTTTTCGATGACGCTGCGATCCGTGCCGACGGTTTTGGCAAGTTCGTTGACGATGCCCAAATCTTTATGCAGCAGCGCCAGCTTGAATCCGACCGAGAATTGATTCTTCAACATCGTCGCGCCGCGCTTTTCGAGAAACCAGCAGTTCGCGGCGCCGCCCATCAGCGTCGGCAGTAACGTTTCGGCGTCCAGACCCAGCGCCTCGCCAAGTGCCAGTCCTTCGCAAACGCCTTGTGCGATACCGGCAACGAGCACCTGATTCACCGCTTTCGTATTCTGTCCCGCGCCGACCGCACCCATGTGGCTTACGCGCGCCGCGTAGGCATCGATGACCGGGCGAACACGCTCCAACGTTTTCGCATCGCCGCCGACCATCACTGACAACTTGCCGTTCTTCGCGCCTTCGACTCCGCCGGATACGGGCGCGTCGAGAAATTCGCATTTCGCCGCGCGCAGAATTTCGCTGGCTTTTTTTGCCGTCGCCGACGATACCGTCGAATGATCGATGACGATGGTGCCGGCTGTCGCCGCTCCGGCAATTTCTTGGGTCACGGCGAGGACGTCAGCATCGGCACTCACGCACAACACCACCACATTGCATTGCGCGGCAATCTCGCGCGGTGATCCTGCAACGACGCCGGCATGCTCCCTCGCAAACGCATCCGCTTTTTCGGCGGTGCGATTGGAAACCGCGACGAGCAGGCCCGCGCGCTGCAGATGACCCGCCATCGCGTAACCCATGGCACCCAGTCCGACGAAACCTGCTTTGATGTCACTCATGCGCTTCTGCCTGTGTCGAAATAATTACGCGATCATTCTCGATCAAATTCGCGCGTCGTCGTGTTCGGCGAGATAGGTGTATCCGGTCAAACCTCGTTCAAGTGCTGCGCCGACGGCTTCCGCGTGTGGACCGCTGAGTTTTGCGGCAAGAATTTTTTCGCGATAGGCGGCGCGCAGCGCGGCCAGATCGTAGCCGACGTAGTCGAGCATCACGTCGGTCGTGTCGCCACGGCGGATGTTCGAGAATTCGAACGAGCCATCGTTTTTCAAGCGTACGTTCACCGCGTCGGTATCGCCAAACAGATTGTGGATGTCGCCCAGCGCTTCTTGATACGCGCCGACGAGAAAAATACCCAGCCGATAGGATTCGCCATCGCGCGGCGCGTGCAGCGGCAGGCTCACGTCCACGCCTTCCGCATCCACATAAGCGTCTATACGTCCATCCGAATCGCAGGTCAGATCCGCGATCACACCGCGCCGTTCGGGCGCGCGATCGAGACCGGCAATCGGAACGATCGGAAAGATCTGATCGATCGCCCATGTATCAGGGATCGATTCGAAAATGGAAAAGTTGACGAAATATTTGTCGACGAGTTTCTCGTTCAATTCGTCGAGCGCCTGCCGGTGCGAACGCTCTTCCGGTTTTAGCCGGACGCGCAGCGCGTTGACGATGGCGTAATACAAATCGTCCAGCCGAGCACGTTGCCGCAACGTCAATTGACCGAGCGAAAACAGCGCGTGTCCTTCCGTCCAATGATGTTGGGCTTCGTGATACAGCTCGATGACGGAGCGCGAATCGACTTCCGCATGAATCTCGCGCAGCCGATGCAGGACGGATGGATCGTTGGTGTCCGCCGTCGGCACGCGACCCAGCGGCGCCGGTTCGATATCACTCACGTTGACGACGAGCACCGCGTGATGCGCGACCATCGCGCGTCCGGTTTCGCTGACGACGTGCGGGTGCCTGAAGCCGTTCTGCGCGCACGCTTCGGCCAACGGCTGCACGACGGTTGCGGCGTATTGATCGAGTCCATAATTGATCGAACAGGCCGAGCGCGAGCGTGTGCCCTCGTAGTCGACGCCCAACCCGCCGCCGACGTCGACGTACTCGATCGGAATTCCCAATTTACACAATTCCACAAAGTAGCGTGTCGCTTCGCGCATGCCGGCGGCAATGTCGCGCACATTGGAAATCTGCGACCCCATGAATACATGCAGCAGTTTCAGCGACTGCGTGAGATTCGCCGCTTTTAGTTCATCGAGCAGCGTGATCAGTTGCCGCGGCGTCAAACCGAACTTCGACTTTTCGCCACCCGTGTTCTGCCACTTACCGGCGCCGAGACTGGTCAAACGCATGCGTACGCCGAACAGCGGCTCGACATTCAACGCGCGGGCCTCTTCAAGCGCGGGTTTCAGTTCCGACGGTTTTTCGATGACGATGAAAACGCGCAATCCGAGTTTGCGACCGACGAGCGCCAGCCGCAGATACTCGCGATCTTTATAGCCGTTGCAGATCACGATGCTGCCCGGCTGAGCCAACGCGAGCACTGCCATCAATTCCGGTTTCGAACCGGCTTCCAGGCCGAATCCATCCGATCCCGCCGACACCAATTCGCCGACGACGGCTTTTTGCTGATTTACTTTCACCGGATACGCCGCGGTATAACCGCCGTCGTACTCCCAATCGTGCATTGCTTTCGCGAACGCGCCTTGCAGCCGCGCGAGGCGATCGCGCAGGATGTCGCCGAAGCGCACGAGCAGCGGCAGCCGCGGCGTCGACGATCTGCTGCAACGCCAGAACCGGTCCGTCGGCGCCGCGCGGCTTGACGATCAGACGGCCTTGCGCGTCCACGTCGAAATAATTTTCGCCCCAATGCGCAATCGCGTATTGATGACGGGCGGCGTCGATGTTCCAGGATGTCTCCATCCGGGTATTGTAGCGTCGCGTGCTACAGCATGTTTACCGGTTACAATCGCGACCCGTTTTCTACTCGATCATCCGCCATGTCGTTACCCGCGCCCGAATGGTTCACCGAACAGCACGATTACTCCGGTTCGTCGATCGGCTTTCGTCTGAAAAAGTTGCTCCATTCGGAGAAAACGCCGTTCCAGGCAATCGACATCTACGACACCACCGACTGGGGCAAGCTGATGGTGATCGACGGCTGCACGATGGTCAGCACGCGCGACAATTTTCTTTATCACGAGATGATGTCGCATCCGGCCTTGTTCACGCATCCGCGCGCCAAACGTGTCGTGATTATCGGCGGCGGCGATTGCGGTACGTTGCGCGAGGTGCTGAAGCACGATGAAGTGGAAAGCGCGATCCAGGTCGAGATCGACGAACGCGTCACGCGGTTGGCCGAACAATATTTTCCGGAACTGTGCGAATCGAACAACGATCCGCGCGCACAACTGTTGTTCATCGACGGCATCAAATGGATGGCCGAATGCGAGCCTGACTCGCTCGATATCGTCATCGTGGATTCGACTGACCCGATCGGTCCGGCCGAAGGTTTGTTCAACGAAGCGTTTTACGAGACGTGCCTTCGCGCATTGCGCCATGGCGGCATTCTCGTGCAGCAAAGCGAATCGCCGCTGGCGCATTTGCCGCTGCTTAAATCGATTCGCAAATCGATGATCGGCGCGGGATTTCATTCAGTCCGCACACTCACCTTTCCGCAACCGTGCTATCCCACGGGGTGGTGGAGCGCGACGATGGCGCGCAAAGGCGTGGATCTTTCCGATTTCCGCGAACGCGGCGCGGCGACGAAACAATTCGGCACGCAGTATTACAACGTCGATACACACAAAGCGGCGTTGGCGATGCCGAATTTTCTGAAGCAGGCGCTGGGCGAGTAGTACGGCGGGCGGCAAAACGCCTGGCGACGGCGTCGGCTCGGTTGTAGGACGGCAGCGCCCGCTATTAAGCTGCCGTCCAGTGGCGGCGGGTACACTCGCGGCCTGTCCGGCAAGGAATGAGCCTTATGTTGCGTTTTATACTTTTCTGCATTTTCCTCGTCTCGATGCCCGCGTTCGCGCAACCGTTGTTGCCGAAGGATCAACCGGCGAAAGATGCACAGGAAATGACGCCCGAGCAGCGCATGACGCAGTTCCGGCGCGATCAGATCAACATTCTCGCGCTGCACGGCGATACGCCGTCGTTGCTCTCGGCGGCCTTGCTCGCACAGGTCGACGAGAAAGATCCGAATCGGCCCAACGCGCTGAAACCGCAGTCGCTTCTCGAACACGCGCAACGCACCGGTGCTGACAACGTGCTGGTTTGGTGGACGGCGGCCGGTATCGAATGTCACGAAAGTCCCAAGTCCTGTCCGCAAGTAGAAACCTTGCAGAAGCTCGAAGCGATCGACGCCCAAAACGCGGCGGTGTGGGCGTTGTCGTTGCTGCGCGCGCAAAATACAAACGATGCGCCGGGAGCGCGCGCCGCGTTGACCAGCGCCGCACAAGCGCAAAGTTACGACGACTATTTCGGCAAGATGATGGCGATGCTGGAAGATGCCGAACACATCTTGCCGATCGGCGACGAAGTGATTCGCGCCAGCGGCCAGCTCAATGCCAGCGTCGAAGGGTTTCAGCTCGTCAATGCGGCTGGTGTCGCCGTGCGCGCGCTGCCGCCGCTCAATGCCGCCATTGCCGCAGCGTGTCGCGACGCGGTCGAACCGTCCGATCTGAACCAGGATTGCATCGCTCTCGCCAAGAAAATGGCCGCCAGTGGAAGTTTGAGCACGAAGGCGGCTGGACTGAAATTGCTGATTGGCTTGTTGCCGTCCGGCCCGGAGCAAAACACGGCGCGCGATCAGGCCCGTTCCTTGGCGTGGCAGACCGCGCGCATCAGCGAGCTGGCCGATCAGCTGGCAGACGATCAACACGTCACGCGCACCTACGCCGCCGCGCTGCATGAAAGCGGGACCGAAGCGGCCGCCGTCTACGCGGTGTTGAGATCGCAAGGCGCGGCGACGGAACCGCCGGCTGACTGGCACGCGCCCGACAGCGAAGCGCCGCCACGACCGTAAGCTGGCTTTCGCCACGCGAGCGTCCCGTTGTACTCTTGACCCCACTTTCGCCGACGCGGGGTGTGGTCTCATGCAAAAGGTCCTGGTAGCCAGTTCCAAGGGTGGCTGCGGCAAAACCACGATAGCGACGACTATCGCCGGCTATTTCGCGCACGACGGCAAACGAACCGTGCTGGTCGATGCGGACCGTCAGGGTTCCAGTTTGCGCTGGGCGGAAAAACGCGCCGGGCAGTCGGCGCCCGTGCTCGGCCTGTCGGCAATGCGTCGCGATTGGCCCGACAAAATCCCCGCCGATGCGCAGCGCGTCGTCGTCGATGGCCCGGCGGGCATCCGCGCAAACGAGTTGACCGACTTGGTAGAACACGTCGATGTGCTGCTGATTCCTGTGCTGCCGTCGCGCATCGATTTGGACGCGACCGAGGCGTTTTTGCAGGAAGTCGCACAAATTCCGCGCATTAAACGCGGCAAAGTTCCGGTGGGATTGGTCGCGAACCGGCTCAAGCCATGGACGACCGCATCGCAGGAAGCGGTCGAAGAAATCAAGAAATTACCTTTCCCGCTGATTGCGCAATTGCGCGATACACAGGGATACATCGTGGTCGCCGGTCTCGGCAAGACGATCTTCGATTACAACTCCGAAACCATCCGTTCGCATCAGGAAGATTGGGAAAAGATTTTGCGCTGGCTGAAAAAACACGGCTGAACAAAGCGCAGAATCGAGCACGCACGACGAAAGGAAACGCATCATGAAACGCGAACTGATTCTGCTCCGGCATGCGCATGCCGAAAACGCCGCGCCCGGACAATCCGACAGCGATAGACCGCTGACTGCACGCGGCATTGCCGAGGCGGAGGCCGCCGCCGCTTGGCTGAAAACGTGTACGGTATTGCCCGCGCGAATCTTGTGTTCGCCGGCGGTGCGCGCGCGTCAAACGCTCAAGTATGCGCTGGGCGATGTCGATGCGAAGGTCGAGCCGCGTATCTATGAAGCGAATGCGGGCGAACTCGACGCACTTATCGACGAAAATTCGGACGCGCAACGACTCCTGCTGGTTGGTCACAATCCGGGGTTCGAAACACTGGTTGCCTTGCTCGCGACCGGCCAGTCCGGCGACTTCCGCGGCATTCCGCCCGCCGGCATCGCATGGTTCGAGCTCGATGGACCCGCCGAACCGGCCAGCGGACACCTCAAAGCATTCTGGTCACCCTGATCAATCGCACGCGCATGCACGTTCGCAGACCGCATTTCGTGGTTGCATTCGCGGCATGCGTCGCGATGCGCACGGCCGCCGGCGCCGACGTGTTTGAAATCGATTCCGCCCGGTCGCACGCAGATTTCGAAGTGAAGGTGATGTGGCTCGTCGGCATCCGCGGCGATTTCGGTGCGATCAAAGGACGCTTGACCGTCGATCGCTTCCACGGCACGGCCACGGTGGAAGCCGACATCGACACCAACGATCTGCACATGCGCACGCATAGCTACGAGACGTGGGCGAAATCGAGCGAATTTTTCGATTCGCAACATTTTCCAAAAATACACTTTTTATCGAATAGCTTTCCGCTGGTCAGTTTGAATAATGGCGGCGACATCGAAGGCAAACTGACCCTGCTCGGCATCGTTCGGCCGATCCATTTCGATCTCGATGCGGCCGATTGCTCCAATCCGCTGGACGGAACATGTCCCGTCGAGGCGTTCGGCTCGATCCATCGCAGCGATTTCGGGATGCAAGCGCGGCGCGGCGCACTCTCCGATAAAGTCCAGCTGCGACTTTCGGCTTTCGTCAACCCGACGCCGACGGATAGCTTGCCGTGAGATTCGCGCGATGCGGCGCGATGCTTTTCGCTGTTTCGATTTTGCTGCTGAACGGCTGCGCGGTGGACAGATTGCATGCGCGGCGCGCGCTCGCCACGGCCAACGCGGCGCAAGATCAAACGGTTGCCTGTCACGAAGCCGACGCGTGCGCGCAGCACTCGCCTTATCGGGAACTTGCCACACGGGTCTTCCGCGAGTCGCACAGCGGCCAACCCGTTCATTACGTCAATCTTCTCGATCGTGGCGAAGACTCGCTGCTATTGCGCATCCACCTGCTGCGCGCGGCGCGCAAAAGTATCGATGTGCAAACGTATATTTTTGCCGAAGACGATGCCGGTTTTCTGATGCTCGACGAGTTGGTGAAAGCGGCCCGTCGCGGAGTGAAAGTGCGCGTCATCGTCGATCAGCTTTTTTCGCTGGACGATATCGAATTGCTGGCGCAACTTGCGCGTGCGCACGTGAATTTCGAATTGCGCATCTACAACCCCACCTTTCATAAGGCCAACACGCATCCGATCGAATTCGCTGCCGGGATTCTCTGTTGTTTCTTCGAATTCAACCAGCGCATGCACAACAAGCTGCTGTTGGTCGACAGCGAAATCGGAATCACCGGTGGGCGAAATTATCAAAACCGGTATTTCGATTGGGATGACGATTTCGATTATCGCGATCGCGACGTACTGGTCGTGGGACCTGCCGCGAATGCGATGCGCACGTCATTCGATGCGTTTTGGGCGAACGAAAACAGCGTGCCGTTGAGCCGGCTGCGCGACGTGTCGAGCCGCATTCTTTCCGACGGTCTGGACGCGCCGGGCTATGCGATGCACGCGTATGAAAATCCCGAGCGCGTCGCGTCGCTGACGAATCGAGCCGACGACGCGGCCTACATCGTCGATCATTTTCTGGCGCGCGCGTATCGCGTCGGCACGGTCGAATATTTTTCGGACGCACCGAACAAGCGCGGCGATCCGCATCCGCAAGACGCGCAACTCAGCCAACATATTCTGCAACTGCTGCGCGACGCCAAATCGGAAATCGTCTTGCAGACGCCCTACCTCGTGCTCAGCAAAACTGCGCAGAACACATTCCGCGCGCAGCACAAGTCGCGTCCGAATTTGCGCATCCTTGTTTCGACGAATTCACTGGCGGCGACCGATGCGTTCGTCGTTTACGCGCTGTCGTACAAATATAAAAAACGCTACCTGAAATTCGGTTTCGAGATTCACGAGTTCAAGCCGCTCCCGGCGGAAGCGCCCGATCTGATCGCCAACTACGCCGAACTCGGCAAAAAAAAGGCGGTATCGAAGAAAGCGAAATTCGAACGCTACGGCAGTGCACCGCAAGCGGCGACCGGCGTTCGCGTGAATCTGCACGCCAAGACCATCTTGATCGACGGAGAGATCACGTTGATCGGCTCGCACAATTTCGATCCGCGCTCGGATCATTACAACACCGAAGCGGGCTTCATCATTCACGACCGCGCATTCACTTCACGCGTGCGCGATGCGATTTTGCGAGACGCCGAACCTAATAACTCGTGGACCATCGCCCGCCGCGAACGGCGCAGCTGGATCAGCCGACTCAACGCACGCATCGGCGACATTTCCGCCGCGCTGCCGATCTTCGATCTGTGGCCGTTCCGCTACGCATCGAGTTTCGAGTTGAAGGAAGGATGCGCGCCGATGAGTCCGCAGGCAGCCGGCTTCTACGCTTGCTATGACGACGTCGGTGATTTTCCCGGCGTCGACTTGCCGTTGAAAACCATTTACACGCGCATCGTCACCGCGTTCGGCGCCGGCTTGCAGTCGATTCTCTGAATCGCCAATTGACGCGCTCGCCGTGGCTGGCTAGTCTGCGCTACTCCCCTCTCGCACAGCGGATCGGCTCATGGCTCTCGAGTTCAATATCACCATCCAGGATGAGGATTTGCCGGTATTCATGGATGCCATGAAACGGGCCGAGGAGCGCGCGTCGAAGAAAACGGCCGCACAGATTCTGGAAGAAGCCGAAACGACATTCGCCACCGCCAGCAAACAAAAATTGCCGGAATTCGTCAGCTCGCGCCTGGCCGGCGTCGAAAACCTGATCGCGATGGTGCGCGATGTGGGTTGGGGATTGGCCGATGAAGATCGCAGCCGCATCGTCGCCGCATTGACGTACTTCGCCGATCCGGAAGATCTGATTCCGGACAACGTGCCGGTGCTCGGTTTTCTCGACGACGCGATCATGATCGAAGTCGTGCAACGTATCCTCGAGCCGGAAATCGACGCGTATGCAGATTTCTGCGCGTTTCGCGAACAGGAAGCGTCACGGCGCGGTGCGGATACGTCGACGCTCGATCGCGCCGAATGGCTCGAAGGCCGTCGCGCCGAATTGCAGGCGCGCATGCGTTCGCGTCGCGGCTCGTACGCGCCGAGCGGTTCGTGGGCGCCCGCGTTTAAATTCTCGTAAGTTTTTCCTGCTGCGTTACGGCCGTTCGACGATCGCCGTAACGCCCATGCCGCCGGCGGTACAGATCGAAATCAGTCCGCGGCCGGATCCTTTTTCTTCGAGCATTTTCGCCAGCGTGGCGACGATGCGCGTGCCCGTCGCCGCGAACGGATGACCGAGCGCTAGACTTGATCCGTTGACATTCAATTTGGCCGGATCGATCGAGCCGAACGGCTTGTCCAGGCCCAAGCGATTCTTGCAATAATCCGCGCTTTCCCACGCACGCAATGTGCACAGCACTTGCGCGGCGAAGGCTTCGTGGATTTCGAAGAAGTCGAAATCCTGCAGCGTCAGTCCGGCCGCGGCGAGCATGCGCGGCACGGCGACAGTCGGCGCCATCAGCAATCCTTCGCCGTGCACGAAATCGACGGCCGCGACTTGCGCACCGGTGAGATACGCTTGCGGTTTCAAATTGCGTTTCGCGGCCCACGTTTCACTCGCAAGGAGTACGGCAGATGCGCCGTCGGACAGTCCCGTCGAATTGCCGGCGGTGAGCGTGCCATTTCCCGATGTTTTGTCGAATGCGGGTTTCAGCGCGCCGAGTTTTTCCATCGTCGTGTCGGGACGAAGAAAACCGTCGCGATCCAGACCGCGAAACGGCACGACGAGATCCTTGAAAAATCCGCGATCGTATGCAGCCGCCGCTTTCAGATGGCTGCTCAGCGCGAGCTTGTCCTGATCCTCGCGCGCGATGTGCCATTCCTTCGCCATCAACTCGCAGTGATCGCCCATCGACATGCCCGTGCGCGGTTCGGCTACGCCGGGAAAACTCGGTTTCAATTCGCCGAACGAGAATCCGCGCAACGCCGCTTTGATTTTATCGACCGGCGTCTTCGCACGATTCATCGCAAGCAAGCGTTGCTGCAACGCTTTGCCGTAGACGATCGGCACGTCGCTCGTCGTGTCCGAGCCGCCGGCGATGCCGGCGTCGATTTGTCCCGTCGCGATCTTGTTGCCGATGATGATCACGTTGTCGAGTGAGGTGCCGCACGCGCGAGCGGTGGTGATGCCCGGCGTCGTCGGCGCGAGTCCCGACGACAACGTCGCTTCACGCGCGAGGTTCCAGTCCGACGCATGCTTGATGACGGCGCCCCACGCCACTTCGCCGAGTTCGACGCCATGCAAATCGAACTTCTCGACCAGCGCACCCATCGTCTTTACCGACATGCCGAAGTTGCCCACATCCATGTACGCCGTGTTGTTGCGGCAAAACGGAATCCGGATTCCACCAAGAATGGCAACGCGTTGTGTCGTGCTCACTTGTGTACCTTTTGGCCGGTAGTCGCGGGCGGGCTGATATTATGGGTCGCTGCTTTCAGTGCCCTATTGTATGCCTTACGTTTTCGATCTGGACAGACTGACCGCCATCGCGGGGAATACCGGGATGCCGATCCCTATCCGCACGTCGTGATCGACGATTTTCTTCCGGTCGACACTGCGCGCGCGCTGAGTGACGTGTTCCCGAACGCCGACGATGCACACGCCTGGGACCGCTACAACGCACCCGGCTACGAAGTGAAGATGGGTTGCGGCGACGAGACGCGATTTCCGGAACCGATCCGCAAAGCGATCCATGATCTGAACTCCGGACCCTTCATTCGTATTCTGGAAGCGCTCACGGGCATCGAACATTTACTGCCCGATCCGCATCTACTCGGCGGCGGCATGCATATGACATTGCCGGGCGGACATCTCGGCATCCACGCCGACTTCAATTGGCATAAAGTGATCGAGGCGCATCGGCGCTTGAACCTGCTGCTGTATCTATCGCCCGAATGGCACGCGTCGTGGGCCGGCGAACTGGAATTGTGGGATACGACCGGCACGCAGCGGGTCCGGCGCATCGAGCCGCTGTTCAATCGCATGGTGCTTTTCTCGACGCGCTCCGACACGTTTCACGGACATCCGCAACCGTGGGCGGCACCGGCGGGTGTGGGACGCAAGTCGATCGCTTTATACTATTATACTTCTACACGTCCGGAGTCCGAGCTGCGCCCGGAACATAGCACGTTGTACAAAGGTTACAACGCTTAGTCGGCGCGTTCCTGTTGTGCCACGTCGTCGATCCACTGCGGCAATTCCGGCCAGAAAAACCACGCTTCGGGCATGCGGCGGATTTGTCGATCGAGAATATCCGCGACCGATTGCAATGTGCCGGCGACGTCGCTCGGATCAAGCGGACTCCCAATGCAGAAACGACGCTTGCGATTCGGAAGATCGAAGTCGATCCAATAGGGAACCACCGGCACGCCGGCTTGCCGCGCGAGCGAAAGAAGCCCGTCTGGAAAGCTGAGATTCCGATCAAGCAATCGCACGGGCTGCTGTCCGCGCGGGGCCATGCGTGGCGGAACGTCGATCAAGCCGAGCACGGTTTTCTTCTCGGCGAGCGCACCGGATAATTTCTCGCGTACACCCGGACGCATCGCGACGTCGCATCCACCGACGCGGCTCATTTCGAATCCACGCAGCTTCCCGTACCAGTAGCGCAGCGGAACGCCGCGATAGTCGCTGCGCTCCCAGCGCACGGACATGACCATGCAGTCGTAGCCGGCACGTGCCAGCGAATGAAATACCCATGAACCCGTGCCGTAGTGAAAACCGATCACGACGAATGGACCTTGCGTCGGCCAGTTCCCGATCTGTTCGATATGACGCGGCCAATAGTTTCGCCGCCAGCGCGTAAGCGAAAGAAATTCGTCGTGCGCGTCGATCAGCCAGATCAGCCGCGCATCACGTTTGAATTTCGCGGGATCGGCAACGTCGACGTAATTCGGTGCAAACGCCGTTGCGGGCAGTGCCGGTTCGTCAAACGGACCGCCGTCGCGCGCCGCCCACCAGCGCAGCCACGGCAACGCGAAGCGCCACGGCGACATCGCCGCGATGAACGGCACCGCGAAATAGAACAGAAAATCTTTCCACTGCCTGATCAGATACTTCATCGCGATGGCGCGATCGGCGGACCGAGGTTTTTCGCGAACATCAAATAATCTGCTTCGTGCATACCGAGTGACGCATACGTTTCCTGCGCACGGCGATTTTCTTTTTCGACATACAGACGCACACCGACGACGTGCGGTGCGGATCGCGCTGTACGCTCGATGTCGTCGTACAACGCGCGGAATACGCCGCCGCGACGAAACTCCGGTTTCACGTAGACGCTCTGCAACCACCACCAGTCGCCGTTGCGCCAGTCGCTCCATTCGAACGTGATCATCAGACAACCGGCGACGACGCCATCCACTTCCGCCACACGATAAAAACCGCGGCGCGGATCGTCGAATACGGCGGCCACGCCCGCGTGCAGAATTTCTCGCGGCAAGGTTTTCGATTCTGTTTCCATCGCCATCGCCGCGTTGAATTCGACGATGGCATCGATGTCGGCGGCCGTGGCCGCTCTGACGACGACGCGGTTGTCTGTTGGAGTCATCCGTTCAACCCTTTCTCTTTTTGCGGGAGCTGCCGAGCTTGCGCGTGAGCGTGTTGCGGCCGAGTCCGAGTTTCTGCGCGGCGCGTCCGCGATGATTATCGTTTTCCGCGAGCGCGGCGGCGAGCAGCGTCTGATCGAATTCGTCGCGAAGTTTCGCATAGATGTCCGTACCGCCGTGCGCGAGGTGATCGCGGACAAGCCGCTGCAACGGTTCGCGCCATTGCGCAGTGTCGACATTTTCATCGCGCTGCACGGGCGGCAAATCCTGCACGCGAATTTCGCGACCGGGCGCCATTACGGCGAGACGTCGACATAAATTTTCCAACTGCCGAACGTTGCCGGGCCACGGCATTTCGGCCAGCGCGCCGAGCGCGGCAGGCGAAAAACGTTTCGGCTCCAGACGCATGTCGGCCGCCGCGCGTGCGAGAAAACGCGACGCGAGAAGGGGCGTGTCTTCGCGGCGTTCGCTCAGTCTCGGCAGATGCAAACGTACGACGTCGAGACGATGCAGCAGGTCCGCGCGGAATTCGCCGCGGCTGACTTTGGCGTCGAGGTCCTGATGCGTCGCCGCGATCACGCGCACATCGGCGCGAATAAGCTCGCGTCCGCCGATGCGATAAAACTCGCTTTCGGCGAGCACGCGCAGAAGCCGCGTCTGCAACGTCAACGGCATGTCGCCGATTTCGTCCAGAAATAATGTGCCGCCTTGTGCCTGCTCGAATCGTCCGAGATGCCGTTTCACCGCGCCGGTAAACGCGCCGGATTCGTGGCCGAACAATTCGGATTCGAGCAACTCCGCCGGAATTGCCGCCGTGTTCATGGCGACGAACGGTTTCGCTGCGCGTGCGCTGTGTCGATGCAGAGCGCGCGCGACTAGTTCTTTGCCCGTGCCTGTTGCGCCGGTGACGAGCACGTTGAGATTCGTTGCCGACACGCGACCGATGTTGCGAAACAGTTCCCGCATCATCGGCGCTTGTCCGATCAGCTCGGATTCCGGCTCATGCGCGGGCAGCGGCGCCGGCGGCGGACGCACTTCAGCGAGCGCGCGATCGATCGCGGCCAGCATCAGATCGATATCAAACGGTTTCGGCAAATAGTCGAACGCG
This sequence comes from uncultured Rudaea sp., assembly GCA_964657965.1. Lineage (GTDB taxonomy): Bacteria > Pseudomonadota > Gammaproteobacteria > Xanthomonadales > Rhodanobacteraceae > Rudaea. The sequence continues at coordinate 10,970 of CAZZWP010000020.1, read as the reverse complement.
CCGTGCCGATACGCCGCCGCGGTCGCCGCGACATCGGTGAACGCGCTCATGACGATCACTGGCGCAACGACCCCACGCGCCTTCAATTGTTCGAGCAGTTTCAAACCGCCCGCGCCCGGCATGCGGACATCGGTGATCACCACGTCGGGCGTGTGTTCGTTCAACGCGACGATCAAGGTTTCCGCGTCGGCGAATTCGTGCACGTTCGCGCCGGTGTCGTGCAGCGCGCGGCGCAGCACGAAACGGATGGCGCTGTCGTCGTCGGCGATCCAGATGTCAGACATGGCGCTCTGCCGGCAACGTCAGCGAAAAAATCGTGTGGCCAGGCTGACTGCGAAACGTGAGTTGGCCGCCGTGTTCGTGCGCGATTTCTTGCGCGAGCGCCAAACCCAAACCCGTTCCATCCGCGTGACCGGATACGAGCGGCATGAACAGCGATTCGCGCACTTCGTCGAGGACACCACGACCATCATCGATGACATCGATCCGCAGCGCGCGTTTCAGCACATGACCGCCGACCACCGCGCCGTGTTCGGCGCGTGTGCGGACCGTTATCATTGTTGCGTCCGCCTGCATAGCATTGCGCATCAGATTGAGGAGCACCTGTAGCAGACTGTCCGCATCGCCTTGAATGTCGGGCAGGCTCGGATCGTAGTCCCGCTCCAGCGCGATTTCGGCACCCGCTTCCGCGACGATCAACGCGCGCGCGCGCTCGGTCACTTCGTGCGGATTCAATGCGCGCATCGATGCTTTGCCGCGTGGATGCAGAAGACGATCAGCGAGTGCTGCGAGTCGATCCGCTTCCGAAATCACGAGCTCGGCCAGCAGTTGCTGGTCGGGATCGCCGCTGCCGCGCTTGAGCAGTTGCGCGGCGCCGCGAAGTCCGGCGAGTGGATTTTTCATTTCGTGCGCGAGGCCGCGCAGGCTTTCCGATACGCGCGGCGCGGCGCCGTCTTCGAGTCGTGTTCCGAGCGGATGTATTTCGACGAGTACGTCGCCGCCGTCGACGACGCTCGCCGTGATGTCGACGCGGCACAGCGTTCCGCTGAACATGACATCGGCGCTGCGCGACACGATCGGCACGCCGATCTCACGGGCCCGCTCGATCATGGCCGCCACGACCGGCTCCGCCTCGCCGATGATCTTTAACGGCGCACCGCGCCAACCCGATGCGCGCGCCAGTTCGACGAACGCTGGATTGGCGTAGACGAAGCAAAACCGGCGGTCGATGACGGCGACCGCCGTGTTTAGCGAATGCAGATCGCCGTATCGCGATGCGGGCTGTGACGGCATTGCACCATTCTAGTGCAGTGCCTTGCGAAGTTCATTGTTTGACTGGGGTAGCCAGTGGTTTGCCTTTATCGATGATCCATGTCGAAAACGACGTGCCGCCGTCGCCTGGCGCGGCGATCAGACTGTGCACCGACCCGCGCGGGTTGAAGAAGTGATCGCCGGCTTTCAACGTTTTGTCGGGTTGGCCTTGCACTTTCCAGATCAGTTCCCCTTTCAACACGACGCCGGCTTCATCCCCATCGTGCGTGTGGAATCCAATCACGCCGCCTTTCGGAAACTCGGCGGTACCGATCACGATTTCCTTCCCGTCGACGCCCGTCTGATCGTGCCGTTCCAGAATGTTGCGTTTCACTTCAGGCGTCGCTGACGGCTTGGCGTCTTCGCACATCGCGGTTGCCGCAAAGCTAAGCGCCAGTGCGGCGAGCAGCAGTTTCATTCCACGCATGATGTTCTCCTCGTTGATATCGGCGATGAGATCGCGCGATCGCGACTCCTCGTGCAGCAGGAGAATACTCCGCCCGACAGCGCGCGACGCTTAGCGGATAGTCGAGCGAGGCGCCCTTCCCGTTGGGGAGAAGGGCGCGCGATCGTCAGAACGAGTAGTACATCTGGAATTCGATCGGATGCGTCGACGCACGGAAGCGCGTGACTTCCGACATCTTCATCTCGATGTACGCGTCGATGAAGTCGTCGCTGAACACGCCGCCGGCTTTCAGGAATGTGCGGTCTTTGTCGAGCGATTCGAGCGCCTGGTCGAGACTGTTGCACACGGTCGGAATATTTTTTTCTTCTTCGGGCGGCAGATCGTACAAATCCTTGTCCATCGGCGCGCCGGGATCGATCTTGTTCAAGATGCCGTCGAGGCCCGCCATCATCAACGCGGTGAAGGCGAGGTAGCCCGAGTTCATCGGATCGGGGAAACGCACTTCGATGCGACGACCTTTCGGCGAATGCACGAACGGAATGCGGCAGCTCGCCGATCGATTACGCGCGGAATACGCAAGCATGACGGGCGCTTCGTAGCCCGGCACAAGGCGTTTGTAGCTGTTCGTCGTCGAGTTGGTGAACGCGTTGATGGCGCGCGCGTGCTTGAAGATGCCGCCGATGTAATACAGCGCCGTCTGCGACAATCCGCCGTACAGATCGCCCGCGAACAGATTGGTGCCGCCTTTCGCCAGCGATTGATGCACGTGCATGCCCGATCCATTGTCGCCCACGATGGGCTTCGGCATGAACGTCACGGTTTTGTTGTGCGCGTGCGCGACGTTCTTGATCACGTATTTCATCGTGAGCAGTTCGTCGGCCTTCTGTACGAGCGTGCTGAACTTCGTACCGATTTCGCATTGACCTGCCGTCGCCACTTCGTGGTGATGCACTTCCACCGTCATGCCGACGGCTTCGAGCGTCTTGCACATTTCACTGCGCAGATCGCCGAGCGAGTCGACTGGCGCGACGGGGAAATAACCGCCCTTGATGCCGGGACGATGGCCGGAGTTGCGCTCGTCGAACCGTTTGTTGGAACTCCACGACGCTTCTTCGGATTCGATCTCGAACGACGCGCCATGCATGCCGTTGTGCCAGCGCACGGAATCGAAAATGAAGAATTCCGGCTCCGGTCCAAAGAACGCGGTGTCGGCGATACCTGTCGATTTCAAAAACGCTTCGGCGCGTTTGGCGATCGAGCGCGGGCAGCGCGAATATGCCTGCATCGTGCTCGGCTCGAGTACGTCGCAGCTAACGATCATCGTCGGATGAGCGGCGAACGGATCGACGATGGCCGTCGCGGCGTCGGGCATCAGCACCATGTCGGAATCGTTGATGCCTTTCCAACCCGTGATCGACGAACCGTCGAACATCTTGCCGTCTTCGAACGTCGACGCATCGATGGCGTGCGCGGGAAACGTTACGTGGTGCTGCTTGCCGAGCATGTCGGCAAACCGCAGATCGACGAACTCGATTTTGTTCTTTTTGATCAGGTCGAAAACTTTATCTGACATGGCAACCTCGCTTTGGGAACGCACTATTCAGAGCAATTGGGATGCCATACATTTTATTGTTTTAAATCAACACTTTATAGAGAACGTTTGTCCTCATTAGCACAGTACTGGTGCAATTTTTCCGACAATGTAATCAACTTGGTGCAAAGGCATTCTATTCGCGAACGACCCCGGCGGCACGATTGAAGGCGCGAATGGATTCGATGAGCGCCGTCAGCGCGTTTTTTTCCAGCTCGGTCAAATACGGGTTCCACGTGTCAATGATCAGAACGGACCGAGTCTGATCGCTGCGATTCCACGCTTCATGCAGAAACGTGTCGTCGAATGTGATGCAACGTCCTTCTTGCCACGCGTGCTCTTCGTCACCGACTTTGATGGCGCAATCCGGCGGCACCACCAGCGGCAAATGTGTGACGAGCCGCGTATTCGTCGATCCGTGATGCGGCAGGATGTGCGTGTCCGGCGTCAGCACCGAGAAACACACTTCGGGCGCATGCTCGGCGATGCGAACGAGCGGCAGGCTGTCGAGGATTTCCGCCGTGCGCGGGCATTGCGCGCAATTTTCGTCGTAGCGACAACCGTGGCGGTAAAAAAAGAACGCGTTCCAGTTCGGTTTCTCGCCACCGAGATAGTGCGGCACCAATTCAGGCGACGGGATATCGAGAAACGGCTCGAAGTTTTTTTTCTCACCAAGCATCGCCAGCAGTTCGGCGCGGATGACGTCGGTATTTGATTCCAGCTCGGCATACCACGGAAAAAGTTCGCGATCGAAATATGCGCGCGTCGGCAAGCCGGGAAAGTGCAGGAATTTCGAACGCTGCGCAGAGTTCTGATAATCCGGCGCACGGTTGCCGAGATAAATCTGCAGGCAGTGTTCGACGCGCTCGAGATCGTTCGACGAACGCGCTTCGCGAAACGGCGCCAGAACCGCGCCGAAAACGCGTTCGCGTCCCGCGTCGACATAGCTCATCGCGTACAACACGAGATCGCGAATGATCGGCGCCGTCGTCTCTTCGTTGCGCCAGCGCCCTTTTGTTTGCGCGTCGTTGAGCGCGCGGAAATAATTTAACAGCGCGTCGTGATCGCGACCCGCCAGTTCCAATGCGCGCGCATAGTGCAATCGACCGACGAAAAAGTCCGGCTTGGCTTGCATCGCGCGCTCGAAAAAAGGAATCGCTTCGTTCGGTCGATTCTGTTCCACGAGCGCATGAGCTAAGCCCATATCGGCTTCGATCATCGGCGCCAGCGTCGCGTTCATGCGGCGGCGGCGCGATACCGGGCGGCTTCCTCGGTGCGACCCAGCAGATCCAGCAATTTCACCAATGGCTCTCTCAATTCTTCGGCTTCCGGCGCGCGTTGCAAGCCTTCCTTGAGATAGTTCACGGCGCCCGGCAGATCGCGCAAACTTTCCATGCACCATGCACACGCGTTGATAGCGCCGGGATGCATGGGATCGAGTTCCAACGCGCGCTTGTAGTATTTCAATGCGCGCACGACGTGGCCGCGCCGACGCGCGACATCGCCCAGCCCCGCGTTCGCGCCAAATACTTGCTGTTTGTTGGTCAACAGTTCCGAAAACAGGTAATGCGCTTCGTTGAGTTTCTCCTGGCGCATTTTCGCGCGCGCCAGATAAAGTTTCGCCAGTGTCAGATCGGGCCGATTTTTCAACGCGTTGATGAACGCCTGTTCCGCGATTCCGAACGCGCCCTGCTGAAACAGCGCGCGCCCGAGGCTTTGCTGGATCGCCGCGTCGTCCGGCTTGCGTTCCGCGGCGCGCGCCAGAAACTTCGCGGCGTTGACTGCGTCGTCGCGCTCCAAATACACATTGCCGAGTCCGAGCAACATCAGCGGATCGTCTTCTTCGGCGCGTCGACCGATTTTGAAACGATCTTCGGCCGTGCGTTCGTCACCCTGCATAAACGCCAGATGGCCGAGTGTGGCATGCGCTTCGACGCTGTTCGGATCGAGCTCTAGCGCCCTCTCGAAACTGGCGCGTGCCGCAGTGTCCGCACCCGCATGCATCTGCAGACCGCCGAGCGCCAGGTGATAGCGCGCCACCTGCGGATCGCGCGCGATCGCGCGCCTGACCAGCGCTTCGGCATCCGTGTCGTCGCCGCGCTGATGACGCAGCACACCGAGCATATACGCGGATTCCGCATCGTCGTTTTCGGCAAGAATTTCGCGATAAGCGGTCTCGGCCGATTCGAGCTGGCCGTCGCGATGCAGTTGGAGCGCGGTTTCAAACGACATAATGATCGGGTATCGGCAAAGTCAATGAATTGAATTATGCCGCAGCGGAACGCGTTGCGCCGAGTCAGCCGTACGATCGCGCCGGTTCGGGGTAGTCAGGCGATGCGCCGGCGCTCGCCAGCGCTTTATCCAAATGCGCGGCGACGAAGTCTTCGGCCCAACTGCGCAAGCTCATGTCGCGGATGAAGCCGCAATGGCCGCCGTGTGGAACGATGACGAGTTCCGTGTCGCGCGCCAGTTTCAATTCGCGGAATTCCGCGACGGGAATCACCGGATCGTCGGCGGCCGTGAGGATCGTGGCGGGAATCGACAACGTCACGAGCGTGTCACCGGCGATCGAATAGCCGTCCAAGTAATTTTCGAGCGTGCCGAAATTCGTATGCTTGAGCACCATCTCGCGCGTGAGTTCGCGCATGTTTCCACGCAGCTGCTCCTTCGAAAAAAGTTCGTTATTAGGGAAAAGTTCTTGCTTGCGTCGCAACGATTCGCGCCACTTCAGCATGAAGTAATGCTCATAAAACCATGGCGCATCTTCGATCGATGCCAATCCTGCACGCGGACTGATTACCGGACAAACGGCAAACGCCCACGTGAGCGGGATGTCCGCGGCGGGCGCGCGCAACGCGACGCGCAACGCGAAATTTCCGCCGAGCGAAAACCCGCCGATAACCAGCGGTCGCTCATCGAACATGTGCGCAATCTGCTTCACGGCGCCGACGACTTCGTCGATACGGCATGAATGAAACAGCTCGGCATTCAGATGATGCGTTTCGCCGTGATCGCGAAAATTCAAACGAAATACGTCGCAACCGGCGTCGAGCAATCGCGCCGTGGTGTTCAAGATGTAACTCGATTGCGCGCTTCCTTCCCACCCGTGCAGCAGTATGGCCAACGCGCGCGGTCTCGCCGCTACGTGCTGCTTCGTGTGAAATCCTTGCAGACGGATGCCGTCGCCGCAATCAAGAATATGCTCGACGGACTCGTTTTTAAGAATCGTATTACGACGCCGAGACAAAAGACGTCGCACGCCGCTCGATGCGAGTATCGACTGCACGTGCGGATTGCGCAGCAAACCGCGCGGATTGAATGGCGTCTCAGGCCTCACGGCGCCGGCAATTGCAGCGCGTCGGCGATGCGCTGACGCGCGGCTTCCGCGGTTTGGCGTCGCCCTTCGTCGCTCAGCGGAACGTGTTCGAGAAAATAGACGCTGGCTTCGAGCGACGGTCCGCCGAGAAGTCGCAAAAAGTTTTCGAGGAAATTTTCGTTCGGCGCGAACGGTACACTCAAATCCATGCGATTACCGCGTCCGTAGCAAAGTGCCACGGGTTGAATCGGAACATTCGCATCGCTCGCCGCCTGAAAGATGCGCGCGTGAAACGTGCGCACGTTGTCGCCCAAACCCGTGCCACCTTCCGGAAAAATGCCGACCGCCATGCCTTCGCGCAAGCGCGCGACCATGCGTTCCATCACAGTCCCCAGCGAACTCGTGCTGCCGCGCTGGTGATAGATCGTTCCTGCGCGCGTCGCGAGCCATCCGATCAGCGGCCACCGGGCGATTTCTGCTTTCGCCACGAAACTCATGATGCGCTGGCTGTGCATGAGCTCGATATCGAGCCACGACACGTGATTCGCCACGAAAAGCACGGCGCCAGGCAACGGTTGTCCGATGCGATGAATGCGAAATCCGAAACAACGCACGAGCGCGCGCGACCACCAACGTTGCATCCAGTAATCGAATCGCTCGCCGCGAATGAAAATCTTTCTCGCCAGCGGGTTGAATACCGCCAGCGCCAACGGAAGCGCAATGATCGCGAGCACGAGCAACATCGGGCCACGCCAGAAGTAACGTAATGGACGCATCCAATCGCGCGATCGTTCGGGTGCTGATTCGACTTGGCTACTCATTGCGACGATGGTATCCAGCGCGACGTTGCGCCGCAACGCAGCAGAACGTCACGCGCGACGCACAGTCAATCGGGATTCACCATCGATTCGAGCCCGTCGCGCAAATCGCTGACGTGTTGTTCCCACCAGCGCGGTTCGGCGGCGAACGGAAATGCGCGCGGAAACGCCGGATCGTCCCAACGCTGCGCGATCCACCCGGCGTAATGGATCTGCCGCATGATGCGCAGCGGTTCGATCAAAGCGAGTTCGCGCAAATCGAAGTCGCGGAATTCACCGTAGCCTTCCAGCAAGGCATCCATCGCGCGGGGCGTCGACGCGAGCATCCATAAATCCTGGACCGACGGGCCCATTCGCGCGTCGTCGAGATCGACGAAATGCGGGCCGGCATCGGTCCACAGCACATTGCCCTGATGGCAATCGCCGTGGAGACGGATCGACGAAAAATCGACATGTTCTATTTGCGCGGCGATCGCGTCGCCTAAATCGCGGATCAGTTGCGCGTACCGATCGCGCACGGCCGCCGGCATCAAAGGCGACGCCAACACGGCTTTCGAGGGTGTGTCCACCAACGTCGCGCGATCGATCGAACCTCGCGCACTGAAACGGCCACGCGATCCGACGCCGTGCATGCGCGCCAGCAAACGCCCGACCCAAGCCAGATTCTCGGCCGATTCGAGTTCCGGCGCGCGACCGCCCTGGCGCGGATAAATCGCGAAACGAAATTCTTCAAAACGATGCAAAGTGGATTTTTCCACTTCGATCGGCGCGACCACGGGCAATTCGGCATCCGACAATTCGCGTGCGAAGTCATGCTCTTCGAGAATCGCCTCGTCGGACCAGCGTCCGTTGCGATAAAACTTCGCGATCAGCGGCGCGCCGTCTTCCACGCCGACCTGATACACGCGATTCTCGAAACTGTTGAGCGCCAGCAATCGTCCATCGACGCTGACATCCAACGATTCCACCGCCGCGAGCACCGTTTCCGGACTGAGCCGAGCATACGGCGCCGTTGGCGTCATATCGGTTTCGGCACGACAGCCAACGTCAAGCGCGAGATGCAGATGAGACGATGTTGTTCGTCTTCGATGCGAATCTCCCACACGTGCGTCACGCGCCCGATGTGCAGCGCACGCGCCGTGCCGGTGACGACACCTTGCGTCGCGGCGCGAATATGATTGGCGTTGATGTCCAGACCGACGGCGACTTCACGCGTCGAATCCAGACAGAGATTGCCGGCGAGGCTGCCCAACGTTTCCGCCAGCGCGACCGACGCGCCGCCGTGCAGCAGACCGAACGGCTGCCGCGTGCGCGCATCGACGGGCATCGTGCCGCGAATGAAATCGTCGCCGACCTCGGTGACGAGCATGCCCAACGTGTCGACGAGCGTATTGCTGCTCGACGCGTTGATCTGATCGATGGACGGACTCTGTTTCCAGATAGCCATATCGCATTGCTCGTGTGTCGGGCAGACGACTATATCAATCCACGCCGCATCGGCGACAATGCGCGCATCGTGTCGTACAGCGTGACTCTACAAACCAACGGCCGGCGATTTACGGTCGACGAAGGCGAAAACGTGCTCGATGCGGCGCGGCGCGCTGGTCTTGCGCTGCCTTACAGCTGCTTGTCCGGCGTGTGCGGCAGTTGCAAGGCGACGTTGATATCCGGCGAGTATCACTATCCGCGCAATCCGCCGAACGCGCTCAACGCGGCCGAAGTCGCGCGTCATCAGGTCCTCTTGTGCCAGGCCGAACCGTTGTCGGATTTGGTGATCGCCGCGCGCGAAGTCGCGTCCGTCGCCGATATGCCGCGCCGAACGATGGCGTTGAAGCTCGTCGAAAAAAATCAGCTGGCGCCGGATGTGATGCAACTGATTCTGCGTCCGCCACGCAAAGAGCGACTGACGCGTCTGGCGGGTCAATATCTCGATTTACTGCTGGCTGACGGCAAGCGGCGCGCATTTTCGATCGCGAATGCGCCGCACACTGGTGCCGACATCGAATTGCACGTTCGGCACGTCGCCGGCGGCGATTTTACGCATCGCGTATTCACCGATCTTGCCGTCGGCGCGATCCTGCGCGCGGAAGGGCCGCTCGGCACGTTCGTGCCGCGCGAGGATTCCGAACGCCCGATGATCCTTGTCGCCGGCGGCACGGGATTCGCGCCGATCAAAGCCATCATCGAACATTTCCTGCATCTCGGAACGCTGCGCACCATGCAGTTGTACTGGGGCGCGCGGGCGCCGCTGGAGCTTTACCAGCGCCAGCTCCCCGAGCACTGGTCGCGCACGTCGGCGCTGGCATTCCAGCCGATCATTTCCGACCTTGAACTGGCCGATGGCATGCGTGCGGGTTTCGTCCACGAAGCGGTGCTGGAAGATCATCCTGATTTGTCCGACGTCGACGTCTACATGAGTGGACCGCCCGCCTTGATCGACGCGGGCCGGCGCAGCTTCGTACAAGCCGGTTTGCCGGAAGAACGCCTTTACTACGATTCGTTCGACTACGCGCCGGACGTGCTGGCGCAAATTCTGCGCGGGCGTGCCGGCATCCAGGACACGTGATCGAATTCGTATATTTTTATACTTTTCTACTCACGCGCCGAGCGCAGCGGCGCTGCCGACGACACTGCCAACAACGGGACACCGTGCGCGCTGCGCTGTTCAATGGTACTGGCGCGTGTGTCGATCATGCCGCGCGATTGCGCCACGGATTCGACCGGTTCGTCGCGAGCAAATCGCAGGGCATTGCGGAAACAACGTGTCGCGTCGTCCGTGTCGTTTTGACCTAGCCGGCATTCGCCGAGTGCTTCCCACAATGCAGCCGACGGTTCGATCGCGAGTCCGCGTTCGAGATATTCGCGCGCCTTGCCCCACACTTTCGCGTGATTGCAAAGGCGCCCGAGGGTGAGCAACAAACCGGGGCTGTTCGGTTGTCCCGGCAGCCAACCTTCGGCGCGACGCAGCCGCGTATCGGCGTCGGCTTCGCCCAATTCGCCGTACGCGCGAATCAATCTTTCGGACCATTGACGCCGCAATGCGGATTCCAGTTCGTCGAGCGCAGGCAGAATCAATCCGAATTCCGACGCGCGGCGGGCGTAAGCATCAATGGCTTCCGGCATGGCGCGCTGCGTGCGACTCAATCCGGACCACAACGCGTTCAACTGATCGCCGCTGGTCGCCGCGGAAAGGGTCGCAGCCAACACGCGTGCTTGCAGCGAGGCGTAAGTTTCCGCGGACAATTGTCCATCGCGACCGAGCGCATCGATCGAATCAAGCGCGGTTTGGTGATCGCCGCACAGCAACGCCGCCTCGACGAGCAAACGGCGTGAACTCGGCGCGAGACCTTCGGGAGTTTTTGCGGCGGCGATGAGCAAATCGAGCGCGGCGTCGGGCTTGCCTTGTTCGATCAAGAAGCGCGCACGCAACGCCAACGCCGCGGCGGGTTCGGTGGCTGCCGCTTCGTCGAGCGACGCATCGGCGCGCGCGGGTTCGCCGCTCGCGTGCGCGGCGCGGGCGGCGGCGAG
>CAZZWP010000019.1:33486-38658 GCA_964657965.1 uncultured Rudaea sp. | reverse complement strand
CTCGCTGTCAGGTTAAGTGCGCCCCACGATTGGAGGTCCAGTTTGTAGCTGCCGATGACATCGGCGCCTTGCGTGCGCGTGGTTGCGCCGTTGACGAAGAATTGCGCGCCTTGTACCTGGCTGTCCGGAATGGAGACCGGAATCTGATCGGAGTACAGAATTTCATTGCCGATGCGGATTTGATAAAGGTCTGCGGTCGCCGAAAAGACGTCGGTCGGTTGCCATACAGCGCCGAGCGAATAGTTCGTCGATTTTTCCGGCTTCAGCGGTTTGGCACCGAGCGCGATCGCGATCGGGTCGGACGTGCGATACGTACCGATCTGTGCGAGCTGTCCATTCTGGATCAGCGTGGCGATCGATTCGTAATTCTGCTGCGCGAGCGACGGCGCGCGGAAGCCGTTACTGATCGTGCCGCGCAACGCGAACGTGTCGGTGATCTGGTAACGGCCCGAAATCTTGCCGGATCGCGTCGAGCCCGCATCGCTGTAGTCTTCGTAGCGTGCGGCCACACCGAGTGAGAACTTGTCGGTGACATTGGTTTCGAAATCCACATACACCGCTTCGCTATGGCGATTCCAGGTGCCCGCCACTTCCGGCGACAGGCCGGGGAACACCTGCGAACCGCCGGGACACACGCGCGTCGTGCCATCGGGATTGACGCAGGCGTTGCCGAGATCCGGATTGAAGTAGTACGAATCCGGTTCGCCCGGACGCACGATGTATTCCTCGTAGCGGTATTCGCCGCCGAATGCGAATGTCACCGGGTTCGGCAAGAAACTCCAATTGAGGTCTTTGCTGATGTCGAGATTGGCGACGTCCTGCTCGTTGCTGAACGTGCCGGCGTAGAAATAGGTCGGCGTGTAGCCGGTGGAGTGATACAGGTTGCTGTTCAAGCTGTCGTTGATGTCGAAGACCAGATGATTCTTGCCGTAATCGGCCGATGCGTCCCAGTGCCAGCCGCCTTCGGTCGTGCCGCGCAAGCCGACGACGGCGGCCAGATCGTTGGAGTGATTGATGATCTGCGGCAGAAAACCGTTCGGATAGATCGACGGCACGTTGCGGTAGTTGTCGAAGTAGCGATAGAAACCGTTCGATGTCACGTCGCGTCGGCTCGGCAACAGATAACCGTACAGTTCGACGGAGGGTGAAAACGCGTAGCCGAAATTCGCCAGCGCTTGGTAAGTCAATACTTTCGGATCGCCGTAACGTTCGTAGCCTGCGCCGTCGACGGGCGGGGCACCGGCGATTGTCGTGGCGCGATCGGTGTTCGCTGCGCGGTTCGTTTGGCCGATGTTTTGATAATTCGCGGAGAGCCGCAACCACGCTCCTTCCTGAAATTGATAACCGTACGAACCTTCGACACCATTCTCCGCGCCGTCGCCCTTCGACATGCCGCCGCCGTTGGCGGTGACTTCGTTGGTTCCTTCGCCACCGCCATGTTTGAGCACAATATTGATGACGCCGGCGATCGCGTCCGAACCGTACTGCGCCGACGCCCCGTCGCGCAGCACTTCAATGTGATCGACAGCGGAAATCGGAATCGCATTCAAATCCACCGGTGCCGAACCACGGCCGACGGAGTAGTTGTAGTTGACCAACGCCGAGGTGTGAAAGCGCTTGCCGTCGACGAGCACGAGCACCTGATCGGGTGACAGGCCGCGCAACGATGCCGGGCGTAACGCATCGTTGCCGTCGTTGATGGCGGGGCGCGGAAAATCGAGCGAGGGTAGAAGCGAACTCAGCGCCGTGGCGAGATCGGTACTGCCGCTGGCATTGAGATCTTTCGGGGTCAGCACGTCGATGGGCGACAACGATTCAGCTTCGGTGCGATTCGTTGCGCGCGTGCCGGTTACGACGACGGTTTCGAGGGACTTGCTGTTGTCCGATCCATCCTGGGCGAGCGCACGCTGCGCTGGCGAAAGCGTCACAATCGTCAAAACAACGCCTAAAATTGCCGAAACTCGGATGCTCATGTGGCTACTCCGTCGTTGAAAAGGCTGGGTGCGGTTCCCCGGTGTTTGATGCACCGCCGCATGATCGTAGAGTTAGCGCAATGTAATCATATTGTCAAACTTTTGTGCAGTGCGTGTCCTGATTTTGGATTGTTTTTGTCCGATTAGTCCGCACATCTGGTCCGCGCTGACGGGGTTAAATGCGCGTATCGTTGTTTCTAGGAGTCTCGATGCCGATATACGCTTTCGAATGCACCACCTGCGGCACGCCGTTTGACCGGCTGCAGAAATTGTCCGATCCCGATCCGGAAATCTGTCCGGAATGCGGAGCGCACACGGTGAAACGTCAGTTGACGGCGCCGTCGTTCCGCCTGGCCGGCAGTGGTTGGTACGAAACGGATTTCAAGAAAGACGGCGACAAGAAGCGCAATCTCGTCGATAAGCCCGAGACGAAGACCGAATCGAAGACTGACAGCAAGCCCGCCGAAACGAAGCCGGCAGAAACGAAGTCTCCCGAATCCAAACCGGCGGAAAAAAAAGAGAAACCGGCCGCTAAACCCAAGCCAGCCGAATAGACGACGCTATTTTTTCGGACGCACTGCCGTCACTTCGATTTCGACGAGCCAGCCGGGATTGGCAAGGCCGGCCACTTTCATTGCAGAGCGTGCGGGAAGATTCGGCTGCTCGGACGTACCGAAGAATTTCTTATAGCTGTCCATGAAACCGGCGAAATCGATTTTGCCGTCCTGCGCCGGATCGCCGACCAGGAACACTTGCATCTTCACCACATCTTTCATGGCCAGGCCAAGCGACTTTAACGTGGCGTCGATCTTGGTCAACGTATTCAACGCCTGCGCTTTCGTATCGCCGTAGGCGGCGATACTGTCTTTCGCGGCGGCTTTGTCGGCGATATCGGCGCCTTGGCCGCTGAGGAAGACGAGTGTCTGATCCGGCGGAATCTCGACCGCCTGCGCGACGGGAAAATCCGAATTCGGAATCTTGTGCCGAATGACATCCGCGCCGGATGCCAGCGTGGCGAACGATGCGAAAAATGTTACAAATGCTACAAAGTGGATTTTCATGGAGCATCCTCGTCTTTCGGCAGTGTCGCGCGCAACCGTGCGACGTCGGCGGCGGTCAGCGAATCGGTGTAGTGATTGTCGAAATGCGTTCGCACGTAATTGACGACCGCGGCGATCTGCTCGTCCGTCAGGTTCGAAGCAAACGACGGCATGCCAAGCCAACCGGCAAGCACGCGGCCGGCGGGAAACATGGGCGCCGCCAGTTTCGGATTTGCCGCCAGCGCCGGATATTCGCCGGCGCCCTTCGCGCCGCGCGCGTCGGGCATGTGGCAGCCTTGGCAGATGGCGCGATAGAGCACGGCGCCATCGGTGTGGATGAATTTACCGGAGGTGCTGAACGCCGATCCGTGCGAGAACGGCGGCACGTCGTCGGCGAATGCCTGCGATGCAAGCAGCGCCATCGCGCCACCGATCAGACCAACACGTTTTAGAAAAGTATACATAGCGTTCACATGTGCGCCGCGGCGCGGCGATGGAGACGGCCGATCGCATCCAGCGCCGATGTAACGGCGCCTTCCTGCCACGCCGGCAAGTACGACGCGTGCTCGCCGGCGAGGACGATGCGGCCATCGATCTGACACAAATCGTCGTAATGTTTTTCCCGCTGCGCATCGGTCCAGATCGCGAAGCAACCGTTCGTGAACGGCGAGCGATGCCATGCCACTGAAATTCCATTTTCGAATTCTTTTGTATATTGCGGATGAATCTGTGCGCCCAGCTCGACGGCTTTGCGCACGCGGTCGGCGGGCGACATCGCGGCGAACTCAAAGGAATTCACGTCCCAGATATACCCGCCGAGCAGCACGCCTTTTCCCGGCTGATTCATGCCGTGATTCGGATAGGCAATTTGTTGGATCGGCAAATCCGTATACGTGATCCCGCCATAAATCCGCTCGTCTTCTTCCCAAAAACGCCGTTTGAATTGCAGGCCGATTTTTACGGAACCGACGTAAACCGGCGTTTCGATCGCCGTCTGCATTTTCTGGCTGACGTTCATCGGAATTTTCGCGAGGATCGACAGCGGAATCGTACACACGCACCACTGCGCTTCTGCTTTCTGGACTGGGCCTTCGTGCTTAGCATCGACATACGACACGCTGACGCCACGTTCCGTCTGCGCGATCGCCGTCACCTTGGCACCGAATTGCACATCGGCCGCGACTTCGCGATAAAGCGCGTTCGCAATGCGATCCATACCGCCGACCGGCTGGAACAGCGCGGGATTCAAATCGTAATCGATATCGGTCGCGAGGAAATTCCACAAATTCGAATTGAGAAGGTCATTGAGTCCGATCGGCGTCGAATCGACCGGACGCCCGCTCAACCCGCCGCCGGGGTCGACATCGAAACCGCGCGTACCACTGACACGCGGCGACGCGGCGTAGCGAAAGTCGTTGCCGAGACGACCCCAGTGCCGCAACGATTCCAGGAGTTTTTCTTTGTCTTCCTTCGTCAATGTCTGATCGAGCGCACCTTGGCTCGTTGCCTTTGCCAACAGTTCGGCAGTGTGGCCGTGGAAATCCGCCTGCACGTGACGGAAACGCTGCGGTTTTCCGCCGAACGCGGACTGCGAATGCAGATACGCATTGAAGTTGATGCCGTTGAACGGCTCCAGCGGAACGTTGAAACGCTTGGCGTAATCGAGCATTCCGTAGTGGTGGTACGGAAGCCGCCAGGGGCCGGGATTGATATACAGATCCGGATCGAATTTGCAGCGTTGCTTGAACCCGCCGAGTTCCGTGTATTCGTCGCCGCCGCGCAATGTCCACGAACGGCCGCCGGCGCGCTGATTGTATTCGAGCACTTTGACGCGGTAGCCGGCGCGCCGAAGTTCGTAGGCCGCGACAAGACCGGCCATCCCCGCGCCGAGAATCAAAACCGATGTGCCTTTTGGCGCGCCGCTAAGATCGATTGCACCGCGATAACGCGATTCGCTCGCGAATCCAAGCGCCGACATCGATTGATACATCGTCGCCGCGCCGGCCGCCATCCCGATCCGCGCGAGCAACTGACGGCGTGTGAGCGTCGAGGTATCTTTCACCGCATTGTTCCCCGTTATGCGAATGACGTCGCAGTATGCAGAAAATCCATCGCGCGGGCGAGTACGCGCGTTAACATTGTGGCAAGCTTCGAGTCGC
>CAZZWP010000019.1:0-33476 GCA_964657965.1 uncultured Rudaea sp. | reverse complement strand
GGGAGCAACACGCGAAGAGGGAATTTCAGACGGATTTTTTCCGTGCGCGGAACAGCGGCGTTGAAATCGCACAAAACATACAAGGAGAAGGGGTCATGATGGTACGTTGGGGTCTTGCATTGATTGTGTTCGCCATTGCGCTGCTTCCCGTGTCGCCTGTGCAGGCGCAGGGTTACGGCGATTCGGTGACGTGCGAAAGTCGAAATTTCAATTATCAAAGTTGTCCGGTGCCATGGCGCGAGGCGCGAATCATTCGCCAGACATCCGATACGCAATGCGTCCGCGGTCGCACCTGGGGTATCGATCGCCGCGGACTATGGGTTGATCGCGGTTGCGGCGGTGTATTCGTTGCAGCCGGCGGCCCGCCGGGACCTGGTCCGGGCGGCTGGCGTCCGGATCCGGGTTGGGACAGCCGGTTCACGATCGGATGTAGCAGCGATAACTACGGATACCGTTTCTGCGGCGTGGATGTCGGCGGTGGTGGACGTGTTTATCTCGACCGCCAAACCTCCGGTTCGCCGTGCGTCGAAGGACGCACGTGGGGTTGGAATCGCGGCGGCGTCTGGGTCAACGGCGGATGCGCCGGTGTCTTCTCGATCGATCGACGCTGGCGGTAAGCCTGAGGCAACTGCGTAGAAAAAGGCGGTCGTTCGCGATCGCCGGTTTGCCAGAACACCCGCCGCGGCGGGTGTTCTTGTTTGCGATGCAGCAAAATCCTTCTTACTATGCGCGGTTCTGATGGCGCCGACCTTTGTCGCGCCTGACTTCATCAACCGGGATTTGTATGCGTACGCACTATTGCGGCCTTGTCGACGAGGCGCTGATCGATCATGACGTAACCTTATGCGGCTGGGCCGACACGCGGCGTGACCACGGCGGTGTGATCTTCATCGACCTGCGCGATCACGAAGGTATCGTGCAAGTCGTCATCGAGCCCGACAATAAAAATGCGTTCGCGGCAGCCGAAGGCGTTCGCTACGAATTCTGTCTGCGCATCACGGGCAGAGTCCGGGCGCGTCCAGCCACGCAGATCAATGATCGCCTGCGTACGGGGAAGATCGAAGTGCTCGCGACCACGGTCGAAGTGCTCAATGCGGCAGCGCCGCTGCCGTTCATGCTCGACGACGCAGCCGGCGAAGATGCACGGCTTCGCTATCGCTATCTCGATATTCGCCGTCCCGACATGCAACGCAAATTGCGCATGCGAACCAAGCTCGTATCGGCGTTGCGCCATTACCTCGACGCGCGCGGGTTTCAGGATATCGAAACCCCGATTCTCACCAAAGCCACACCGGAAGGCGCGCGCGATTATCTCGTTCCGTCACGCGTTCACGCGGGCGAATTTTATGCGTTGCCGCAGTCGCCGCAGTTGTTCAAACAGTTGCTGATGATGGCGGGCATGGATCGCTATTACCAGATCGCGCGCTGCTTTCGCGACGAAGATCTGCGCGCCGATCGCCAGCCGGAATTCACGCAGCTCGACATGGAATTCGCGTTCGTCGAAGAACGCGATGTGCAGGACACGGTCGAAGATATGATCCGTCAAGTCTACAAAGAAGTGGTCGATGTCGACCTCGAAAAACCGTTTCCGCGCATCACCTACGCCGAAGCGATGCGCCGCTACGGTTCGGATAAGCCCGATCTGCGTATACATTTGGAACTTGTGGATATTGCGGAAAAAGTAAAACACGTCGAATTCAAAGTCTTCAGCGGACCGGCCAACGATCCCGGCGGTCGCGTCGTCGCGCTGCGTCTTCCGGACGGCGCGAAGCAACCGCGCAAATATCTAGACGATCTGGGTGTATACGTCGCCAAATACGGCGCGAAGGGCTTGGCCTGGATTCGCATCGACGACATTACGAAGGGCCGCGACGGCATGACGTCGCCGATTCTGAAATTCCTCGACGACACCGCACTCAATGGTGTCATCGAGGCCGTCGGCGCGAAAACGGGCGACGTGATTTTCTTCGGCGCCGGTCCGTACAAAACCGTCAGCGATTTCATGGGCGCGCTGCGCATCAAGATCGGACGCGACAACGGTCTCGTCGAGAATTCGTGGAAGCCGTTGTGGGTCACCGACTTTCCGATGTTCGAATACGACCACGACGCCAAGCGCCACGTGGCCTTGCATCATCCGTTCACCGCGCCGAAAGTCGACGACATCGACGATCTTCGCGCCAACGCGGGCAACGCCGTATCGCGCGGCTACGACATGGTGCTCAACGGCAACGAAATCGGCGGCGGCTCGATCCGTATCCATCGCCCCGACATGCAAAGCGCCGTGTTCGACCTGCTCGGCATCGGCGCGGACGAAGCGCAAGCGAAATTCGGATTTCTCCTCGAAGCACTCAAATACGGCGCACCTCCGCACGGCGGCATCGCCTTCGGCATCGACCGCATCGCCGCGCTGATGGCCGGCACGGAATCGATCCGCGACGTGATCGCATTCCCGAAAACCGCCAGCGCGCAGGATTTGATGACCGCCGCGCCATCGGCGGTTCCCGAAGCGCAGTTGCAGGAATTGCATGTGCGCGTCGTGAAGCCGATCAAGCGCGAATGACGGTGTGAGCAGAAATGCTTCCGACGAACACATCGTTCTCGTCCACGGTTTGTGGATGCGCGGTTTCACGTTGATGGCGCTGCGCAAACGCCTCGAGCGCGACGGTTTTTCGGTCGACACGTTCGACTATGCCAGCGTTTTCCACAGCCCTATCGTCAGCGTCGATCGGTTGTTGCAGCGAACGAATTTGTCAAAAAGTAAAAAAGTACACTTTGTCGGCCACAGCCTTGGTGGCCTGGTGGTGTTGCAAGCGTTGCAGAAAGATCCTGAGCGCGCGACGGGTCGAGTCGTCTGTCTCGGCACGCCGTTGCGGGGTAGCGCCGTGGCGCGCGGCCTCGGCAAATGGCCGGGCGGGAGTTTCGTGATCGGCAAAAATCTGCAGATTCTTTCCGAAGGGATCGAACGCTGGACCGGCACGCACGAAGTCGGCGCTATCGCCGGCCGACTGCCTTATGGCCTCGGTGTGGCCATCGGCGGGTTGTCGCCGCCGCATGACGGAACGGTCAGCGTCGAAGAAACGAAACTACCGGGACTCACCGATCATTGCATCGTGGACGCGACGCATTCGGGGTTGCCATTTTCCGGGGAAGTCGCGACGCAAACCATCGCCTTCCTGCGCTCAGGCCGTTTTCGAAGCGGCGGCACCGATCGTCGCCCATCGGCGGCATGATAGAATTGATCGATTGAAGCGGGACTGTTTGACGGTATGGCAGGCCATTCGAAGTGGGCGAACATCCAGCATCGCAAGAATGCTCAGGATGCCAAGCGCGGCAAGATTTTCACTAAAGTGATTCGCGAGATTTCCATCGCCGCGCGCAGCGGCGGGGGCGATCCGGCGGCGAATCCGCGCCTGCGCGCGGTGATCGACAAAGGCCTCGCTGCGAACATGACGCGCGATACGATCGAGCGTGCGATCAAGAAAGCAACCGGCGAACTCGAAGGCGTTACCTACGAAGAAATTCGGTACGAAGGATACGCGGCGGGTGGCGTTGCCGTGATCGTCGAATGCACGACGGATAATCGCAATCGCAGCGCGGCCGATGTGCGTCATGCGTTTTCGAAATTCGGCGGCAATCTCGGCACGGATGGATCGGTGGGTTATCTGTTCAAGAAATTGGGCGTACTGTCGTTCGCGCCGGGCGCGCCGGAAGAAAAAATCACCGATGTCGCGATCGACGCGGGTGCCGACGATGTCGTCGTGCATGCCGACGACGGTTCCATCGAAGTGCTCACTTCGCCCGAGACCTATCAAAACGTGCGCGACGCGATGGAAAAAGCGGGCGTCAAACCCGACGAAGCAGAAATCACGATGCGCGCCGACAACAACATCGCCGTCACCGGCGACACGGCACAATCCGTGGCCAAACTGCTCGACTGGCTCGACGATTTGGACGACGTGCAAAATGTATACTCCAATGCCGATCTCCCGGCTGAAGTCTTCGCGTAAAAGCGGCTGATTTTCGCCGGCTTCGCGTCGCCATGACCCGCATTCTCGGCATCGATCCTGGTTCGCAACGCACCGGCATAGGCATCATCGATGCCGATGCGGCGGGCAAGACGAGTCACGTGTACCATGCCGCGCTGGTATTGCTCGGCAATGAAACGTTTCCGTTGCGGCTCAAGCAGATTTTCGATGATATGTGCGCGTTGATTGGCGAACATCGGCCCGAACAAGTGGCGATCGAGCGCGTGTTCATGGCGCGCAATCCGGATTCCGCCTTGAAACTCGGGCAAGCGCGCGGCGCGGCGATCTGCGCGGCCGTGCACATGGGATTGAACGTCACCGAGTACGCGGCGAAAGAAATCAAGCAGGCGGTCGTCGGCCGCGGCGCGGCGGACAAGACGCAGATTCAGCACATGGTCGGCATCCTGCTCAATATCTCGAACAAATTGCAGGCCGATGCGGCGGACGCACTCGCCGTCGCGCTCACGCATGCGCACACGAGCGCGAGCGTGCAACGCATCGGAATCCCGCGTTCGGCGTGGCGGAGACGGCGATGATCGGTCGTCTGCGGGGAACGTTGGTCGCGAAACAACCGCCGTGGCTCGTGCTCGACGTGGGCGGCGTCGGTTATGAAATCCAAGCGCCGATGTCGACGGTTTTCGATCTGCCGGAAACCGGCAAGGAAGTCACGCTGCTTACGCACTACGCCGTGAAAGAAGACACAGCGGCGTTGTACGGATTTCTGCGCGAGGGCGAGCGGGTGCTGTTCCGCACGTTGCAGAAAGTCACCGGCATCGGCGCGAAGATCGCGCTGGCCGTGTTGTCCGGGGTGTCCGTCGATGAATTTGCGCGACTCGTGCAAAACGGGGATGTCGCGTCGCTGACGCGCGTGCCCGGCATCGGCAAGAAAACAGCAGAACGCATCGTTGTGGAACTGCGCGATCGCGTCGACGGCCTGGCGATAACGTTGCCGGGCTTCAACGAACGATCGGTGCCGCGCGATGCCGTCTCGGAAGCGACCGTGGCCTTGCAGCAGCTGGGTTACAAGCCTGTAGAATCGGCGCGTCTGGTGAAGGAAGCCGCGCAACCTGGCGATGACGCTGAGGCGATCATCCGCAAAGCGCTGAAAGCGGCATTGCGATAGGAATCGCGGTCATGGATGCAACGAATGCCGGAATTCATCGTTCGCGCAAAGCGTACGCGAAGCTTGCGCTGGGCGCGCTCGGTGTCGTGTACGGCGACATCGGCACCAGTCCGCTTTATACCGTCCAGACCACGTTCGCCGAGCAGGGCTTAGAACCGTCGATCGCCAATATTCTCGGCGTCCTATCGTTGATTTTCTGGGCGCTGGTGATGGTGGTCTCGCTGAAGTACGTCGTGTTCATCATGCGCGCCGACAACAAAGGCGAAGGCGGCATCATGGCGCTGATGGCATTGGCGCAGCGCGGTGTGGGCGGTGCGCTGCGTCTGCGCTGGGGCATCGTCATGCTGGGCTTGTTGGGCGCTTCGCTGTTTTACGGCGATGGCGTGATCACGCCGGCGATCTCGGTGCTGTCGGCGGTGGAAGGTTTGAAAGTGGTGACGCCGGAGTTGAGTCATTGGGTCGTGCCCATCACACTCGTCGTCATCATCGGCTTGTTCGTATTCCAGCGTTACGGCACAGCAAAAGTCGGTGCTGTATTCGGGCCGATCATGGTGCTGTGGTTCGCAACGATCGCGGTGCTCGGCTTGATGGAAATCATTCGTCAGCCGCGCGTGCTGTGGGCGTTGAATCCTTGGCATGGCGTCGAATTTTTTCGTCATAACGGATTCCACGGGTTCCTCGCACTCGGCGGCGTCGTTCTGGCCATCACCGGCGGCGAAGCGTTGTACGCCGACATGGGACATTTCGGTAAAAAGCCGATTCGCATGGCGTGGTTCGGTTACGTGTCGCCGGCATTGGTACTCAATTATTTCGGGCAAGGCGCCTTGCTGATTTCCGAACCCGGTAATCAACAGGCATTGGCCAATCCGTTTTACTCGCTGGTTCCCGAAGCCCTATTGTTGCCGATGATCTTGTTGGCGACGGTGGCGACGGTCATCGCATCACAAGCCGTCATCTCCGGTGCGTTTTCAATGACACGCGAGGCGATACAGCTCGGCTTCTCGCCGCGCATGGATATCGTTCACACGTCGCGCGAAACGCAAGGCCAAATTTATTTGCCGTGGATCAATCGCGCGTTGTTGGTGCTGATTTGTGGCGCGGTAATCGGATTTAAATCCTCGGACAATCTGGCCGCCGCGTATGGCATCGCGGTGACCGGCACGATGGGAATTACCACGATCCTCGCGTTGATCGTCGCGCGCCGTCTCTGGAACTGGAGCCGATGGCTCGTCCTGATTTGTGGTCTGGTTTTCCTGAGCATCGATATCGGTTTCTTCAGCGCGAACGCATTGAAGATCGAACGCGGCGGATGGTTTCCGCTGGCGCTCGGCGGCATCGTGTTCCTCGTCCTCACGACGTGGCGTCGCGGTCGTGAAATCGTAATCCGCGAATTGAAGCAAAGTGGACTCGCGCTCGATCCGTTCATCGCAAGCCTCACGTCGCATCCGCCGTTGCGCGTTCCGGGAACTGCGATTTTTCTCACCGCCAATGTCAACGCGGTGCCGAGCGCGCTCTTGCACAACCTCAAGCACAATAAAGTTCTGCACGAACGCAACGTGATCCTGACCGTCGAAACGATGGAAACACCCGTCGCCGAATATCACGAACGCAGCGAAATCACCGCGCTCGGCAGCGAGTTTTATCGCCTCACCTTGCGCTTCGGTTTTGCCGAAGATCAGGACATTCCGCGCGCACTTCAGATGTGCGAGGCCAAAGGTCTCGACTTCGACATGATGGACACGACGTTCTTCATCAGTCGCGAAACCGTCATCGCGGCCGATCGTCCGGGCATGCCGTTGTGGCGCGATAAACTCTTCGTTTTCCTTGCCCGCAACGCGAGCCCCGCGACGGCGTTCTTCCGCATTCCCGGCAATCGACTGATCGAGCTCGGCACGCAAGTCGAAATCTGACGCGTCTGCATTTGCGCGTCGCGTCTGCGATAATCGACGCATGAGCGAAAATCGTGTCATCGATGCGGGTGCCACACGCGAAGACGAAACTGTCGAAGCGCGCATCCGGCCGCAAAAGCTCGATGAATATGTCGGCCAGCGCGCTGTCCGCGAGCAGATGGGAATTTACATCGAGGCCGCGCGACGTCGCGGCGAAGCGCTCGATCACGTGCTCATTTTCGGGCCGCCGGGTCTCGGCAAAACCACGTTGTCGCATGTCATCGCCAACGAGCTCGGCGTGAACCTGCGGACGACATCGGGACCCGTCATCGAGCGCGCCGGCGATCTGGCCGCGTTGCTCACCAACTTGCAGCCACGCGATGTGTTGTTCGTCGACGAAATCCATCGCTTGTCGCCCGTCGTCGAAGAAATTCTTTATCCCGCAATGGAAGATTGTCAGATCGACATCATGATCGGCGAAGGTCCGGCGGCGCGATCGATCCGGCTCGATCTGCCGCCGTTCACGCTGATCGGCGCGACGACGCGCGCGGGATTGCTGACCGGTCCGTTGCGCGATCGATTCGGAATCGTGCAGCGTCTGGAATTCTATACGCCGGAGGAATTGACGAAGATCGTCCGGCGTTCGGCGAACATTCTCGGCATCGCGTGCGCGGAAGACGGCGCTGTCGAAATCGCCAATCGCTCGCGCGGCACGCCGCGTATCGCCAACCGATTATTGCGTCGCGTTCGCGATTTCGCGCAGATCAAAAGCGATGGAACCATTACGCGCGAAACGGCGTTTGGCGCGATGAAAATGCTGGATATCGACGCGGAAGGATTCGATGCGCTCGATCGGCGTTTGCTGTCGATCATCATCGAGCATTTCGACGGCGGGCCGGTCGGCGTCGAATCGATGGCGGCTGCGTTATCGGAAGAACGTGGCACGATTGAAGACGTGCTCGAGCCATTCCTCATCCAGCAAGGATTTCTCATGCGCACCGCGCGCGGGCGCGTGGCGACGAGCAAGGCATATCGGCATCTCGGATTGAAAGCGCCGAAGCGTCCGGTCGTCGACGACATGTTCGACGCGACAGGAACCGGTGGCGCGTGAGTCGGCTGTCGCGGAGTGCCGAGTCGTCTCATCCAATCGGCGGCGTTTTCACTTGGCCGGTTCGTGTGTATTGGGAAGATACCGACGCGGGCGGTGTCGTTTATCACTCCAGCTATTTACGCTTCATCGAACGCGGGCGAACGGAATGGTTGCGTCATCGCGGAATCGAGCAGCAAAAACTGCGCGACGAGCACGACGTGTTGTTCGTGGTCAGCGAAATCGACATCCGGTTTTTGTCGCCTGCACGACTCGACGACGAACTGAGCGCGACCATCGACGCGTTCACTCGGCGTTCGGCTTCGATGACCTTTTCGCAATGTATACTGCGGCCTGCAGACGGTGCGCGCATTGTTGAAGCGCGTGTGCGTGCTGCATGCATCAACGGATCGGATTTCAAACCACGCCGCATTCCGGACTTTCTTTTTCACTCCTGACTATTGGAGAACCAGAACGCATGAATGGCGGTATAAACGTCCTGCAGCTCACGCTTCATGCGAGTCTGTTCGTCCAGATCGTGATGCTGATCCTGATCGTGTTTTCGTTTCTGTCGTGGGTGATCATTTTCCGCAAGATGAGCACGCTCAATCGGGCGATGAAAGGCGCCGACGCATTCGAGGAGCGTTTCTGGTCGGGTGCCGATCTTGCCGGATTGTTTCGCGAAGTGACGGCCAACGGTGATCAGGTGACGGGCATCGAAAGCATTTTCGAGGCGGGATTTCGCGAATTCGCGCGATTGCGCCAACGCCGCCAGATGGATCAGCGCACGATTCTCGAAGGCGCGCAGCGCGGCATGCGCGTGGCGCTCACGCGCGAGCTGGATCGGCTGGAACACAATCTCGAATTTCTCGCCAATGTCGGTTCGATCAGTCCGTATGTCGGGCTGCTCGGGACGGTCGCGGGGATCATGGTTGCGTTCGTCGGATTGGCGAACGTGAAAGAGGCGACGATCGCGATGGTCGCACCGGGTATTTCCGAAGCGCTGATCGCGACGGCGATGGGCCTCATTGCCGCGATTCCGGCGGTGTGGGCGTACAACCGGTTTTCCACGAAGGTCGAGCGCATCAGCACGCGCTATGAAACGTTCGTCGAAGAATTTTCGTCGATCTTGCAACGCCAGGCGCATTTGGATGATGCACATTAACCCCGCGTCGCTGCGAGGGCCGTTTCAATGAGCATGCACGTCGGCCGCAATCGAAAACGCCGCAAGCTGAAAGCGGAGATCAACGTCGTTCCGTATATCGACGTGATGCTCGTGCTGCTGATCATCTTCATGGTGACGGCGCCGCTGCTCAATCTCGGCGTCGATATCCATTTGCCGGAGACAAACGCGAAGGCGATCCAGGTCGACAAAGAGCCGGTGCTCGTCAGCGTCGACAAGGACGGCAATTTTTATCTCACACTGGGCGGCACGCAGAAAGAACCGATCGATGGGCCGTCACTCGTCAGTAAAGTCACCGCGTTCGTCAAAGAAAATCCGCAGGTTCCCGTCTTGATCGGCGGCGACGAGCGCGCCGATTACGGCAAAGTGCTGGCGGCGATGGTGTTGCTGCAGCAGGCCGGTGTCGCCAAAGTAGGATTGATGAGCCAGCCCGTGCAGCAGCCGACGAACAAGCGATAACGCCATGGAAACCTATCGCGACAAAGCTCGCGCGTTTCTCTACGCGTTTGTCGTGCATGTGGTGTGCATCGGCGCGTTGTTCGTCGGCTTGTTGTGGACGCAATCGGAAGTGCATCCGATCAATCTGCCGGGTCCGGTGATCGACGTGGATCTGGTCGGTATCAGCGCCGCGCCGAAACCGCAATCGCGGCCGAAACAAGCGCCAAAGCCGGCGCCGCCGAAACCGCAGCCGGAAGCGGTGAAGCCGCCTGAGCCGGAACCGGAAGCGCCTTCGCAACCGATCAAGAACGATCGTATCGAACGCGAAAAGATCGCTGAGATCGCGCAGGAAAAAGCCGATCAGGAGCGCGCGGAAGAGGAACGTCACAAACAAGAACAGGTTCTTCTCGAACAGCAGGAAAAACAGGAACGTGATCGGCAAAAACAGCTCGAAGAATTAAAGCGGCAGCGCGAAGCGGCGGCGAAACAGGTTGCGATCGCGAAGGAAAAGCTTCAGCAAATTGAAGATCGCAAGAACGAAAAGCCAGTCAAGGCCATCAACCAACCGGTTCCGACGGCGGAGAAGGCTGTCACGGGAAATGAGGGTCACGACGATAGTCTTCAGGCCCAGTATTACGCTGCGATTCAGAACGCGGTGACCAATAATTGGCTACGTCCGGATAGTACGCCGGGCGGGCTGCACTGCATGTTGCACATCGTGCAGATCGTCGGTGGCGACGTGATCGATGTGCAAGTCGTCAATCCATGCAATGCCGATCCGCTGACGCGTGCTTCGATCGAGCAAGCCGTGAAACGTGCATCGCCGTTGCCGTATAAGGGATTCGAGAAGGAATTTCAGCGGCAATTCAATTTCAATTTTTCTTTTGATGGATGAAAACGGACAACCCTATGTTTAAACATCTGATCGCACGATCACTCGCAGCACTGACCTTTCTTATGCTGACGTGCTCCGTTTATTCGCAAGGCCTGACGAGCGACGTACCGACGATCGATATCAAAAACGGTACCGCATCGGCGTTGCCGATCGCCGTCGTACCGTTTGGTTTCGAGGGCTCCAGCGCGCCGCCGGAGACGAGCGTCGACCAAGTCATCAGCAACGACTTGAACCGCTGCGGACAATTCCGCACGTTGCCGAAAGCCAGCGTCGTCGAATTCCCCACGCGCGGCAGCGACATCAAATTCCCGACGTGGAACATGCTGAAGCAGGCTTACATTCTGGTCGGGCGTCAAATCGACAGCGGAAACGGAGAAATCCGCGTCGAGTTCGAGTTGTTCGACGTCGCTTCCCAAAAACAATTACTGGGTCTGGCCATCAGCGGCCAGCGCACGGGCATGCGCGATGTCGCGCACCAGATCGCCGATCTGGTCTACGAAAAAATCACCGGCGTGCGCGGCGCATTCTGGACGCGGATCGCGTACATCATTTCGCAAGGCCTCGGCAACAACATCAACTACGCGCTGATGGTCGCGGATTCGGACGGTTTCAATCCGCAAACCGTCGTGCGTTCGCACGAACCGTTGTTGTCGCCATCGTGGTCGCCGGATGGACGCAAGATCGCCTATGTCTCGTTTGAACGCGGCAACTCATCGATCTACATCCAGGAAATCGGAACGGGCGCACGCGAAGTCGTGTCGAGCAACAAAGGCATCAACGGCGCGCCTTCGTTTTCGCCGGACGGCAGCAAGCTCTCGTTGACGCTGTCATACGGCGGCAATCCGGATGTCTACATCATGGATCTGGCCAGCCGTCACACCACGCAGATGACGAAGCATTTCGCGATCGACACCGAAGCGGTCTGGATGCCGGATGGGCAAAGCCTCGTGTTCTTGTCGGATCGATCCGGCAAACCGCAGCTTTATCAGGTGCCGATCAGCGGCGGCGACGCCACGCGCATCACGTTCCAGGGCGAATACAACGCCAATCCGTCGATTTCCTACGACGGCAAGCACATCGCTATGGTGCAGGGCAGCGGAAACGTGTATCGTATCGCGGTTCTAGATCGTGCCAGTGGTGAATCCCGCGCGATTTCCCCCGGCAATTTGGATGAACACCCCAGTTTCGCACCAAATGCCAGCATGATCCTGTACGCCGCGACGGAAGGTTCACGCGGTGTGCTTTACGCAGTGTCGGCAAATGCGAACGTGCGTCAACGTTTGATTCTAGCCGATGGCGATGTGCGTGAGCCTGCGTGGTCGCCGTATCGTCAACGTGGACAATAAACAGATCCAGCAAAAAGAGATCCAGATCAAAGACGATTTTTCCTGACAACCGATGCATGAGGCCAAAAAAATGAATTTCCCGATTCGCGTTTTACTGACCGCCGCTCTCGCCAGCGCCACACTCGTTGCGTGCTCCGGCACCAAGACCAAGCCGCAGCCGCCCGTCGACAACGGCACCACCGGTGGCGCCGTCACCGATCGTATGGACAACGGTGGCAAATATAAGCCAGGCGATCTCGATTCCGATTCCTGCCTGCGTCAGCGCGTAGTGTATTTCGATTTCGATCATGCCGAGATCAAGCCGGAATTCCAGGCGCAGATCGCATGCCACGCCTCGTACCTGCGCCAGTTTCCCGGCGCGCGCGTGACGCTGGAAGGCAATGCCGACGAGCGCGGTACGCGTGAATACAACCTCGGCCTCGGCGAGCGCCGTGGTAACGCAGTATCGAGCGCGCTGGGTTCGTCCGGTGCGTCGTCGAGCCAGCTCAATGTCGTCAGTTACGGCGAAGAGCGTCCGACCTGCAAAGATCACAACGAAGGTTGCTGGCAGAAGAACCGTCGCGTCGAAATCGTCTATACGTCGAAGCAGTAATCGATGCGCGAGTTGCGTCAGATCGTAGGTAAAATCGCAGCGGCGGCCCTCGTGGCCGCCGTTGCTTTCGCGGCGCCCGCTTATGCGCAGCGCATGAGTTTGGCCGAGCGCGTTTCCGCACTGGAGCAGCAAGCGCAAAATCATGGCGGTGCGCAGGGCAATATCGAGCTGGTAAACCAGATCAATGCGCTGCAGGCCCAAGTGCAGACGCTGCAAGGTCAAGTCGAAGAGCTGCGTCATCAGCTCGACGAAATGAAGAATCGGTCGAAAGAACAATACATCGATCTCGATTCACGAATTGGACGTCTGGAAGGCCGCAATCCTTCTGGCGCCGCCGCGGCAAATCCCGCCGCCGCGGTCGACAACGGCAATTTGCCAGACGTCGCACTCGGTGGCTCGTCGTCACCGCAGTCACCACCCCCGGATACGACACCGATCGCGGGCACCATGCCTGCCGATTCGGGTTTGCCGCCACCGGTCGCTTCCAATCCAGAAGATGCGAAAGGCGCGTACGACCAGGCATTCGCCGCCTTGAAAGATGGACGCTACGCGGAATCCGCGCGTCGCTTCCAACAGTTCATCCAGCAATATCCGACCAACGACCTCACGCCGAACGCGTATTACTGGCTTGGTGAATCGTATTACGTGACGCAGAATTATCCGATTTCATTGGACACGTTCCGCAAGCTATTGGCTCAATATCCCGATAGCCAAAAATCGCCGGATGCGCTGCTCAAGATTGGCTATTGCCAGTACGAATTGAAGCAGTGGGACCAAGCCGAAGTCACGTTGAATCAGGTCGTCCAAAGATATCCGAACACAACCGTGGCGAGCCTTGCACAAGGCCGCTTGCGTGCGCTGCAACTCGAAGGTCGGCGCTGATCTATCCCGCTGCGCGGCGCTCGCACGACGCGCGGGCGCGATCCCATGGCCGAGATCGAAACGAATTCATCGAACCGATTGCGCATCAGCGAGATTTTTCATTCGCTGCAAGGCGAAGCGCGCGATGTCGGTCGGCCCACGGTTTTCATTCGTCTCACCGGCTGTCCGTTGCGCTGCGTGTGGTGCGATACCGAATACGCGTTCCACGGCGGCGAGTGGCGCGAGATCGATGAAATCGTCGACCACGCGCGAACGTTCGGCGCAAAGCATGTCTGTGTCACGGGCGGCGAGCCGTTGTCGCAGAAGCGTTGCTTCGATCTTCTTTGTAGACTTTGCGATGCGGGGTTCGACGTCTCGCTCGAAACGTCGGGCGCTGTGGACGTTCATGAGGTCGATCCGCGCGTCACGAAAGTAATGGACCTCAAAGCACCCGGATCGGGTGAAGTCGCGCGCAATTTATGGACGAATCTCGACGCGATCACGCAACACGATCAGATCAAATTCGTGCTTGCCGATCGTGCCGACTATGATTGGGCAAAAAATGTGATGAGCGAACGACAACTGTCTGCGCGTTGCGACATTCTTCTATCGCCGGTATACGGAAAATTGGCTCCGCGCGAGTTGGCGGAATGGATACTCGCCGATCGTCTGCCCGTACGCATGCAAATTCAATTACACAAAGTTCTGTGGGGCGAGACGCCCGGAACCTGATGAACGACAACGCGATGAGTGCAAAAAAGCGCGCCGTGGTGCTTGTTTCCGGCGGCATGGATTCCGCTGTGACGCTGGCGCTCGCCCGTGCGCAAGGTTTCGACTGCTACGCGCTCAGCGTTGCGTATGGCCAGCGTCATGTCACCGAACTCGACGCAGCGAAGCGGATTGCGAATGATCTCGGTGCCGTCGAGCATAAAGTCGTCGATGTCGATCTGCGCAGCATCGGCGGTTCCGCGCTGACGGCGGATATCGACGTGCCCGAAGTCGGCGGCCATGGCATCCCGATCACGTATGTCCCTGCGCGCAACACGATCATGTTGTCGATCGCGCTCGGCTGGGCGGAAGTCCTTGGCGCGCAGGATATTTTTTGCGGCGTCAATGCGGTCGACTACTCCGGTTATCCCGATTGTCGCCCCGAATTCATCGAGGCGTTCGAGCGCTTAGCCAATCTTGCGACGAAAGCCGCCATCGAAGGCAATCGAACCCGACTGCATGCGCCGCTGATAAAGCTTCGCAAGTCCGACATCGTGCACGAAGGTTTGCGACTCGGCGTCGACTTCGCGACCACCGTCTCCTGCTACACAGCCGACTCGAACGGCCACGCGTGCGGGCATTGCGATGCCTGCCGCTTGCGCGCACAAGGTTTTGCCGATGCCGGAACGGCCGATCCTACGCGTTATCGCTGATCCTGCACTCGATCAACAAACCGCTGCACATGAAGGAATGGACGCTGTTACAATACGCGCCGTCGGCGAATCGAAGACACGCCAAATAAACCGGATACGGCGAATTGGCAAGTTTTTCGGATCACCTGTCAGTGGATCAGCTCGAAGCGCATCGCGTCAGTCGGCAATCACTTTGAGATTGCCACCGCCTTTTCGAGAACACCGCGTTATTTCGATGGGCCGTTAGCTCAGTTGGTAGAGCAGCGGACTTTTAATCCGTTGGTCGCAGGTTCGAATCCCGCACGGCCCACCATCGAATCAATAGGTTGTCAGTTCTACCGCGGTGACGTCGGGCTGTTTGCGCGCACAACGGATCGATTCGTTCCCGCAAGTCGCGTAAAGTTGGTCCGCTAGGATGGCCGATCAGTCGAAAGATGGTCAGCGGCCTGCCGCATCCAGCATCTTATCGAGCGCCTTCTCTGCATCGTCGAACTGCCGATCGCCAGCATTCGTGGGATTTTTGCAATAGGCGTCGGCAGCTGAATAAAACGTCTTTATCGTATTTTCCAAGTCCGGCACGCCGCTGGCCGATTTGATCGCTTCGGGTCCGTACTTTTCGATGTCTGCCAGCGACTTTTTCCGGTCGTCGTCGGATTTCGCCATATCAGCCGCCGCTGTCGACAGCGCCTTTGTTGAAATGGCCATTTTGCAGGCGTTGCCGTTCAACTGCAGCATGCGCGCGGAATCCAGGCCCTGGTAGGCGCTTGCCGAAACAATGAGTAGCGAACTGAGAAAAACCATGACGGCTCCTTGTCTGCGATGACGGTATGTTGGGATGTCGCTCGATAATGCCACACGTTGCGATCCGCATCCTGCCCTTTTCGACACGCATAGACTCGGACTTGCCGGCTTTTTGCCGTAAGCGCCGTATCCATTATTCGTTATGCGATCACCGCCAAGTTCTACGAGATGACGACATGGGAAAACGTAGAAAAAGGTAAGTATCCGGTTTAGCGTGCCACCGCTGCGATCGTGCAAAAGCTGCACAAAAGATCGAACGTCGAAATCGTTGCTTTAAAAGCGGTCGTCGATCCGGATTGGATGTTGCACAAACTAAAATTACGACCGGCAAGCAAGTAAAGATAACGAACTTGCTATGTCACGCGCGCGTGGCGCCGGAAGCGATCGCGATAGCCCGTTGGGCTGACGCCGAGTTTTCGGCGGAAGTGGTGCCGCAGCGTCGTTGCCGTGCCCAGCCCGGTTTGCGAAGCGATTTGGTCGATCGAAAGTCGCGACGACTCGAGTAACTCGCGTGCTCGATCCACGCGCGCAACGGTGAGCCAGTCCGATGGCGTCATGCCGGTGGACGATTTGAATCGACGCATGAACGTGCGTTCGCTCATCGACGCCATGCGTGACAAATCGGAAACCGAAAAGGACTCGTCGAGGCGTCGCCGCAGCGTATCGATGAGTTGTGAAAGCGCATTGCGCTCGTATTTCTGGATCGGCCGCTCGAGGAATTGTGCTTGACCACCGTCGCGGTGCGGCGGAATGACTAGACGGCGCGCGACATGATTGGCGATTTCCGGACCGAAGTCGTGACGTATCAAATGCAAGAATAAATCGAGGCCCGCAGCGCTGCCCGCCGACGTCAGGACGTGTCCCTCGTCGACGTACAGCACGTTCGCATCGACCTCGACGCGGGGATACTGCTGCCGCAGCGACTGCGCATAACGCCAATGCGTGGCCGCGCGCCTGCCGTCCAGCAATCCGGTGGCGGCAAGCACGAAAGCGCCCGAGCAAATCGACAGTAACCGCGCGCCGCGCGCGTGTGCCGCGCGCAGCGCCGCCAACAAACGTGGCGGCACCGGCTCATCGATGCCCTTCCATCCGGGAATGACGATCGTGCCTGCGGACTGGAGCAGTTCCAGTCCACCGTCCGCTTCGATTTGCAAACCGAATTGACCTCTAATCGAACGACGAAGTCCGCACGTTTTAAAGCGATACCAGTGTGGCAGAAGTTCCGGTCGCGGCAATCCGAACACTTCCGCGGCGCACGCAAATTCGAATGTACACAATCCGTCATAGAGCAGGGCGACAACGAGCGGATTAGGTAAACGCTTCAAGCGACGCATGTTGGCAGTAATTGATCGAAAGATGGCAGTCCTGCCAATTGTGCGCCGCGGCTGATCTCATAACAATGCACCTAAATTTCAACGGAGGGCGTCATGTTGAACGGTGTTACGCAGATCAGCGCCGCTTCGCCGGATGTTGCGGCACTCCATTTCCAAGCCGAATTCACGTTCGAGACGGATTGCTGGGATGTTCACGACGCGCTGAAAAATGATGCACCCGGATTCGTGTTAGTCGATGCACGCAGCCCCGACTTGTATGCCAAGGGCCACATACCGCGAGCGGTGAATATTCCTCATGGCAAGATCATCGAATCCAGAGTGAAGAAGTATCCCGACTCGACATTATTCGTAACTTACTGCGCAGGCCCCCATTGCAACGGTGCGGCGCGTGCGGCGTTGAGACTGGCCGTTCTTGGTCGTCCCGTAAAAATTATGGCCGGCGGTATAACCGGATGGCTCGATGAAGGGTTCTCGCTGGAGTCAGGCGACGGAGCGGGTGAGTGACCTTTAAACGACCGCCTCTGCGCGGCAGCGTGGTTAGATGAGTTTCGATATTTCCACCGCTGATCATCGTTTCGAGACGCGTCCGGCGCGACGCGACGACATCGAAGCGTTGATACGCATGTGCCGCGAGCACGCGCGGTACGAAAAAGTGACATTCGACGCGAATGACGTGAGCGTCGAATTGACAAAGGCGCTCTTCGAGTCGAAGCGGTTGCACGCTTGGGTAGCTGAGGCTAACGTCGGACTTATCGGCTATGCAACCGCGACTGTCGATTTCGCGACATGGAGCGCACGCGAATACTTGTCGATGGATTGCTTGTTCGTGCGCGAGCATTGGCGGGGACACGGCGTCGGCGCTGCGTTATTGAACTTTGTTGTGAACTTCGCGGCTCGGTGCGGATTCAGCGAAATTCAATGGCAAACGCCAGCATGGAATCGTGATGCCGTCAAATTCTACCGGCGCGAAGGCGCATCGGCAGTAGAAAAAATGAGGTTTACGCTTAAGGTCGATCCGATGGAATCGCACTACGTACGGCTGTGACTGTTTGCCGACGGTGTTATCGTGGTCCGAACGATGACGCATCCGAAAAACAAATCGTGGCACCTGGTTCCGCAGTCCTTTTATCGGCGTGACGCACGCATCGTCGCGCGCGAGTTGCTCAACAAAATTCTTGTAGCGGCGGACGGCCGTAGTGGTCGCATCGTCGAAGTCGAAGCCTATCTCGGCGCGATCGATCCCGCGGCGCACAGCTATAAAGGAATGACGCCGCGCACCGTCACGATGTTCGGTCTGCCCGGGCATATGTATGTCTATTTTACTTACGGGATGCATTGGTGCTGCAACGCGGTCTGCGGCGAAACGCGCGATGGAACGGCGGTATTGCTTCGCGCATTGCATCCGCTCACCGGTTTGGAACGGATGCACGCGGCGCGGCCTCGCGCGCGACGCGATACCGACTTATGCAACGGTCCTGCGAAATTGACGCAGGCGATGGGTATTGCGGGTGAACACGATGGCGTTCCACTTTTTCGCAAACGTGGGCTTTTCTCGATTGTCGACGACGGAACAGCGCCGCCGACCGCTGCCGAGGGATTTCCGCGCGTGGGAATCAGCCGAGGCATCGAGCATCTATGGCGATGGTATGTTCCCGACAACCCGAACGTGTCGAAAGCATAGGCGAGCCGAAAATAAAAAGGGCCCCGACGGCGGGGCCCTTATCTTGTTGCGGCGGCAACAATTATCCGTTAGCCGCGCTTTGCGTCATGCCGGGTTGAACGACGTCGCTGCGACCACCCACTTCGTCACCACGTTCCCACGCATCGCGTATCGCATGCGAAGCGGAGTTCCAATCGAGCGTCCACGAATGCGGATGGGTTTCCCAATCGCGACGCAGCGCGACTTCCGATTCGTCCCACGTCGCGTTCGGCATTTTCGCGCGCGATTCCCAGCCATATCGATAGGCGGGGGCGTAATGATCATAGTCTTTCGCGCGATCGACATACGGACGTGACGTATACGACTTACGCCAATGTGCATCCTCGATCGTCGGATTGATCTTTTCGCCAACGCCTTTGCCGGCGAGACCACCCACGACAGCACCAACCGCCGCGCCGACCGCTGTTCCGACGGGCCCGACCACCGTTCCGGCCGCCGCTCCTGCAGCCGCGCCGCCGACAACAGCGCCGACGCCCGTACCCACCGGATGGGCACCGGTTGCGCCTGAGATCGGATCACGATTTTCTTTTGGCAGATTTCCTGTAGCCATATCTATATCTCCCTAGTGATTTTGTTTACATCGTTCGACGATGAGCACGAGTCATGCCGAGCGTGGAGACGCGTCTAATCGTGTTTAGATATAGCGTGGTATCGCGTTGTCCCCGGCGTGGCTTCGATCGCATGGCGAAGTGCACGAGGCAGACCGCGCGCCTCAGATTGTTCCCGCGTTTGGTGCACGTAGCTGATTACCGTATGATTCCTCGCTTTTCGCGCACCGGCGACGTCGACCGGGCGCCACCAATGCATCACCTTACGCGTATGCCTGAGATTGCCTCATGTCCGGCCTGACTCATCTCGATCGCCTTGAAGCCGAGAGCATCCATATTTTTCGCGAAGTCGTCGCCGAGACGGAACGGCCGGTGCTGCTGTATTCGGTCGGCAAAGACAGCGCGGTGATGCTGCACCTGGCGAAGAAAGCGTTCTATCCGTCGACGCCGCCGTTTCCGCTGTTACATGTCGACACGACGTGGAAATTCCGCGACATGTATGCGCTGCGCGAAAAAGCCGCCGCGCAAGCGGGCATGCAGCTTATCGTTCATCAGAATCCGGACGCCCTTGCGAAAGGAATCAACCCGTTCGATCACGGCGCGCTGCATACGGATTTATGGAAAACGGAAGGATTAAAACAGGCGCTGGACATACACGCTTTCGACGCCGCCTTCGGTGGTGCGCGGCGCGACGAGGAAAAGAGTCGCGCCAAAGAACGTATTTTTTCATTCCGATCGGCGAACCATCGCTGGGATCCGAAAAACCAGCGACCGGAACTCTGGCATCTGTTCAACACGTTCAAAGCGAAGGGCGAATCGCTGCGCGTGTTTCCATTGTCGAACTGGACCGAGCTGGACGTATGGCAATACATCCTGCGCGAAAATATCGAGATCGTGCCGCTGTATTTCGCAGCGCCGCGACCGACCGTCGAGCGCGACGGGTTGTTGC
The DNA here is from genome assembly GCA_964657965.1 of uncultured Rudaea sp. Taxonomy (GTDB): domain Bacteria; phylum Pseudomonadota; class Gammaproteobacteria; order Xanthomonadales; family Rhodanobacteraceae; genus Rudaea. Next base: position 13,285 of record CAZZWP010000019.1, on the reverse strand, counting down.
TGATGATCGATGACGAACGGTTTCGCCTCAACGCCGGCGAAAAACCTGTGATGCGATCGATTCGATTTCGCACGCTGGGATGTTATCCGCTGACCGGCGCCATCGAGAGCGATGCGCGCACATTGCCGCAGGTGATCCAGGAAATGTTGCTGACCACGACATCCGAACGGCAAGGTCGCGCGATCGATCACGAGCCGTCGGCGGGCATGGAAAAGAAAAAACAGGAAGGGTATTTCTGATGCGCGCCGATGCTCTCATCGCGAAAGACATCGATGCGTATCTCCAGCAGCATCAGAACAAATCGATGTTGCGTTTCATCACGTGCGGGTCGGTCGACGATGGCAAATCCACGCTGATCGGCCGTCTGTTATACGACAGCCAATTGATTTTCGAGGATCAGCTGGCGGCGCTGGAAGCCGACAGCAAACGTGTCGGTACGCAAGGTCAGAATATCGACTTTGCGTTACTCGTGGACGGACTGGCCGCCGAGCGCGAGCAAGGCATCACGATCGATGTCGCATATCGATTCTTTTCGACCGAGAAACGAAAATTCATCGTCGCCGACACGCCCGGCCACGAGCAATACACGCGCAACATGGTCACGGCCGCATCGACCGCCGATCTCGCCATCATTCTCATCGATGCGCGGCAAGGCGTGCTCACGCAAACCAAGCGTCACAGTTATCTTGTTCACCTGCTGGGCATTCGCGATGTCGTCGTCGCGATCACCAAGATGGATCTGGTCAATTACGCGCAACCGCGTTTCGATGAAATCGTCGCCGACTATCGCGCATTCGCCACCAGCATCGGTATCGAACAATTTACGCCCATTCCGATTTCCGGATTGAACGGTGACAACATCACGACAAAAAGTGACCGCATGTCGTGGTACGCCGGTCCGGCGCTGCTGCCGTTTCTGGAAAATGTTCCGGTCGATGGCGAGCATCGCGCGACGCAATCGTTTCGCATGGCCGTGCAATGGGTCAATCGACCGAATCTCGACTTTCGTGGATTTAGTGGATGGATCGAATCGGGCACGGTCAAACCTGGCGATGCCGTCCGTGTACTGCCGTCCGGTCGCACGAGCAAAATCCAATCGATCGTCACCTTCGACGGCGCGTTGCCGAAAGCGGTCGCCAGTCAATCGGTGACGTTGACCTTGGCCGACGAAGTCGATTGCTCGCGCGGCGATGTGCTCGTGGCTGCCGATGCGCCGCTCGAAGTCGCCGACCAGTTCGAGGCGACCCTGGTCTGGATGGACGAACAAGAAATGCTGCCGGGTCGACCGTATCGATTCAAGCTCGGCACCTCGGTCGCGACGGCGACGATCACGAAACCGAAATATCAGATCGACGTCGACACGATTGCGCACGTTGCGGCCGACACGCTGGCGTTGAACGCGATTGGTGTCTGCAATATTTCGCTCGATCGTCCGCTTCCGTTCGATGCGTACGAAAACAATCCCGATCTCGGCGGATTCATTCTGATCGATCGCATCACCAACCGCACTGTCGCGGCGGGCATGATTCACTTTGCGTTGCGCCGCAGTCACAACATCCATTGGCAGTCGATCGACATCGGTCGCGATTCGCACTCCGCGCAGAAAAACCAGAAACCGGCGCTACTGTGGTTCACGGGATTGTCCGGCTCAGGCAAATCGACGATCGCGAATCTGGTCGAACGTAAACTGTTTGCGTTGGGCAAACACAGTTTTTTGCTCGATGGTGACAACATACGACATGGTCTCAACCGCGATCTCGGCTTTACCGATGCCGACCGCGTCGAAAACATCCGTCGCGTCGGCGAGGTGGCCAAGTTGATGACGAACGCGGGGCTCATCGTTCTCACCGCGTTCATTTCGCCGTTTCGATCGGAGCGCAACATGGTTCGCCAACTGATGACGGACGGCGACTTCGTGGAAATCTTCATCGATACACCACTCGCCGTGGCGGAAGAACGCGACGTCAAAGGCCTCTACAAAAAAGCGCGCGCGGGACAACTGAAAAACTTTACAGGTATCGACAGTCCCTACGAGCCGCCGCAGCAGCCTGACATCCACATCGACACGACACGTATATCGCCGGAACAAGCGGCCGACGAAATCGTCGAATACGTGCTCGGAAAACGGACAATCCGCTAGCCGCGATTTCTCTTACTCGCCCGCGTGGCGATGTTTATTCGCGATTCTTTCGCGATGTCCTCTTTCTGTCTGCAACGTGTCTCGCTCACTACGTCATTTGTTGGCGACACTTCACACCGTAGTCAGCAACCGCCATGCGAATCGAGTTCGCGTGATTTTCAAAACCACCGTTGAGATGCCGATGATTCCGATTCATCCAAACCTGCATGAGTTTCAGACTGTGGTCAATTGGCAACTCGACAAAGGCGACGACGATTTGTTTTTCGATTTGCACTTCATACTCACCGAGCTCGCATTCGATAGCCCGTTTCTAGAAGACACGTTGAATGCCGAATTGAGTGCGATTCTCAAAGATCCATTGGATACACCCTCGACATGGCATCCGAATCGTATTGTTCCGTATGAAAATAAACTGTGGCGTTTCGAATACGGCTTGATGCCGCACAAGACCGATTTCGTTCATAGCCATGCCGGTCACGCCATGATTGCCGTGATCGGGCCGGAACCGCTGGTCGTCGATCGCTATCAGCCGTCGCACGATGTCGACAACGACGTGTTCGACCCGCACGTCACATTGTTGCTGCCGAAACGAGAGGTTTACATTCCGGGTACGGTTTGCATCGTCGATACGAGCAAAGGGGTTTTCGATTTTCTCGTCGAATCGCCGACGTTCGTGATGATTTTAAGCGGTCGCGTGCGACGTGCGATTCGCTGGGTTTTTTCGCGGCATACCTTGCAAGCGGTGCATGCCATCCCGAGCAGTGATAATGACGCGCACATCGCCGCGATGATCAGTGCGTTGGCGGCCATGCGCAGCACGACGTCGATCGCGACGCTGTATGGGCTCACCACGCATCCCAGCCATTTCATCCGATGGAGCGCGCTGCAGGCGTTGACGCGGCTGAATCCCGAAGCGGCCAAGGCGAGTTTGCAGCGCGCGACCAAAGATAAGCATCCGCATGTGCGAACCGCCTCGGAAAAAGCCATCGCCGCCATGGCAGCCTGAACATGCCGATCGTACTCAAACTTGAGAATGAGGATCGCCTGTCGCTTGCGGAGTTCGTCGATCATCTCGAGACAACGTTCGATCTCGACGAAGCCGATAGCCTGATCGGCGTCGCTCCCTATCTGCGCGCGTTGGCGAACGATCCTGATCTGATCGCCCATCATTGCAACGCTGAAATACAGCGGGTACTGGATGCGAAGGAAGAATCGCCTTTCGTTTCATCTCCATTGGAGCTGGCCAGTGCGCCGAGTTATGCATTGCAGGCAACGATATGGATGCCCGACTCGTTCGCGGAAGCATTGCGACCCCCGTCGGCACAAACTCAAACCGACCGGCGAGCCCACAACCATAACTTCAATGTGATGACGATCGGTTATTTCGGTCCCGGTTGCATCACGGATCTGTACACGTTCAACGCAAAAGACGATCGCGCCGAACCAGCCGACCGCGTCGATTTGCGATTTAACCAACGCGTGCGGATTCAAAAGGATTGCGCCGTCATTTGTCGTGAAGCCGTCGACGTACATGCTCACGTTACGCCGGAGGCGCTGTCGATATCGATGAGCTTGTGCATATTCAGCGACCGCACGCCGGTCACCGATCGACTGATTTTCGATCCGCAAGAATCGACCATTTGCGGACATGTCGAATCGGCGGGTATTTATCGACGCGCTTCTGTCGTGAGGCTGGCCGGTGAAGTCGGCAACGATCAGACGCTGGAACTGTTCGACGCATTGCTTCGCCGTTCACCGTGTCGCCGTGTTCGAGGTGCGGCGCTCGACGCCGCGGCACGTCTGCCGGAAATCGATGACGAGGAACGTATCCGCGTAATCAAACGCGCGGTAAAAGATTCCGACGATGCGCTTCGCCAACGGGCGAAATCCTTGATCGAGAAACTTTCAGATTCCGTTTAAGAGACGCCTCAAGTTATGGAGACGAATGCATTGGAGCGCGCAGCCATGGACGGCTCTTCGTTCAAAGTGCGGCCGCCGCTTCGCCGCATGATGCGATCGTCGCCTTCAAGAGGCTCGAAAATTGAGCGAGCAGAATTTGGATTTCTCGGTCGTCGCTACGGGAGATAGCATCCTCTAGCTGCTGACTGACTTCGTACAGGCGCGTCGCGGCGATGTTGCCGGCGGCGCCCGCAACGCTATGTGCGATCCGGGCCGCCGTTTTCTTATGGCCGTCCGATAACGCGGTACGAAGTTCCGCTTCCGAACGGGCATGGACCTCGGGAAACATGGCCAGCAGTTTCTTGAGCAATTGAGTATTGCCATTCATGCGCGCCAGCGCCGACGGTATATCCAGTTCCGTTGGACACGATGTCGACAACTTTGTCGTCAAGCGTGCCATCGTTGCGTTCGTCACCCATTTTTTTAGCGTTGCCAGCAGTTCGTCGTACAAAATCGGTTTTGCGATGAAGTCCACCATTCCCGATTCGAGGCAGCGTTGACGGTGATCGTGCGACGCGTGTGCCGTCATCGCGATAATGGGCGGGACCGAGTCGCCCATCCGATGGCGAATTTCTCGCGCAGCCGTGTAGCCGTCCATTTCGGGCATCTCGATGTCCATGAGAATTGCGTCGTACGCTGCGGCTTCCGCGAGTTTTAGCGCTTCGATGCCGTTGTTGGCCACATCCACGTCAAGGCCGGCGCTCGTCAGCATATCGATAGCCAGTGCCTGATTTATCTGATTGTCTTCGGTCAGCAGCACGCGAACGCGATTAATGCCTTGAGATACTGGCTGCAACGTTCCCGATGGGCGCGATCGCGTAGCGGCCATTTCGGCGCCGAGTGTTTCGACGATCGTGTCGAACAACAAAGAGGGGTTGACCGGCTTGATGAGAAAGCGCTGCACGCCCACTGATTCCGCCGCTTCCTGAATCGATTCGCGGCCATGCGCCGTCACCATGATGACCTCTGGAATTCGCTCGAGTGCCAGGTCGCTTCTGATGCGACGTGTGGTCTCGATGCCGTCGATGCCCGGCATCATCCAGTCCATCATGATGAGATCGAATTTTTCGCGATGCAGTCGATTCAGCGCCGCTTCGCCGGAATCGACCGTGGCGACATCGAATCGCAATGAGGTAAGTTGGTCGCAAAGCCATTCGCGCGCCTGATGGCTATCGTCGACGACGAGAATCTTCAGTCCAGCGAACTGGTCGGGTATGTGGCGCCGCTGCGCTGCGACGTGTTCTTGGCGCTTCAGCGCAATGTCGAAACGGAAGCAGCTGCCGGCGCCTCGGTGCGACGTCACTGAAATCACACCGCCCATCTGCGCGACGAGTCGCTGCGAGATCGTCAACCCCAACCCGGTGCCGCCGAAGTTGCGCGTCGTCGAATGATCGGCCTGCGAAAACGGTTGAAACAATTTCGCCACTTGATCGGGCGACATGCCGATGCCGGAATCTTCGACGGAAAATCGCAACACGGTTTTTCCGGGGCGGTTCGCGTTCTCGACTTGTTCCACATAGAGCTGCACGAATCCGGCCTGTGTGAATTTTATGGCGTTGTTCACGAGATTGAGCAGTACCTGTCCCAGTCGCAACGGATCGCCGACGAATTGGTCAGGCATCGCGGGCGCGGTGCCGACGACGAATTCGAGATTTTTCTCCGACGCTTTGAGTGTGAAAAGATCCGTGACGTGTGCGAGCACGTCGGATAGGGCGAATGGAACGGTTTCGAGCGCCATCTTGCCTGCTTCGATTTTTGAAAAATCCAGAATGTCGTTGAGGACATTCAGCAGATTCTGGCCGGCGTTGTTGATTTTCCGAAAATAATCGTGCGCTTTCGGAGGCACGTCGAGCCGTAGACCCAAACCGGCGAAGCCGAGTACTGCGTTCATCGGCGTTCGAATCTCGTGACTCATGTTGGCCAGGAATACGCTCTTCGATTGCGTGGCCGCTTCGGCGATTTTGCGCGCGTCTTCGAGTTGCGCGTTGGCATCGGTGAGTGAAGCGGTGCGGTCTTTGACCGTTTGTTCCAAGACTTTCGACGCGCGCCGCAACCGTTCGATGCGCCAGCGGCTGATCGCGGCGCCCAGCGCGACGGCGGCCACTACATAAATAGCGATCGCCCACCATCGCCGCCACATCGGTAGACTGATGGAAAAACGCATCGACAACGGCTCGGCTTCAACGCCAAAACCGTCGCGCGCGTAGGCGTGGAAGGCATAGTCGCCGGCAGGCAGGCGACGAAAGACGCGATGGTTTTCGGACGTCCATTCGCTGAGCGGTTCATCCAGTCCGATAAGCTCGGTTCGATAACGTGTCAATTTGTCGCGCTGGAACGAAAGTAGGCTAAAATCGAACGCGAGATTGTTTTCATCCGCGTCGAGAATTTCATTGTCGGTGAGCGCCTTTTGCGTGCCGTCGACCCGAGCAGACAACAGTCGAAAAGGCCGTGGCGCATGCGTCGTGGCTTCTTCGCGCGGATCATAAAGGACAGCACCTTCGACACTGGCGGCCCAGATACGACCTTGCGCGTCGACCATCGCGCCGCGATTGAATTCGAGCGTCGGCAAGCCGTCGTCCAATCCGAAGCGCTCCATTCGAAACTGGCTTAGATCATTTGGCGCGAGAGCATTCGGCGTCAGACGAACGACACCGAGTTTGCCGAACAGATACAGGCGATCGCTGGCATCGAATGCGATGCGCAAAAAGGGCTCGGGTTGCATGACGGACGGCGGAAACCAGTCGCAGCGCAATCCGTCATCGAGATCGATGCGCGTGGCGCCTTCTCGGTGCGCGATCCACAACTGATGATTATGCGACGGCGTTCCACGCTCTTTGATATCGAAAACATCCTGCGACGGCAGCCCGCAACTCGCCGGAATTCCATGCCACGTGCCATTCTGCCGATAGCCGATCCCATTGCCGCCAACCCATAACATGCGGTGGTGATCGGCGTCGGATGTCTCTGCAATCGCATACACACTTTGTTCTCCAGACAGCACCGGCACATCGACGTTTGTAAATGTCTGGTTGATCGCTTTCGCCAATCCGTAGTGCGTGCCGATCCACATCACGCCAGGCTCGTCGGCGTCCTCTTCTGCATGTAACGCTTCGATGATAGTGCCGCGTAACGCGGTCGTATCGAGCGTCCGCGCCTCCAGTGTGTTGTGGCGGATGTCGATCAAGCCGAAATCCGTACCGATCCAAACGTCGTCGCCCATCCGCGCGGCGGTGTTCACCACGGAATGTTCATAAGCGCCGTGCAGCGACGGCTCCCATCGATCACCATGCCGGCGAACAAAACCGTCGGCGGTGCCGATCCATTGGGTGCGTAAGCCGTCGGGAAAATCCAACTCGCCCAGACTGCGAATGATGTGGTTCGGCAGACCATTGCGCTCATCGAACGACGACCAGACAGCGGCGTCGCGCCGCGCGATCCCAGCGTTCTGCATGCCGATCCAGAGCACGGGTGCGCGCAAATCGGTATCGGTCTGACAAAGCGCGTTGACGTAGTCTTCAGGCAAGCCATTCGATCGATTCTGGACTGACCACGTGCCGTCGAGATTGATGTCGGCAATTCCGCCGCGGGATAAGCCGACGTGCAAAACGTCGTTGCCTTCCGCATTGCGTCCGGCAAGCAGCGACAAGGCGCCGTTGCTGCGCACGTTTTTATACGCGGCGTACGAAACGATGCGATCGTGCGAAATTCGCACGACGCCAAGTCCTCCGCCCACCCACAAGTCCCTGCCGTCGTTTCCACCCCATTGTGCGAGCGCGCGTACCGACAACAATCCCAGCTCTTTGCCGACCAGATGCCAGTCACTGCGAACGGGCTCGTCCGTATCGATCGCGTCGATTCGATAAAGTCCGTCTTCGTTCGTGCCCGTCCAAAGGCATTGTTTTCCGTTGAATGTGCCGACCAGCAGCGCAGCGATCTCCAGTCCGCGACCGGCAGTGATCTCTTTGCACGCCTCCGGATCGCATCGATACAGCGATCGCGACGTGCCGACATAGGCGGCATTTTTGCCGGCTGCGGCTAACGCTTCGATGTCGGCTTCGGTCGCATCGCTTGGCAGAGCTCGTGCGGTTACCGAACCTCGCGCGTAACGGAACAGACCGTCATTGTCCGTGCCGATCCACACGCTTCCGTCATCGAGCGCGACGAGTTTCAGAATGACCGATGACGCATTGTTCGGCGGCAGCACGATTTTGTGCCACGCGCTGCCGTCGAATTGCGCTAATCCGTTTTCTGTTCCGGCATAAACGAAACCGTCTTTATCTTGAGCCAGCGCATTGACCGTCGCACCCGGCAAACCATCGGAACTCGAGAAGCGACGATACGCTGACCATTGCAATGGCGAATTTACCAGCGGCGCCGGACCTTTGACGATTTCATACGCTTTGGCGTCAGCGCTGGCGCAGAGGCAGATCAGCGTCGAAGCCAGCCATCGCAACGGTGATGGTCGCGGGATCTTATTCATGTCGAGGGATTGATGCGGCAAACGCGCCGACCATGATTACGCCGGCGTTCCGCGGCGGGATTCTTGCGGTTCTTCGCCCACTTGATCCGTGAATGTTTGTGCGATTTCGCGGAACTGATTCTGTATGCGCAAGAACGAATCGAGAACATCCGGATCGAAATGCGTGCCGCGCCCTTGTTCCATCATCGCCACGGCCGTCTCGTGCGAGAACGGTGCTTTGTAGCATCGGCGCGAAATCAAGGCGTCGTACACGTCGGCAATGGCCAACAGCCTCGCGGAGATCGGGATTTCATCACCCGCCAGTCCTTCAGGATAACCGGAGCCGTCCCAGTGCTCCTGGTGCGAGTAGGCGATCTCTCGCGCGAAGCGAAGGAAATCGCTGCTCTCGCCGAGGTTCTGTTCGACGGAACGAATGGCGTCGCCGCCTTTCGTCGTGTGTTGCTTCACCGCTTCGAATTCATCGTCCGTCAGCGGTCCGTTTTTCTTGAGAATGTGATCGGGAACGCTCACCTTGCCGATGTCGTGCAGCGGGGCGGATTTGAAGAGCAGCTCGATACTTTCGTCCGTCAATTCGTATTCGAATCGCGGATGGTGCTGAAGTGCCTTCGCCAGCGCTTTTACATAGCGTTGCGTGCGATAAATATGATTGCCCGTTTCGTCATCGCGCGTTTCGGCGAGGGCCGCCATCGCGGCGATCGTCGCGTCTTGAACTTTCGCCAGTTCCTGCGTGCGCTGCCGCACCATGTCTTCCAGATGCTCGTTGTGCGACTCCAATGCGCGCTGTGCCTTCACCAGTTTCAGATGGGTCGCGATGCGCGCCAATACGACCGGTTGCGAAATTGGCTTGGTGATGTAATCGACGGCGCCGATGGCCAGGCCGTGCGCTTCTTCTTCCGGCTGAATCTTGCCCGTGATGAAAATGATCGGTGTCCCGGACACGCTGGGCAATTGCTTGAGCGATTTACATAACTCGAAGCCATCCATTTCCGGCATCACCACGTCCATGAGAATGATGTCGGGCTGCGGTTGTCGCAACGCGGCTTTGATCGCCGCGGCACCGCTGGTGGCGATTTTTGTCCGATACCGGTCCTTGAGCGTTTCGGTCAGCAACAAGACGCTGTCAGGACTGTCGTCGACGACGAGAACGATCGGCCGTTCGATCAACGGCACCACGCGCGGTTCGACATCGGCCGGCGCTCCAGGTGGCATCAACTCGTCGGGTTCATGCTCGACCGGCGGGGGCGTGTCGAGGCGTCGTACCGTCGCATCGAGGCGCACGCCACGACCGCGCACCGTCACCACGCGCGCGCCGTACATACCGAGCATGTCGCGCAGCCGTCCGATGAGTTTCGTCAGCGCTTCGTTCGAGGCGATCTGCCGCGGCCAGATATATTCGAACAATTCGCGGCGCGGGATCATCGCGCCGGGACGTTCGCACAACGCCTGCAATAATCGGAGTGGAAGCGTCGGCGCTTGCACTTCTCGCCCATCGACCGTGAGCCGTGCACGCGCCAATTCGATGACGATGCGGTCGAACGAGTAGCCGTAAGGCGCCGGCCGATCGCGCGTGATTTCCGATATTACCCGTGCCATAGGAAGTCCCCCGGTGACTTCTTCGATACGCGACAACATGGTGACATGACGCAAATCAGCGCGTGGCTAGCGCTGATTTCGCCGCTAGTTTACGCACGAAAATAAGGGGCAAACGAGAATGTCCCGATATTGTCCGACTAATGTCCGACAACGATCACACCGATTCCTCGCGCCTGAAGTCCTTAAGCTGTCCGCGAGACGTCCCTTTCAAACGGCAGGATGTGGATAGCATTTGCTCACCCTGACAATCTCCAAGGAGATGGCCAATGACATCCACCTCAAGCCAGCAAGAAAACCTATCGACCGAAGCGCGTGAGCGCGTTATGGAGCCCGCGGCTTCGGTTCACATCGAGCAGACACCTTGCGTCGTCATCCGTGCCGTTGATGCCGCATCGGAAGCGCCGCGCGGATGGTGTCCGCGCACCTTGCACGCCTGGTTGACCTGACCCATGAACACGCGATACGAGCGAAAATACTACTCGATACCTCATTACGCGCGGGACGAAAGTTCGCCGACGATCTTCGGCGAGAAGCCGCACCCGTTGCCGCGGATGACGCGCGCAAGAATCCGTTTCGCCGCTCCCTCGCGCGGTCATACGCGTGATTCACGAAGCAGTGGGTTTACCGATGGTATAGATTCCGTTGGAGCTTGCGCACGTTACGACACGACAGGGACGTATGAAAAAAGCGGGTTTGATTCTGGAGAAGATCGCGCGGTTGACCCGCGCGATACGTTTAAAGCGTCACGCGGGCGCGATCGCTGATGCCGTGGGCGCGATGTCGCCAGGCGAGTTGCTTCAACTGCGTGCGTCGATCGAATCGATCTCTGCCAGCCTCGACTCGGAATCGAACAAGCGTGCCGACGATACGCGCCGGAAAATGCCGCAAGACATCTTGGATACGCTGACCAACATATCGGTGGAACGCCAACTCAGCTCCGATAGCGCCATCGTTCGTGTCCGCTACATCGCGCGGTGGTTGACGCAAGTCGTTCAGCTCACCGTGGGTGAGGACAATGCGGACATTCGCGCGATCTATCGCAGCGCGGTTGGGATCTTGCGCCGCGTGCAGGGTGCGAATCCGCAACCAAGAACATGGTTCATTACGAAAGACAAAAAGATTTCTTAGCTAAACTTCGCCGCCCAAAATACTTCGCCGGCTCGCCGATCCGGCGTGGTCCCGATGATGTCCCACATAGGACGATTGCCGAACGACGATGACAACGCCGCGCGGATTAGGACGTTGGCGACAAGCGTGCGATGAACACTATTTGACCGGCTTCACCATGCGCAGCAATTCCGTAGCGAAGCCGCGGCGCTCGTAAAATGCGCGCGCTCGCTCGTTGCCGGGAAACACGGCGAGCGTGACATGGCGACAGCGATGTTCTTTGGCCCATTTTTCGGCGTATGCGATCAAATCGCTACCGACGCCGCTACCTTCGGCTTCCGGTGCGACAACGATGTCGCTGATGTGGCAATTGAGGGCGCCGGTGAAAAAATCCTTCTGGGTCTGCAGATGCAGAAAACCGGTGCGCTCGCCGTCGTCGTTTTCTGCCACGAACAAATGGGAGGCCGGTGGCAGTTCGCGCAAATGTCGCGTGATGTCGGCGCGGATGCCGTTTAGCGTCTCGTTTCGCTTGCGCCACGTCGGTAGCTCGAAATCGACGAAACGTTCGGCCAGCGAGAGAATGAAATCATCGTCGTCTGCGTGCGCCAAACGGACGTGCGTGGAAGCTTCGGAGTTTTCGTCATTCATGACGGCGATTCGGGATGGATGATTTGCTTTAGTGATTCTAAGATTTTTTCCAGGCGCGCGTAACAGCAATCGTCATCCGAATTGCACGTCCGGCATCGACATCAAACTATCGATGCTTGCACGCACCACGGCCGCATGCGTTTGAGTGCGCGGAAGGATGCGCGAAAAATAAAAGCGCGCGGTGGCGCGCTTCGCATTTTTAAATTCGTCGGCAGCCGCGATGGAAGTTGCCGTCGTCACACTGCGCGCCCAAAAGTAGGCTAGAGCGACGTAACCGGAATAGAAAAGATAATCGACCGCAGCCGCTCCGATTTCATCGGGATTGCCGAGCGCGCGTTTTCCTATTTCCTGCGTCAGATCCGCCCAGTCCTTCGTCGCCACCGCGAGCGGCGCGATGAATTCGGCCAACGATGCGTTTTGCGCGTTGTCGTGACAAAAGGCGCTGATCTCTTCCAGAAAATGACGCAAGCCGACGCCTTGCGTTTGCAGAATCTTGCGACCGAGCAAATCGATCGCCTGAATCTGCGTGGTGCCTTCATAAATTGTCGTGATGCGCGAATCGCGCGCGAACTGTTCGATGCCCGTTTCGTGGACGTAGCCGTGGCCGCCATAAATTTGCAGCGCGTGATTCGTGCATTCGATCGACGCTTCGGTCAGCAATCCTTTCACGATCGGGATGATGAACGACAGTAATTCGTCGGCGCGCTTGCGCTCGGTGGCCTCCGGCGAGCGCTCGACGAGGTCGACCAATGTTGCCGCGTAATAACCGAGCACACGTCCGCCTTCCGCGAAGGCTTTTTGCGTCAACAGCATGCGGCGGATGTCCGGATGAACGATGAGTGGATCGGCCGGTTTATCGGGAAACTTCGCGCCCGACATCGCGCGCATCTGCAATCGATTGCGTGCATACGCCAGACTATTTTGGTATGCACGTTCGATCAACGCGAGCCCTTGCAGGCCGACCGCCAGCCGCGCGGTGTTCATCATGGTGAACATCGCCATCAACCCGCGATTCGGCTGACCGATCAGCCAGCCTTCGGCGGCGTCGAAATGCATCACACACGTGGCCGAGCCTTTGATGCCCATCTTGTGTTCGATCGAACCGCAGGCGAGCGTGTTGCGCTCGCGCATTTTTCCATCTTTGCCCGTTTTATACTTTGGAACAATGAACAAAGATATACCTTTCGTTCCGACCGGCGCGTCAGGCAAGCGAGCCAAGACGAGATGCACGATGTTTTCCGTAAAGTCGTGTTCGCCGGCCGTGATGAAAATCTTCGTGCCCGAGATGCGGTGCGTTCCGTCCGCGTTCGGTTCGGCTTTGGTTTTCAGCAAGCCGAGATCGGAACCGCAGTGTGGCT
>CAZZWP010000018.1:0-38765 GCA_964657965.1 uncultured Rudaea sp. | reverse complement strand
TCAAAAGCCATCGAACCAACCCGGCAAGCCGGGCGGTAACAAGGCCGCGGGCGGACCGGGTGGCGCGAAAGCAGGGCAGCCAACGCAGCCGACACCGGGAAATGCGGGGAATCCGCAGGCAGCGGAGCAATTGCAGCGTCGTATTGAAGAGCGTCGCAAGCAAATGCGCGATGAAGCCGAACGCATCAAGAATCAAAAAGGTAATCCGCCGAATCAATAAGGCGAACCGTTACGGAGTGCAGCACGTGTCCTTACGTCCCCACATCATATTTCTGACGCTCTTGATCGCGCTGCTTGGCGGCTGTGCGGACATGCCGTTCCAAAAACACGACGCACCCGACATCGATCCGTCGGCAGCACCGCCGCCGCTTCCGAAGATATCGACGGTCGACGATGAGAAACCGATCAAGATCAAAACCACGGACGCGGCCAAAGCTGCCGATGCAAAAGTTGAGAAGGGCAATGGCACTTTCGTCAATGAGAAGGCGGCGCGGCTGCCCGCGCCGGGCGCATCGTCGTCGTCAGCCGACGGGCAAATTACTTTCAACTTCGAAAATCAGCCAATCCAGGCTGTCGTGCAAGCGATCCTGGGCGCCTTGTTGAAAGAGAACTACACCATCGCTCCGAATGTCACTGGCAATGTGACGTTTTCGACATCGCGTCCGATTACGTCGGAACAGGCCATGCCGATTCTGGAAATGCTGCTGGCGTGGACGAACAACGCGCTCGTGCGCAAAGAGGGTCGTTATGAAGTCTTGCCTGTCAAGGATGCGATTCCAGGCAACCTTACGCCGCGTATCGCGCCGCCTAATATCGCGAAGGGATACGAAGTGCGCGTGTTTCCGCTGAAATATATTTCGGCGACTGAAATGCAAAAGCTGCTTAAACCGTTTGCGAAAGCGGACGCAGTCGTGTCCGCGGACGCGTCGCGTAACATGATGATAATGGCGGGTACTGCGTCTGAGCTCGCCAATTACCAGCGCACGATCGACGTGTTCGACGTCGATTGGCTGAAAGGCATGTCGGTTGGCGTCTATAGCTTGCGCAACACCGATGTCACCAAAGTCCAGCCCGAACTGGACAAGATTTTCGGCGAGGCAGGTCAGTCACCATTGGCAGGGATGTTTCGCTTTATCGCGATGGACTCGACGAACTCAATCGTGGTCATCACGTCGCAGCCGGACTATTTGAAGCAGGCTGAGCAGTGGGTATACCGGCTTGATCTGGGCGCGGGCGAAAACGGAACGCAGCTCTATGTGTATGACGTAAAAAACGTGAAGGCTGTCGATCTGTCGGATCACCTCAACGCGATTTACACCGGGCAAGTCCAGCAGAAATCCAACACCGGTAACGTAGCGCCCGGGCTAAGAGCCACGACGATCGGCGGCGTCAACAGCGGCAACGGTATTGGTGGAAGTATTGGCGGCGGCTCGCTGGCGGGAAATTCACTCAATTCCAACCGCACCAGTGGAAGTTATGGAGGATCGACCACCAACGGTACGAATCGGACAGCAACTGGCGGCGTGACCGGCACCGGCTCCGGTCTGTCGACAACCGGCACCGGAACACCGAATGCGAACGGACAAAAGCCGACCGATATCCGGATTACCGCCATCGAAGAAAATAATCAGCTACTCGTGATGGCCACGCCGGGCGAATGGGATTCCATCCTCGCCGCAATTCATCGCCTCGACATCTCGCCGCTGCAAGTGCAGATCGAGGCGAAGATCCTTGAAGTGACGCTGTCGGGAGATTTGGAATTTGGCGTGCAGTGGTGGCTCGGTGGATTAATAAACAACACTACTGGCCAGACCAACTCTACGACTGGTTATCAGTATGGCCAAGCTTTTCAAGGTAACCAGGCTGACCGGCACCGAGCGGCACTTGGGGGAACGGGAACATTTCCAACGGACAGTGGGCAGGGGCTGTTTTATTCATTTTTGAATAAAAACTTCCAAGTCGCTCTTTCCGCGCTTCAAACCAGCGGTCAGACCAAGATTTTATCCGCGCCTTCGTTAGTCGTCATGAACAATCAGCAGGCTCAAATTACGGTCGGCACGCAGGTTCCGATCCTTTCGACATCGATTCTTGGCTTAGGTACCACAGACACTACGACTGGCCTGGCTACAAATACGGGCATTGGCCAAGCCTCCTACATTAGTACCGGTGTCACTCTTTCTATTACGCCTCGCGTGAATCCGGGCGGTCTCGTTTATATGGATGTCGACCAAGAAGATAGCGTTCCTGGCGCTCCTGCGGCTAACAACCCAAATCCGCCGATCAGTCAGCGCAATCTACAGACCGAAGTGGCTGTGCAGAGCGGGGATACTGTCCTCCTGGGAGGTATTATTCAGGACCACACCAGCGATTCTAAGACCGGCGTGCCGGGACTGAGCAGCATTCCTTTGCTTGGAGGCTTATTCGGCAATACGTCCAAGACGCATGACCGGACTGAATTGATCGTGCTCATCACGCCTCGCGTCATCGTCAATTCCGAAGACGCTCGCGAAATGACACAAGAGTACGAAAAGAAGTTCGAGTCGCTGGCTCCGTTGAGAACGGCGAAAACGCCAGTATCCGCCGTAGCGCAACCCATCGCGGTGCCGGACAGCGCGCCGTCGCTGTCCCCAACCCCACTGCCCGAACCCCAGTTACCGAATAATTTGAAGGATCGACCCAATGGTCAGTAAAAAAGTATATTTTGCGCAATTTGTAGCAATTTGCTCGCTAGCTCTGCTGGCGGGTTGCGGTCCGACGACGCCGACGAAGCCGCAAAGCACAGAGACATTGCAAGAGCGTGCCGTCAACCGCTGGAACTTCCTGATCGAGCATAAAGCCGAAAAAGCATACGACTACCTAACACCGGGGTTTCGCGCCACCAAATCTCGCGATGAATATGCGCGGGAAATGAACGGGCGCGGCATGAAGTGGCTCGACGTTACCTTCAATTCCGAAGAATGTAAGGAAGACACCTGCACCGTGCGCCTTCTCGTCAACATCGAGATCGATATGACGGGCGCGGCAGGTCACGTCAAGGCGATATCGCCGGTCGTGGAAACGTGGATCAAGGAGAGCGGGAACTGGTACTATCTGCCGGACGCCACCCGGTCGCCAAAGCTTACGGGCGGCGCGAAACCCTAAGATTTCCTTGGATTTGCGTTGGGATTGCATTGCCTTTGCGTTTGTCTTAGGATAGATTCGCTGTTGCCCATCCTGTTTACAGTGGCGTAGGGGCGGTATTGCATGCCCTGGCAGGTTGGCGAAAAAGCAAAAAAGCCCTGTGGTCAAATTAGGAGTGTTGTAATGAACAGAAATAGCTTGACGACTGCCGTCATCGCTGGCATCGCCGGCGTTGCGGGCCTCGTCTCTAATCAGGCGGGCGCCGTCAACCTGAACCCCGATGGTCTCGGTCAGGTTCTTCTTTACCCGTATTACACCGTCAACGGCGGACAAGGGACATTGTTGTCCGTAGTCAACACAGCCGCTGTCGGCAAAGCCGTTAAGGTCCGTTTCCTCGAAGGCTATAACAGCCGCGAAGTACTCGACTTCAACTTGTTCCTCTCGCCGTTCGACGTTTGGACCGCTGACGTGTTCGCTCTCTCCGACCTCGCGTCGGGTTTGGGAACCGGCGCCGGCATTCTGACGCACGACAATAGCTGTACCGCTCCGGTGCTCAAAGAAAGCACCTCCGGCACGACGAACTACGTTGCGTTCCGTACCTTCACATTCTCGGGTGATAACAGCGATACGGGTCCGACGGATGCCTCACGTACGCGTGAAGGCCATTTCGAAATGATCACGATGGCTGACATCGTTACCGGCAGCCCTCTGTATGTCGATACAAAGCACGTCAATGGCGTTCCGCCCGGTTGCGGCACATTTGCTGACGGCGCGCTGACCAAAGCCGAAAAAGATTTCGAAGCCGATTCCGCATATGTTGCTCCGACGTCGGGATTGTTCGGCTCTGCTGAAGTCGTTCAAACTGCCAACGGCACGTACTACACCTACAACGCTGACGCGCTGGATGGTTTCACCGCCGTCCCGCTCGAGCAGCCGACCAGCTCGCTCACGCCGAGCTTGGCCCAGGTCAACCCGGCCACTTCCTACGTGTTCGACGACGGCGTGCTGTTGACGTCCTCGTGGACAAGCAGCTCGGAAGCGATCGACGCGGTAAGCTCCGTGTTCATGGCTTCGAATATTTATAACGAATATGAAGCGAATGGCGTCAACGGCACGGATTGGGTTGTAACTTTCCCAACCAAGCGCTTCTATGTTGATACAACCCTCACCCTGACGACCCAGGCTATTGCGCCGTTCGAAGAAACATTCGGCGAACATAGCAAGGGCTTGTCTTGCACGGTGATCGGTATTGTCAACTACGATCGTGAAGAAAATACGCTTCAGGCGACTGGTTGCGGATTCTCTCCGTGTCCTCCAGGCCAACCGCCTTCTTCCATCTGTCACGAAACGAACGTAATTACGTTCAACGCCAACAGCACAACGTCCAGCGTTCTTGATTCGACGCTGACCTCTAACATCGTGCCGATCGGCTCGGCTGGTTGGGCGGCGCTTAATTTGGATCCGAACCCCGGTACGAGTACCTCGTTCTACGGCTCGGTGAAAGGCCCGCATAACCTGCACGTAGCAGACAATGGCAACCAGTTCCATGGTCTGCCGATCACCGGCTTCCAGGCAACAAACTTTGTTGTCGGCGGCACCAGCAGCATTCTCGCGAACTACAGTGGCGTTAACCGTCATCGCATCTCGCGTTCTTGCACGAATGCAGCTGGCGGTTGTTCATAATCTTTTATGTATCAAGTTTGAGAAAAGAGGGACCCGTCAGGGTCCCTCTTTTTTTGTAAATAGGCTGCATGAGTAATTCAGACAAAAGTTATTTCATTGGATTAGTGATTCTTTAATACAAACCTTGCATGCAGCTCACGGAAGTTTTCTTAGAATTATTGTGGCTACTGTCCTTGAGAAAATGTTTATGAAACGATTTATCTTTTTGTTTTCGGCTTTCGTCGGTTTGCCCGTTGCGGCTCAAACGACGCTAGACATAACTGTTCCTGGACCTGCTGTTTGTTCGTATACGACGGGCCCAGTAACCAATGAAACAACGCCTGGCCATTTGCAAGCTACCGCTACAAGTTCCACAGGCGCAGGCTGCGGTGTGCCGGGAAGCTCGGGTAATGTCACGTTTGGACCTGCATCCCCATTGAGCCCACAGAGTACAAATTTACTTACCGACACCGGGACCGTAAATTTTTCCTTTCAGGCGCTGAACGCGACATCGTGCACTGCGGCTATTACGGGTGCGGCGACAGCTTCGTTCACTGGCGGCAACACTCTTTGTACCGGCAGTGCGTGTAGCAGTCTCGTTTCGGCTGTTGCATCTTTCAGCAATCCAAGCACAGTAAGTTCGGCCACCGATACAGTTACCCTGACTTGCACTGGCGGTACATCCGGTCAAGCGACAAGCATCGCGACAGTCAACGTGCCGAAAAAAGGAACGCAAGGAAATTGCAGAGTGATACAGGCTGATAACTCGGTCGCGGGTCTCACTCAATTCACACAGCAAGGCCAAGCGCAAATTCGAGTCGGCGGAGATCAACACACGATAACTGCCGATATGACATCGTATGCCGCGGTATTTGGCACATTCCCAAGCACTGGGCAGCAGGCGTTTGACGTAATGCCGATCGCCAATTACATATCTATGCAAGTGCAACCGCCAGCAGGATTTTTCGCTGGCGCGTCAGCGGATTGGTGGTCGAAAATTGGTCCTGGGACGTCAAATGACGACACTAAGGTGAGCGTCACCATTAGTACTTCATGCGGTGATTTTAGCAACCCATCAACCGATTCAGGGAGCACGGTCGTCCCCGGCTGCTACAAAGTTGGTGCGAACGCGGAAGGCGGCGTTGCGTTTTCTGCGGCCCCCATCACCGGCATATCAAAGTGTGTGCTAGCAGATTTACCGGCGGGCAAGTCGTACTATTTCAATCTTATTAATGCCAACATTACCAACGTGACATCTACCGGGGGCACGGCGTCAAGCTACCGAGACGGCGCTGGTTCTAAGTGTACGGGGCAGGCCGCCTGTTCCCTACCTATCGAGAATGGGCCGGTTTCAGTTTATCCTTGATCAAGCAATAAAAGCTGAGTAGTCAGATTCAGATCGCGGCGCGCTTTTTTTTGGAACCTTTCGCTATTACGTCTGGTCATTTCTTGTCCGCGGTTTACCGCGATAAGTGAACGCGTTTGAGGAAATGTATGAATCCAAATTCAAGACTTGGTGCTTGTATCCGTTCGTCCGTCATTGGAACCTGTCTGATCGTAGCAATTTCAGCTCAAGCAGCGGATGATAAACCGCTTGGACCGAATGTCGTGGCACGTCAAGGAAGTGCAGAAGTGACGTTGCAGGATGTCGATGCCGCTGCCGCCAAGATTCCAGAAGGGGATCGCGCCGGATTTTTTGATAGCCCGAAGCGCATCGAAAGCACCATCAGCAACCTGCTGTATCAGCAACAGTTGGCCACCAAAGCAAGATCGCAGAACCTGGATAAAGATCCGCTAGTGAAACGCGAAATCGCCCAAGCGATCGACGACGTTCTTGCACGTGTCCAACTGGACAACTTTCGAAAAAGCCTAAAGTTGCCAGACTTCGAGATGCTAGCTACAGAATATTATGCAGGTCATAAGGACGAATTCGTCGATCATGGCGATATCGTGGTCGAACATATATTGGTTTCAACAAAAGACCGACCCGAGAATGAGGCCAAAGCGCGCATCGGTGAAGTCGAGGCTGCGGCACGCGCGCACCCCGACCAATTTGCGGAACTCGTCGAGAAATATTCCGATGATCCGAGCAAGCCGAGCAATCACGGACGAATCCTGCGCGCCACGTCGAATAAAATGACGAAGCAATTTGCAGCACAAATCAACGCGATGACGCTGCCCGGTGAGATTTCACCCATCCTTAAAAGCGACTTGGGATTTCACGTGATTAAGTTCGTCGAAAGGAGGCAAGATCGCCAGCGTTCCTTTGATGAGGTTCATAGCGATCTTGTATTGACGCTTCGCCGCACCTACATCGCGACTCAGCTCGACCAATATTCCGGCGAAATCCGCGGCAATCCGCTGCAAGCCAATCCCGATCTCGTGGCGTCGTTGCGAACGCGCTATGCCGCCTCCGCAGGCGACGCAGCTCCCGCCGCGCAACCATCCGAGAGCGCCAAGCCCTCCGATGCTGCATCGTCACCGGCACACTGAGATCACCCATAAGCGCGGAATGATTTAAGCGTTCCGCGCTTACTATCGCGCCCGTCTGCGATAATTCCGCATTGTCCCTGGTGAGTTCGCTCGATGCCCGCGCTCGGTCTGGCGCTTCATTTCATACGTCGCGAAATCAAAAACCGTTATCTGGGAAGTTTCAGCGGCGGTCTTTGGGCGTTGCTGCAGCCGCTGATTCAACTTGCGGTCTATAGTTTCGTGTTCGTGCGGATTTTCAAGGCGCCGTTGCCGGAAGGTAGCACGGTCGGATACGTCCCTTTTTTATTCATGGGCTTGTGGCCCTGGAATGCGCTTGCCGAATCGTTGTCGCGATCCTGTACTTCGATTCAGGACAACGCGGCCCTCATTGGCAAGGTTGCCATGCCGCGCGAGGTATTCGTCATATCCGCCGTTGCGGCGACATTTCTAATTCAAATTTCGGGTTTCATCGCGATATGCATCGTGCTTGGGCTCGCCGGCGTGCCGATCAATCTTATTTTCCTGCCGGTCGCAATTTTGGTCTATGCGCAATTATTTATATTCGCATTGGGTCTCGCGTTTCTGCTCGCGGCCTTACAAGTTTTCATTCGCGATTTAGCGTCGGCGCTACCGCAACTACTGATGTTATGGATGTTCGCCTCGCCCGTTTTTTACTCGCGCCAGTCGTTGCCGGAAGGCTATCGTCATTGGATGGACTGGAATCCGTTCACCCATTACACTGAATTCCTTCGCACGATACTCTTTGGCTCCGGCACGATTTCAATCGTCGAATCCTCGATATCGCTGCTCGTCGCACTGGCTGCTCTTGGCATCGGGCTGACCATTTTCAGACGGCTGCAATCGCATTTCGAAGATTTTCTGTAGGTGTTGCGAGTGGACGCACGCATTCTCGTCGAAGCCCACCATTTAGGAAAAAGATATCCCAACGTGACGCGTCGTCGCGATCGGATGAACGCTTTGTTCGGTCTGCTGGCCGGGCAAAAAAACGTCGCGGCGACAACGGTGTTGAAAGACGTCAATCTTCAAGTTAGAGCAGGTCAATCGCTAGGTTTGATTGGCGAGAACGGTGCGGGAAAATCCACCCTCCTCAAGCTGATCGTGGGTGTACTGACGCCGTCTGAAGGCGAAGTAAAGGTCCACGGAAGAGTCGGCGCTTTGTTGGAATTGGGAGCAGGATTCCATCCGGACTACACCGGACGCGAAAACATCACGCTGTCGGCCGCGCTATATGGCCTCAGTACCGGCGACACGAAATCGAAGATGCGGGAAATCATCGATTTTGCCGACATCGGTCGTTATATCGACGAGCCTGTAAAACACTATTCGTCGGGCATGATCGTGAGACTCGGATTCGCTATCGTCGCGACGCTTCGTCCGGACTTGCTCATCACCGACGAAGTCCTCGCCGTTGGCGATGAAGCTTTCCAGCGTAAATGTATCAAGTGGATGGAAGACTATGTTGAATCCGGTGGAACTTTGCTGCTGGTTTCGCACAGTATGTATCACGTGCAAAAACTGTGTCGGCAAGCGTGCTGGATCAAGGAAGGCGCTGTCGTTGCCAGTGGCGACGTCTTCGAGGTAACGCAAGCGTATCTCGCCTATCAAGAGCGCAAGACCGCAATGTTTACCGAGAACACGCGCGCCAACGTGATGCTACAAGGTCAGGAATTTCATTTAATTGACTTCGCCGTCAACGGGGCACTGGGTGAACTTCCCATCGTCGTCAATCAAGGAGATCCGTTGCAGTTGACCGTACGCGCCCATTCCCGCGACGGGCGCGTTCCTGTCATCGGAATAGGATTGGCGCGCGCGGACGGCAGCACCGTTTACGGTGTGACAAGTGAAATGGACGATGTTCACCCTATTTTGGAAAGTGACGGCGTCTATCGTATTGATTGTCGATTCGTCGACACGCCGTTGCTTGCGGGAAGTTACGAGTTAAAAGTGCATGCCGTCGATACCGAAGGCGTGCGGCTATTCGATACGTTGACGCGAAAATTGACTATCCGCGGCGAGTCGCGCGAGTTCGGTTTGGTTCGCCTTCCGCATATTTGGAATTCCACGGCGCCCTCAAATTCGAAAACTTCGACGTCTGAGACGCTCGCGTGACGACGAACGACACCCTGCCATTCACCGGCGAACGCTTCACCCCAGAATGCGAGCGCGAAATCTGGTACGAACACTGGCATCGCTATGTGTTCGCGCGCACGCTCGTGCGCGGCAAACGTGTTCTGGACGCGGCGTGCGGCGAAGGCTACGGCAGTGCATTGTTGGCTGAGGCCGCGTCGAGCGTTGTCGGCGTGGATATTTCCGACGAGGCAATCGCGCATGCGACATCGCGCTACGCGAGCCGCTCCAATCTGCGCTTCGAACGCGGCGATTGCACGGCGTTGACCGTTCCAGAGTCCAGTTTCGATGTGGTCGTTTCATTCGAAACGCTCGAGCATGTAGCCGCGCAAGAACAATTGATCGCAGGATTCGCGCGCGCGCTGACCATCGATGGAATTCTGATCATCTCGTCTCCCGACAAAAAAACCTACAGCGACGATCGCGGGTTCTCCAACGAATTCCATGTACGCGAACTGTATCGCGACGAATTGTTGAAACTGCTGAGTGCGCAATTTCCTTTTGTGCGCTTGTACGGGCAGAAACTGCTGTTCCAGTCCGCCATTTGGAATCTGGATGGCAATTCGGAAATCGCCGACGCAGCGACTGCAAGCGGCGATGCCCAAGCCACGGAGCGTGGCTTACGTTACGACCCGTTGTATTTCATCGCGATTGGTTCGCGCCGGCCTTTGCCCGAGGGCATCACGGACCTTGCTCTTTTCGGCGACCGCGAAGAATCGGTCTACTCGCATTACAATAGCGAGGTGCGGCGGAACATGGCCGCCGGCGCGCGTATCGCTGAACTTGAGCGTGAAAACGAAATGCTCCGCGCGTCGAGTCGAAGGAATAGCGAAGCGCCGCAGAAACCCATGGCGTGGTGGCGCCGGTTTTTCATCAATCGCAGCGCGCGCTGATCGCACTGCCCAGTACGGATCAGGAAATGGCAAACAGCTTGACGTATCAGGCCAACTTCACGCCGCCGACGCTGACGCTCGCGCCGAAGCCGGAATCGAACGCGCCCGTCTTCGCGTCCGAAGACGGTCTCGTCGCGTCATTATCGAGTCAAGAGTGCATCTTCATCATCAAGCGCACCGGCGACACGCACGTGATGACGTTTCAAGTTCTGCAAGCCCTCGATCTGTGCCGCGAATTCCGCACGCTGGAAGAGCACACGACGCGCATTCAAAGCACGATCACGGGACTGGTCGGCAAGCGCGACGAAGTGCGCCGCGTCCTCGAAAGTTTGATCTTGCGCGGATTGCTCGTTTCCGATCAGGCATTCGTCGACCGCATCACTTCGATGCCCGCGCGCGGTACGACGGATTTGCGCGCCGTATTCATACGCGCATGTGACAGGCCAAAATCGTTGAGCCGACTGTTGCGTTCGCTCACCGACTACGAACGTACGCATCAAGCCGGGCGGCGCTACGTCTTGCTGGATGATTCCGGCCTGGCGGCGAACATCAACGAACAGCGTGACCTGCTCCGCGAATTCGCACGCACCACCGGTTGCAAGGCGAGCTACTTCGGCGCCGCCGAGCGCGCAAAACTTATCGACAAATTCAACAAGGCGCAGCCGCAAGCCAAGGGGGTCACCGCCGCATTGCTCGAACGCAACGCACATCCGCACGCGCAGCGTTTCGGCGGCGGGCGCGGTTGGAACTTGGCGCTCCTGCTTTCCGCCGGCGCACGCATGTCGATACTCGACGATGATCTTGTTCTTCCGCTGCGGCGTCCGGATTACGTGCGCGAAGGCTTGAATCCGAATCCCGATGCCATTGCGTTCGCCCGTTTTCCCGCCAGCATGGATGAAGCATTCGCTGCCGGTGAGGAAGTCGCTATCGATCCGTTCGCGCTGCACATGGAAAGTTGCGGACAGAATCTCGGGGCCGTGATCCAGGCGCACTATCCGCTCGACCGAAAATCTCTCCGCGGACTGAACCTCGGCCGATTGGACACGTTGAACGAAACCGCACGCATCGTCGCCACGCAAGTGGGTTCTTACGGCAGCGCACGCTCGGAAACTGCGTTGTGGCTTTATCAACTCGATGCCGAAAGCCGCGAAGATTTCTGGCGCGATCGCGCGGCGTATCAACGCAACGCGGAAGCGCAGCATTTATGGCACACCGTTGCGCAAGCGCGCGTAATGCCGATGGCCAACTTTACGCCGTTCATGATCGACAACAGCCAGATGCTGCCGTGTACGAATCCGGTCGGACGCGGCGAAGACGGTTATGCGGGCGCGCTGATGCGGTTCTGTCATCCCGACACGCTGACGCTGGATTTGCCGGAATCCATCGGCCACGTGCAAGAAAGCTCGCGCAAGCGATCCGACAAAACGATGGCCGCGTTCCTGCCGCGGTTCAATCATTTCATGCGCGATTTCGTTTCTCGTCAATTCGGTTTGTTCCACGCGGCCGATCCTGCGCGTCGAATGGAATTATTGAGTAATGTCATGCGCGATCTCTCACGCGCGAGTGAAGCCGACCGCACGATGCGCCTGCGCGAATACTTGAGCTACGTGCGCGCCGACATCATCGATCGCATTCAGCATCAGGTCGAAGGTGTGCCGGACGCGCCGATTTACTGGCAAGCCGACGCGCGTGCCATCGTTCAGGCCAACGCGCGTGAATTGCTTGCGAGAGCACCGCAGCGGCTCGGTGACTGGCCGGAAGACATCGACGAAGCCGGATGCGCGCGCGCCTTGAGTGCCGAACTCGACACGCTGGCCGACGCCTGCGAACAATGGCCTGCGCTGTGGAAGTATGCCGCGGAGCAGGGCGAAAAACTGCTGTCGAACGTCTGACCGGCTCGATCCGTCACGATTCACCACCTCGTGAATGCATCGCATGCCGGACTGACCAGCGTCATCATCGCGGCCTTCAATAGCGGCGACGATCTCATCCAATGTGTCGAACGCGTCGCCGCCAGTTCCGCGACGCTGGAAATCATCGTCAGCGACAACGCGTCCACCGACGAGTCCGTCGATGCGGTGCAGGTTCGCTGGCAAGGCGACGAACGCGTCCGCATCATTCACAACGGTTCAAATCTTGGATTCGGCGCAGCATGCAATCGCGGCGCGGCCGCCGCGCGCGGTGACGTGCTCTTGATACTCAATCCCGATTGCCTAGTCGAGCGCGACACGATCGAGTTACTGCGCAAACATCTGCGGGATGACGCGACCATTGGCATCATCGGCGCGACGATCGTCGACGCAAACGGCCGCTACGAACCGGCGAGTCGCCGGCGCGATCCATTGTTGCGACGGGCGCTCACCACGATGTTCGGCCTGGATCGATTCGAATCGCGATCGTCATCGTTCGACGGAGCAACGATCGCGACACCGGCTGAATCCGCTATCGAAACTGTCGATGCTGTATCCGGCGCGTTGATCATGATTCCGCGCGCGTTATTTCAGACAATCGGCGGATTCGACGAAGGTTATTTCCTGCATTGCGAGGATCTCGACCTTTGCCGGCGCGTTCGTGACGCAGGATCGAACGTCGTCTGCGCGAGCGATGTGCGCGTGGTTCATGCGAAAGGAACATCCAGTCGCGCGCATCCGGTGTTCGTCGCGCGGCAAAAGCATCGCGGCATGTGGCGATGGTTTACGAAATTCGATCCCGCCGCACGCAACCCGTTTCTCCGCGCGTTGGTCTGGTGCGGATTGTGGGCACATTTCCTTCTGATGGCGCCGCGTTACGCGTTGAAAACTCGACGCGCTCAGCGATAGCGATTGATCTCGTCGCGCAACGCGGTGGTTGCGGCGCGCGCCGACGCGGCGAAATCGTCACCGGAACTCGCATACAAAATCGCGCGCGATGAGCTCACCATCAATCCCGTCCCGCGCCGGTTTTTCCCATTGTTGACGACGGCCGCCACATCGCCTCCCTGAGCGCCGACGCCGGGTATCAGCAGCGGGACGTCGTCGCCGACAATCTCGCGAACCCTGGCCATCTCGTCCGGAAACGTAGCGCCGACAACCAACGCGCAGTTGCCGTTCTTATTCCAATCACGCGCGACACTCTCCGCGACGCGCTGATAGAGCGGCTTTCCGCCGACATCCAGTTCCTGCAAATCGCGCGCACCCGGATTCGACGTGTGGCACAAAATCACGACGCCTTTATCGGCGCGATCCAGAAACGGCTTCAGCGAATCGTGCCCGAGATATGGATTCACCGTCGCCGCATCCGCGCCGTATCGATCGAAAACTTCCGTCGCGTAATGTTGCGCGGTGCTGCCGATATCGCCGCGCTTGGCATCCAAAATAACGGGAACGGTCGGATGTTGGTCGTGTACGTGTTTGATCAAACGCGCCAGCGCAGTTTCGGCACCTTGCGCGGCAAAGTGCGCTATTTGCGGTTTGAAACAACAGACGAGATCGGCCGTCGCATCGACGATGGACCGGCAAAATTCGAAAACGCTATCCGGCGCATCTTTTAGCGGCGCCGGATATCGCGTCGGCTCCGGATCGAGTCCAACGCACACGAGCGAGCGATTCGTCGTCCAGGCCGTCTCGAGTCGCTCGGTGAACGTCATGCGGTTTTCTCCGATTGCGCGAGGCGTTTGCGGACGAGTGCCAGATTTTCCCGTATCGCAGGATTGTCGGGCAAGCGGCGTGCGGCGGCGTTCAGCAATTGGTCGGCGCGTTCAAGTCGGCCGCCATGCATGTTCGCCATCGCGCACAGGTTCAAGGCGTTGATGTCAGTCGGTCGCAGCGCCAGTGCGCGCTCAAGGCATTCCAGCGCAGACGATATACCGCCGCCTTTCAGATATTGCTGTCCCGCAAACAGCAACGCATCGAAGTCGCGCAGTAATTCGTCGAAAAATGCCGACCACTTTTTCCGGACGCGAACGACGGCATCCATACGCAGCTCCGCGTTTTCGTTCTCGCCGCCGAGTCCGCAACCGGAATCGCCGGCCTGCGCGTGCCAGATGCATGTCGCCTGCTTCACGAATAAAAACTCGGTTCGCGTCGCGCAATTGATTTGAAAATCATGATCCTCGTGCACCGCGAACGCGGGATCGAATCGAACGCCTTCGTCGATCAGACTTCGATGAATCAGTGTCGCCGCCACGGTCGCGCGACTATGAAAATACAATTGCACGTGGTTGCCGTCGTGACTGACACGTCCGAGCAGCTTGCCGTTGGTATCGAGCGCACGTGTTGCCGAAAACACAATGCGCTCGCCGCGTACACGCGGTGCGGCGAGCATTTTTTCGATGTGCGCCGGCAAGAATTCATCGTCATCGTCGAGAAAGATGATCCACTCCCCACGCGCGGCTTCCAATCCGGCGTTCGCCGCTTGCGGTCGCGGCAGTCGACGATGCGGTTGCACGAACCGCAATGGACGGCCGAGAACGGTTTCCGGAAGCGAGCGATGATCGTCGCCACAGGCCGCCACGACGACGATTTCGATATTGCGCCACGTTTGCCGCGCCGCCGTTTGCAGCGCGCGATCAAGCGTCGGCCGATCCATGCTGCGGATGACGATCGAGACGAGCGGTGTATCGCTTGCGCTCATGTCATCTTGGCGCGATCGCGATCACGCGAGCTTGCGGTACTTGATCCGATGCGGCTTAGCCGCTTCTTCACCCAATCTCGATTTCTTGTCGGCCTCGTATTCCTGATAGTTGCCGGGGAAAAATTCGACGTGCGAATCACCCTCGAACGAGAGGATATGCGTCGCGATGCGGTCGAGGAACCAGCGGTCATGCGAAATCACCATCGCGCAGCCGGGAAATTCGAGCAGCGCTTCTTCCAACGCGCGCAATGTTTCGATGTCCAGATCGTTCGACGGTTCGTCGAGCAGCAACACGTTGCCGCCGGCGAGCAATGTTTTCGCCAGATGCAAACGTCCGCGTTCGCCGCCGGAAAGTTGGCCGACGATTTTCTGCTGATCCGATCCTTTGAAATTGAATCGCCCGATGTAGGCGCGCGACTGCGTTTCGTATTTGCCGATCTGAATGATGTCGCGTCCGCCGGAAATTTCCTGCCATACGTTTTTCGTGCCGTCGAGCGCGTCGCGCGACTGATCGACATACGCCATCTGCACCGTCTTGCCGATAACGATTTCGCCGGAATCCGGTTTTTCCTGACCGGTGATCATGCGGAAGAACGTCGACTTGCCCGCGCCGTTCGGTCCGATGATGCCAACGATCGCGCCGGGCGGAACCTTGAACGACAGATTATCGATCAGCAAACGATCGCCGAATGCCTTCGAGACATTCTTGAATTCGATGACCGAATCGCCGAGACGCTCGCCGGGCGGAATATAAATTTCGTTCGTTTCGTTGCGCTTCTGATATTCGACCGAGTTCAATTCCTCGAAACGATTCAGACGCGCCTTGCCTTTCGACTGGCGACCCTTCGATCCCTGACGCACCCATTCCAGCTCGCGCTGGATCGCTTTGCGCCGCGCTTTTTCGCCCGATTCTTCCTGCTTCAGGCGATCGTCTTTCTGTTCCAGCCACGACGAATAATTGCCCTTCCACGGAATGCCGCGACCGCGATCGAGTTCGAGAATCCACTCGGCCGCGTTGTCTAAAAAGTAGCGATCATGCGTTACCGCGACGACCGTTCCCGGAAATTTCTGCAGGAACTGTTCGAGCCATTCGACGGATTCGGCATCGAGATGGTTGGTCGGTTCGTCGAGCAACAGCATGTCCGGTTTCGACAGCAGTAAACGGCACAACGCCACGCGACGTTTCTCGCCGCCCGACAACGTCTTGATTTTCGTGTCCCACGGCGGCAGGCGCAGCGCATCGGCGGCGACTTCGAGCGTGCGGTCCAATGCATGACCGTCGTTCGTCGCGATGATCGCCTCCAGGCGCGCCTGTTCGGCGGCGAGCTTGTCGAAGTCCGCGCCTTCTTCCGCGTAAGCGGCGTAGACGGCATCGAGCTTCGCCTGTGCATCGGTAATTTCCGACACGCCTTCCTCGACACTTTCGCGCACCGTCTTTTCCGGATCGAGCTGCGGTTCCTGCGCCAGATAACCGATCTTGATGCCCGGCTGCGGCCGCGCTTCGCCATTGAATTCGGTGTCCACGCCGGCCATGATGCGTAGCACGGTCGACTTGCCCGCGCCGTTCAGGCCAAGCAAGCCGATTTTCGCGCCGGGAAAAAACGACAGCGAGATATCCTTGATGATCTCGCGTTTCGGGGGCACGACTTTGCTCACCCCGATCATGGTGTAGATATATTGCATCGATTGCTCCGAGATGGCGGCGGAGCCAATGCCCGCCGCGAAGATACGCAATTATCGCCGAAGCGGCCGCGCGATGCCATTGCGCAAGCAGCGGAACCGACGAAAAACGCGGGCCACGCCGCGCCATGAGCTACGCGGCATTGTCTAGATAGCGCGCAGCCAGTGATCGACCCATCCGTACATCGTCGGAGCTAAAGCGGGGCTGATCACACACGCGCCCGGGCGATACGCGGCCGCTGGAATCGCCGGCTCGAACTGCGGAAACTTTTCGACGAAACGCTGCGCGTAATTGCGCCAAGCATCGCCCCAGTTGCCGCCCGATTGGTGCCAAATGAGCAAGTCCAGCGCCACTGCGCACGAGAAGCCGGCGCAATGCGCGCGATACGATTGATCGATGTCGTAAAAATGGAATCCGTCGAACGTTTCCGAATCGAACGGCACGCGCTCGAAAACGTGCCGCTTGCCGGCCATAAAAACGCCATCTACTGCTTGTGCGTTTGGCATCGATTCGACGTAAGGTCCGAGCAAAGCCGCGATCAGGTCACCTGCCGGCCGGGGCGTCGCGACACGAGAGGCCGTGCGCAATGGACCGCCCCAATGCCACGATGGGCCGACGATTTGTTGCGTTCCGGCCAATCCAATGAGATCGAAACGCTGAAGCTGAGCGCGCAGCTTCTGCGCGAAATCGGCATTGATGATCCCGATATCGTCGTGACAGAAAACGATCAGATCACCGCGCGCCGCCTGCATGCCGCGCGTGTAACCCTCGCTGAGGGAACGCGCATCGTCGATATGAATCAGTTCCCACGCGTCGCCTGCGAAAAACCGATCCAGATCGATTTTCAATCGGGTCAATCGCGCCGGATCGATACTGCAAATGACGAAAGAGATATGTCCGTCGGCTAACGGCGCATCGTCATCAGTGAGAAGTCGCGGCGGCGATCGGTCGGCGCGCGCCAAGTGAGCGCCGCACGACAATAGCGCTTCCGCGTTGCGTGGTTGATCCGGCGCCGCGCACCATGCATGCGCCATGCCGAATCCCGCTTCTTCCCAGCGGCCCGCACGACCGGCTTCGAGCGCCCGCGTAAAAAAACGCCGCGCACTTTCAGGATCGTAGGTCCTAACTGGCGACACTCGGATGTTCCACACTGCGCAGGAAATCGGCCAACCCAAATACCGCCGTTTCGTCCTTGAACAATTCGGATTTGCGCGCGCGAATGCGTGAGACGACATCCTCGCGATGCGTCTTGTCGTTGGCAAGACGTGTCGCGATGCGAACGTAATCGTCAGTCGATTGTGCGATCAGATCGTCTAGTCCGATCAGTCGCAACATCGCCATCGATTGACGTCCGCGCATGAGTTGGCCAGGCAACGTGACGATCGGCAGATTGGCCCACAACGCGTCGATCGTCGTCAGACAGCCAGAGAAATCCAGCGAATCGAGATAGACATCGGCTTCGATCAGTTTCTGATGATAGGCCGGCAACGGCATGCGCTGATGAATGCCGCAGCGCGCGGCGAAATCGATGCCGCGTCGCTCGAATGCCTTGCGCATGCGCTCGCGCAGCGCGACGACGACGAGTTCGCGTCTGCCACTGAGCAGCGTCAGATGAGAATTTGGGTTCGCTTGCAGGATGTCCGCGAACAATTCGTCGTGCGCCGGATGCAGTTTCACGGGCGATTGCGTGCAGATGAAGCGCGTCGCGTCGGACGTCGACACACGCTGTTTTTCCAGAACACCCGCCGGCGGTTCAGTGTAGATGCCCAAACGCGGCAGGCGCACGAGCGTTTCGGAATAGTGACTATCGGCATTGGCCGTCTCGAACGCGTCGCCGCTGAGAAAGTAGTCGATGGTCGCGATGCCCGACGTCACCGGGTGCGCCCACGTCGTCACCTGGACCGGCGCGTGGCGAAGACTGGCGATTGCGTGCATGAGCTGATGCATGCCGATGTCGAGAAAAATCGCGATATCCGGTTCGAAGTTTTGCAGCGCCTTGATCCATTCGCCGGCCTGCCGTTCGCCTTCCTCGAAACGAATGCCGCGTTCGCGCCAGCGTTCGCTGCTCGCACTTGTGCGTTTGATCGGACAGAAAACGCAAAGCTCGAACTCGGCCGGATCCAGACGAAGCAGCGATCCCGACCACACTTTGTCGACCGAGTGATCCATCAGCGACGGTGAAAATACGGCGACTTTGCGACGTTTCTTTCCAATCGCTCGAATCGGCACTTCGTGATTTCCCGGACTCGCGATAGTGAGCATCGTGCGCACGATCCTCGCGTTGCGAACCTGCTCTTCGACGAGTGGCTGGCCCAGATAGGCGAGGTAAAAATCCGTCCCGCTGGCGAGCACGCTGTCCGCCTGCGCGGCCATTTGTGGATCACTCCAGTCGACGTTTTCGAAATAGGCTATGCCTTCGCGCCATTTCGAAAGAAAGGCGTGGAGCGACGCTTTGTCCGGCACGATTTCATTGTCAGGCCGCTGGAAATCCAGCCAGCGTGCCGTAAGATTGTGCGGATCGATTTGCAATACGCGGCGCAGACACTCTTTGGCTTCAGGAAAATTGAATTCGCCGACCAGTGCGCGAGCGAGATGCATCAACACATCGATCGCATCGGGTGCGAGGCGCGAAAGCTTGCGATAGACCGGAATCAGCGTCGCGTTGTCGGCGCCCGATTCGCGCAGCATCGAGGCGAGCATCGCCAGCGGTTTGATTTCATGCGGCGCCAGCGCGCTCGATTTCTCCAGCGCCGTTCGTGCCTGCGGATAATTCTTGGCGCGGGCGGAACTCAGTCCGAGATTCATCCACGCTTTCGCATCGGTTGCCCGATGGTGGACATAGACCGCGTAGTGACGCGCGGCTGCGTCGAATTCGCTGCGATCGAAGGCTTCGTTGCCCAAGCGATTGCGTTCGACCGCATAGCCGGGATTGACCCGCAACGCACGCACGAACACGCGCTCGCCTTCATCGAAACGCGATTGGCGGAACAATGCCTGCGCCAACACGAACAATCCGTTCGGGTCGACCGGATTGAGCGCCAGCGTGCGCTCAGCAAAGGTATGCGCCTGCGCCACATTGCCGCGTTTGAGTGCCAGCCACGCCAGGCCGCTCAATGCGTGGCTGAGATTGTCCGCCAGCCGGCACGCACGGTTCAGCGTATCCCACGCCTCGTCCTCGCGACCGAGCTGGACCAACGCCGTGCCCAGACCGGCGAGCGCCTGCGCATCGTCAGGTGCGCCAGCCAGCACACCGCGAAAGACAATTTCGGCTTCCGCCGGTTTCCCTGAGAACAACAAGGCATTACCGCGATCGACTTCGCTCATCTGTCACTCGATTCCGTTGGCCGCGCACAAACCGTCTGACCACGCGCAGGGCGGATATACTAAGAGTTTACGTGAGCCAGGAATACACCGAATGTTTCCGCGCGATATGAAAATCGAAGGATACGACAGCGAATTGGCCGCGGCGATGGCCGCCGAATTGCAACGCCAGGAAGACCATGTCGAGCTGATCGCCTCGGAGAATTACGCCAGCCCGCGCGTGCTCGAAGCGCAAGGTTCCGTGCTCACGAACAAATACGCCGAAGGCTATCCCGGCAAACGCTACTACGGCGGATGCGAATTTGTGGATATTGCTGAAAAGTTAGCAATCGCGCGCATCAAGGAATTGTTCGGCGCGGATTACGCCAACGTGCAGCCGCATTCCGGATCGCAGGCCAATCAGGCCGTCTTCTTCGCGCTGCTGAATCCGGGCGACACCATCCTCGGCATGTCGCTCGCGCACGGCGGACACCTCACGCACGGCGCGAAAGTAAATTTCTCCGGCAAATTGTTCAACGCCGTGCAGTACGGCGTGAACGATCAGGGGTTCATCGATTACGACGTGGTGGAAAAACTCGCGCGCGAACACAAACCGAAATTGGTGATCGCGGGATTTTCCGCGTACTCGCAAGTCGTCGATTGGGCGCGCTTCCGTGCCATCGCCGACAAGATCGGCGCCTATCTTTTCGTTGACATGGCGCATGTGGCCGGCCTGATCGCCGCAGGAGTTTATCCGTCGCCGCTGGCGCACGCGCACGTTGTGACATCGACCACGCACAAGACACTACGCGGCCCGCGCGGCGGCATCATCCTGGCCAAAAATCCCACCGAAGAACTCGAAAAGAAATTGCAGTCGATCGTGTTTCCCGGCATCCAGGGTGGACCGCTCATGCACGTCATCGCCGCGAAGGCTGTGGCGTTCAAAGAAGCGCTCGAACCGGAATTCAAGACGTATCAACAGCAGGTCGTGAAGAACGCGCAGGCGATGGCGAAAACATTTATCGAACGCGGCTACAAGATCGTTTCCGGCGGAACGGAAAATCACCTCATGCTCGTCGATCTGATCGGCAGCAAAACCACCGGCAAAGCCGCCGAAGCCGCGCTCGGCAAAGCCCATATCACCGTGAATAAAAACGCCGTACCGAACGATCCGCAAAAACCGTTCGTCACGTCCGGGCTGCGCATCGGCACGCCCGCCGTGACCACGCGCGGATACACCGAGAGAGATTGCGTTGACCTCACGCACTGGATTTGCGATGTGCTCGATGCGCCGAGCGATGAGAAAATCATCGCCGCCACGCGCGACAAAGTGTCGGCGCAATGCAAGAAATATCCCGTCTATAGTGCGTGACTGACGCGTGCATTGCCCGTTCTGCCAGCACGACGACACCCGCGTAATCGATTCGCGCGAAGCCGATGACGGATCGACCATCCGCCGCCGCCGCGAATGTCCACACTGCGGCGAACGGTTCAATACGTTCGAGACGGTTGAAATAAAACTGCCCGCCATCGTAAAAAGTGATGGAAGGCGCGAGGCATTCGGCGATCAAAAACTTCGCACCGGCGTCGAACGCGCGTTGCAAAAGCGGCCAGTGGCCAGCGATGCGGTCGACAACGTCGTGCGCGAAGTCATTCGCCAACTACGTTCCGTCAACGAACGCGAAGTGCCGTCGCGATTGATCGGCGAATGGGTGATGACGGAATTGAAACGTCTCGATCAAGTCGCGTACGTACGTTTCGCATCCGTGTACCGACGCTTCGAAGATGTGCAAGCCTTCCGCGAGGAAATCGAACGCCTCGAACGCGATCTGCCGGAACTGGAAGGGTTGCAACTGCCGCTGCTCGGCGACACGCGCCTGCCGAAAAAGAAAGCGCAATGACCGATTTCAGCGCGGTCGATCACGCGCACATGGCGCGCGCGCTGCGACTGGCCGAACGCGGTTTGTACACGACGCAACCGAATCCGCGCGTCGGGTGCGTGATCGCGCACGGCGCGGACATCGTCGGCGAAGGCTGGCATCAACGCGCCGGCGAACCGCACGCCGAAGTGTTTGCCCTGCGCGACGCCGGTGAACGCGCGCGGGACGCGACGGCTTATGTAACGCTCGAACCCTGCGCGCATTTCGGCAAGACACCGCCGTGCGCGGATGCACTCATCGCAGCGAAAATCGGTCGTGTCGTCGCCGCATGCGAAGATCCGAATCCGCGCGTCGCAGGCGGCGGATTCACGAAGTTGCGCGAAGCGGGCATTGCTGTCGAAACGGGATTGATGCGCGAGCAGGCGCGCGACATGAATCGTGGTTTTTTTTCGCGGCTCGAACGCCAACGTCCGTGGGTGCGTGTGAAACTGGCGTCGAGTCTGGACGGACGCACGGCGTTATCGAACGGCGAATCGAAATGGATCACGAGCGAGGCGTCGCGCGCCGATGTGCAACGTTGGCGCGCGCGTAGTTCCGCCATTCTCACTGCCATCGGAACGTTGATCGCCGACAACCCTCAACTCACGGTGCGCCTCGATACACCGTTCGCCGCGCCGTTGCGTATTGTGCTCGATCGCACACTTCGTACGGCACGCGGCTCGAACGTACTCGATAGATCAGCACCGACGTTGATCGTTCACGGCGCGGGTGCAAAACGGGATGACCGATTCAATCACGTCGAACTTGCCGACGTGCCATTGCGCGACGGTCAGATCGACCTGGACGCACTGATGAATCGGCTCGCCGAACGCGGCGTCAACGAATTGCAAGTCGAGGCAGGTCCGAAACTGTGCGGCTCGCTGCTCAGCGCCGATCTCGTCGACGAACTGCTGCTCTACACCGCGCCCGCGCTGCTTGGCGATAGTGCGCGTCCGCTACTCGCGTTGCCGAAATTCGCATCGATGACTGACGTGCCGCGTTGGAACATCGTCGACCGCCGCCAAATCGGCGAAGATACACGTCTGCTACTGCGCCGCTGATATGTTTACTGGAATCGTTCTCGCCAAAGGAAGCATTCTGTCGACCGAGCGTCGCGGTGGCGACGTACGCATGCGCATCGGCACGGGCGATCTCGACATGCATGATGTCACCGTCGGCGACAGCATTTGCGTCTCGGGCGTCTGCCTCACCGCGATCGATCCCGACAACGACAGTTTTTATGCGGATGTGTCCAACGAAACGCTCTCACGAACGACACTCGGCGCGCTACGCGATGGCGACTTTGTGAATCTGGAAAAATCGTTGCGGCTGTCCGATCGTTTGGGCGGCCATCTCGTTTCCGGTCATGTCGATGGCCTCGGTCGCGTGGTATCGATCGAGCCGGACGCCCGTTCGCAGCGCTGGCGGTTCGAGATTCCGCGCGAGTTATCGAAATACATCGCGGCGAAAGGCTCGGTGTGCATCGACGGCGTCAGCCTTACCGTGAACGATGTCGATGCGAGCACGTTCGGCGTAAATCTGATTCCGCACACGGTCGCCGTCACGACATTTGCCGACAAACGCGTCGGCGACGCGGTCAACATCGAAGTCGATCTGATCGCGCGTTACGTCGAGCGTTTGCGCGCGGACGCCGCGACATGAGTTTCAGCACGATTCCGCACATCATCGACGACATCCGTGCCGGACGCATGGTCGTCATCGTCGACGACGAAGACCGCGAAAACGAAGGCGACCTGATCATGGCCGCTGAAAAAGTGCGTCCTGAAGACATCAACTTCATGGCGCGCGAAGCGCGAGGTTTGATCTGCCTCTCGCTGACCAAACAGCGCTGCGAACAACTGCATCTGCCGCCGATGGTGAGCGACAACGCATCGCGTCACCACACTAATTTCACCGTTTCCATCGAAGCGGCCGAAGGCGTGACGACGGGGATTTCCGCGCACGACCGCGCGCACACCATTCGAACTGCCGTTAGGCCCGACGCCACCGCGGCCGATCTCGTCCAGCCCGGCCACATTTTTCCACTCGCATCGCAACCCGGCGGTGTGCTCACACGCGCGGGCCACACCGAAGCCGCGAGCGATCTCGCCACGCTCGCCGGTTTGCAACCCGCCGGCGTACTCGTCGAAATCCTCGCCGAAGACGGCACGATGGCGCGCCGTCCACAATTGGAAAAGTTCGCATCGGTGCATGGATTGAAGATCGGCAGCATCGCCGATCTGATTCGTTACCGGCTCGAAACCGAAAAAACCGTTGCGCGCGTTTTCGAGCGCGATGTCGATACGCAGTTCGGTTCGTTTCATCTCGTCGGCTATCGCGACACATTGACTGGCCTCACCCATTTCGCGCTCACGCGCGGCACGATCGACGACACGCAGCCCGTTCTCGCGCGCGTGCACGTGAGCGATGCCATCGCCGACGTTTTGCACCTGAAACGCGCCGACAGCGGTTTGTCGATCAGCGATGCGCTGCGGCACGTCGCGCGCCGCGAGCGAGGCGTCGTCGTCGTTCTCGGCGACGCCCACGCCGCGGACGCCGCGGAGCGCTTCACGCGATCGGACGATGGGACGCCACTAGACGATGCCATCGAATGGCGCCGCCACGGCCTCGGCGCGCAGATTCTGCACGACTTGGGCGCACGCCGGCTCATCGTTCTAGGCACGCCGCGACGCTTTCTGGGATTGAGCGGTTTCGGGCTCGATGTCGTCGACTACGAGCAACCGGACCCGTAAATCGCGAGTCGCGCACGGCGATCTTGCATCGGCTCCAGTAAACTACCCGCGCGGCATGAGCCGCATCGGTGAACCGTCATGCCTGATTATTCCGGCGAGTTGCGCGTCCATCGCGACGCGCGATTCGTCATCATTGCCAGCCGGTGGAATCCGGGCATCGTCGATGCCTTGATCGACGGCGCGCGCCGCACGTTGCTCGCCGATGGTGTGGACGCTGCAGCGGTCGATGTCGTGCGCGTACCCGGTGCGTGGGAAATTCCGGCGACGGCGGCGAAGCTCGCGCAGAACGGAAAGCATGCGGCCATCATCGCGCTGGGATGTGTCGTGCGCGGCGACACGCGGCATTTCGAGCACGTCGCCGACGGATGCGCGCAAGGCCTGATGCGCGTTTCCGTCGAACATCGCGTACCGGTTTTGAATGGCGTGCTCGCGGTCGAAATGCACGACGATGCGCAGGCGCGCGCCGGCGGAGTTCGTGGCAACAAAGGCGAGGATGTCGCCCGCGCCGCGTTGGAAATTGTGGATTTGTGGAAAAAGTTATGAGCAATCATCATCGGCCCGACGGAATCGATCTCGCTGCCCGTTCGCGTGCGCGCCGCCGCGCGACGCAGGCGGTATACGCGTGGCAAGTCAGCGGCAATCCGATGAATTCCGTCATCGACGAATTCCGCCACGAACAGGATATGGAAATCGCCGACATCGCTTATTTCGAGGATTTGCTGCGCGGCGTGGAAAAACATTGCGCGGAGATCGATGCGGCGCTCGTTCCATTTCTCGACCGCGATGTCGCGCAAGTCGATCCTATCGAACGCGCGGTGTTGCGCATTGCCACCTACGAACTGCGGCATCGTCGCGACGTTCCCTATCGCGTCGTGCTCAACGAAGCCATCGAAGTCACGAAACGGTTCGGCGCCGAGCATGGCCACACATATATCAACGGCGTGTTGGACAAGGCCGCGCGCGAATGGCGATCGGGCGAATCAAAGTAATCATGTTGGCGCGATCGGCCGCTCGTGTCTGAATTCGATCTGATCGGCAGCATTCGAAAACACTGCGCGATCGCGCGCGACGACGTTCGGCTCGGCATCGGCGACGATGCGGCGATTTTGTCGGTTCCCGCGCATCACCAACTGATCGTCAGTACCGACACGCTGGTGTCCGGCGTGCACTTTCCGGAAATGACGAATGCCTCCGATATCGGCTGGAAATCGCTGGCGGTCAATCTCTCCGACCTCGCCGCGATGGGCGCGACACCGGCGTGGGCGACGCTTGCCCTGACGCTGCCGACGCCAGATCGCCGATGGGTCGAAGAATTTTGCGATGGCTTCGCATCGCTCGCGCGCGAATTCAAATTGGCGCTCGTTGGTGGCGATACGACGCAAGGGCCGCCGAGCATCACCGTGACCGTGCACGGTTTTGTGCCGAACGATACGGCGCTATTGCGCAGCGGCGCACACGTGGGTGATGTTGTCTTCGTCACCGGCACGCTCGGTGATGCGGCGGGCGCACTGCGTTTGATGGCCGGCGATGAACCGCGAGACGATCTGGCGAACGAACTCGTGTTGCGATTGAATCGGCCGACGCCGCGCGTTGCGCAAGGATTGGTTTTGCGCGGACGCGCGCGCTCGTGTATCGATGTGTCGGACGGATTACTCGCCGATCTCGGCCACATTTGCGTCGCGAGTGGTGTGGGTGCGGAGATCGATATCGATTCACTGCCGACGTCGAGCGCATTGAGTGCCGGATTCGATCGCAACGAGCGCCGCGGTTTGCAGTTGAGCGGCGGCGACGATTACGAATTATGTTTCACCGCGTCCGACGACGTTGCGAGCGAATTGCTCGGTGACCTGGCGCGAAGCGGGTCCGTCGCGACGCGCATCGGGCGCGTCATCGAAGGTTCGGGTGTGCGCGTCGTCGACTCCGCCGGAAATGCGGTTGTCGTTTCGCGCCGCGGCTGGGAGCATTTCGCGTGACGCGTTTGTCGAGCGAACAGCGTCGGGTTCTATTCGGCAATCCTCTCGGCTGGATCGCATTGGGTTTTGGCGCGGGACTAAGTCCGTTCGCGCCGGGAACCGTTGGATCCGCCGTCGCATTAGTGCCGTGGCTGTTGCTGCGTGAACTGGATGGTTGGCTCTGCGTCGGCATCATCGTAGCGACGTTCGCTATCGGCGTCTGGGCATGTCACTGGGTCGTCGCGCGATTACGCATCGACGATCCGTCGTTCGTCGTGTGCGACGAATTCGTCGGACAGTGGATCGCACTGATTCCACTCGTCCTGATGCCGCATGCTTGGTTGTGGATTTTTGTCGGATTTATACTTTTTCGCATTTTCGATATCTGGAAACCGTGGCCTGTCTCCTGGGCGGACCACACCATCAAAGGCGGCTTTGGTGTGATGTTCGACGACGTGCTCGCCGGTATGTATGCTGGCGCCGCGCTTTGGCTAATCCTAGTGCTTGATCGCTAAGTCGCTCAGCGGCAACGCGTGCAGACGCGGCGCTTCGAATGTCGCACCGGGTTTGGGCGCCAGATCGTCGTCGTATTCGTTCCATTGCCCATTCGCGACGAACCAGAAAGAATCGCCCGTCAACGTGCCTAGATCGATTTCCGCACCGGGCAACTCAAGCCAACGTCGCACATTTGAGATGGCATCGTTCTTGTCGAATCGAATGTCGAGAATGCGCGGTGTTTTCGTGCCGTTCTGTATCGCGATGAGGCCGTCGCCATGACGATAGATGCCGTCGATGCCACGAATTTCCGAACCCGCTGGTGCGGTGAGTGGCGTCGCGCTTCCATCTTTCAGCGACACCCACCATAAACCGGTCGGATAATCGGCGAGGTAGATCGTGTCCGCTCGATTGCCGAGAACCAAACCCTGCGGATTTTTGAATTTTCCCGCGGGCACGACGTTCGCGTAGCGATGCGTTTTCGTATCGAATCGCCAGATCGCTCCCGTACCGCTATCGCTCGCGACGATGGTGTGCGCGTCGATGATCGCAAGATCACCGAAATTCACGCGCGGATCGTTGGCGGGCAGCGGCCAATCGCCGAGATGATGGCCGTCACCGGTCGACCACGCCGAGAGGCCCGTCACTTTGTTGGCCTTGAACTCGTGACCGAATTGCGTCCACGCGGCCCACACGACACCGGTGCGCGTATCGATGTGCAGTCCGAGCACGCTGCCCGGCGCGTCACCGAAATCGATCGCGTGTCCGCTTGCCGGATCAACCGACGCGATGCGATGTTCGCGAATACTGCTGATGAGAAATCGCGAATGCGCTGCGTCCCATTCGACGCCTTCCGGTAAAAATCCGCTCGGCAAATCCGTGATCAGATCGTGCGCGGTCGGCGCGGGCGTTTGCGTCAACGCCAGAGAAAAAATCATCGCAGTGAAATGCATGGCATCGCTCCGGCAATGCCCCCAATCTTCGCGTGCGATCGCTCAGCGTTCGACTGCCGGAAGTAATTTTCCGGGATTCAAGATTCCGTCGGGATCGAACTGCGATTTTATTTTGCGCATCATCGATAACGCGTCGGCATCGATCGCGCGTTGCAAAAAATCGCGCTTAGCCAAGCCGATGCCATGCTCGCCGGACAGCGTCCCGCCCAGTTTTATGACGAGATCGAACAGATCGCTCAGCGCGGATTCGGCGCGTTTCATCTCCTCATCGTCGCGCGGCAAGATGTTGACGTGCATGTTGCCGTTTCCCGCATGCCCGAAGCTGACGATCGGCACGCGATGCCGTTTCGAAATGTCGCGCAGCG
This sequence comes from uncultured Rudaea sp., assembly GCA_964657965.1. Taxonomy (GTDB): domain Bacteria; phylum Pseudomonadota; class Gammaproteobacteria; order Xanthomonadales; family Rhodanobacteraceae; genus Rudaea. The sequence goes on along the minus strand of CAZZWP010000018.1, from coordinate 10,441 downwards.
TTTCGATCAGTTGCGGAAGTTGCGCGACGGGAACGACGACGTCTTCGTTGATCTTGTTTGGCGAGATCGCGCGAAGTGCCGGCGACAGCGCCTTGCGCGCGATCCATAGCGCGTCGGTTTCCGCCGCATTCGCCGCGATGTGCAGTTCGATCATGCCGTCGCCGCGCGCCGAATCCGCCACGGCGTCGGCCGCGCGAGCCAGATCGCCTTCGGCACCGTCGACTTCGATCACGAGCATCGCACCCGCATCGTGAATGGTGTCGCCGCCACGCTCGCGCGATAGACGCAGCGATTCGTCATCCAGAAATTCCAGCGCGCACGGCACGACGGGCTGCGCCATGATCCGCGCGACGGCCGCCGCGGCGGATTGCACATCGGTGTACGTGGCGCGCAGGGTTCGCTTCGCCGCCGGCTTCGGCGTCAATTTCAATGTCGCTTCGGTGATGAGAGCGAGCGTGCCTTCGGCGCCGATCAGCAGACGCGTGAGGTCGTAGCCGGTCGCGCCTTTCGTCGTGTACGTTCCGCAACGAAATTGCTCGCCGGTTCCCGCGACTGCACGCAGCCCGAGCGTATTTTCGCGACAACTCCCGTATTTCACCGCGCGCGGACCCGCCGCATTACAGGCGAGATTGCCGCCGATGGAACAATACGAACTCGACGTCGGATCGGGCGGCCAGAAAAAACCATGCGCGGCCAGCGCGCTCTGCAAATCGCCGTTCAACACGCCCGGTTCGACGACGGCGTAGCGATTATCGGTGTCGATGCGAATAATCCGGTTCATCCGCTCGAAGGAAACGACCACACCGCCGTGCGTCGGCACCGTGGCGCCGGTCGTGTTGGTGCCGCGTCCGCGCGCCGTGATCGGCACGCGGTCGGCGCGACACGCTGCGACGAGTGCGACGACCTGCTCGTGCGACGCGGGAAATACAACGGCGTCGGGTTGCGCCTGACGCCGCGAATTATCGTAACCGTACGCGAGACAATCGGCGGCATCGATCGTCATCGCGTCGCGCGGAAAAATCGTGCGCAGACGTTCGACGAAAGCGGATGACAGCGCCATGTCGCCGCTCAGTCCGTGAATTCGAAAACCTTGACGACTTTGTCGACGCCGTTGACGTCGCGCACGATCTGCACGACGGCGTCGGCTTCTTCATGGCGCACCGAACCCATCAAAAACGCGGTGCCGTTGCACATCGTCACGTTGACTCGCGACGCGTCGAACCCGGGCATGCTCGTGATATCGAGCAGTGCGGTTCTTACGCGGATGCTCATGGCGTTGTCCTGGCGACGGCGCCAAAATCCTTCGGGTTCGTCGGCGACCACGATTTCATTGACGATGCGCGCCGGATCGCTGTTCGCTTTTGCGATCTCTTCCGCGCGTTGGCGCAACGCGGGCGTCGCGGCCTGTCCGCATAACAGAACAGTGCCATTGAAAACGACGACTTTCACGCGGTAGTTGCCGCGCACCAGATCCTTGTCGCGGTTGATGTTGTCGAGAATGGTCAGTTGAATCTTGCGATCGTCGACGATGGTTCCGGTTCCGCGCCGATCGTGCACTGCACTCGCGCCCGCGACGGCTCCGCCCGCCACGACGAAGATGCATCCGTGCAAAAGCGGAAGCGTCAAAAGTAGAAAAAGCAGCTTTGTATACGAATTCGACATCAGGCAGCCATCGTCAGTTGGATTCGAAAGCGCCGCGCACCCAGTCGAATTCAGGCTGCTGCGGCGTACCGCGACAACCTACGACATCGAACCTGCACGGCGTATTACTCAGCGCGGGACGCGATTGCAGAAACATCGACGCCGTGCGCAGCAACTTCGTTCGTTTCGACACGCCAACCGACGCGACACCGTCGCCGTGCAAGCGAGAATGACGGTAGCGAACTTCCACGAACACGGTGCAATCGCGGTCGCGCATGACGAGATCGATCTCGCCGTAGCGGCTCGTGACGTTACGCGCGATCAAACGCAATCCCGCGGCATGCAAATGTTTCTCGACGACGGTTTCCCAAACCGATCCGACCTTGCGCATCCGTGTGCCTCATGGTGACGCCGAACTCATCTGCATCGAACTTTGCAACTGACCGTTGATCGGCCGCGCCGTACCGTTGTCGAACTGCGCCCACGTCAGCAGACGTTGAATGCGGCCCTGATTGTCTTCGGCGAGTTGTCCGGTCGCGCCGGGCAAATAGCTGTCGCGATGCTGCACGAGCCAATCCATGAACGGCAACAACGCGTAGGCATCGAGACCCATCGCGAACAAACGTCCGCCCGCGCCGCGCGCGCTGTCGAGATTTTTCACGATCGCGCTGTGCTGTGGCACGCCCGCCGTAAGATCGAACAGCCACGGCGCGTCGCAGAATTCGACGCCGTCCAGATCGCGATCGAGACCCGGGTTGTAATCGCCCGCGTAAATATGCGACGTGGCGAACACCGGAATGTTGGAGTGACCTGCCAGCTTGATTTGCGGCAACAACAGACGCGCCTGCTGCGGACGCATGCTGATGAAGATGCCGATATCGCTTTCGGCCGTCGTCATGCCGGGAGCAATCGCCGCGCCGGGCAGTGACGGCGCGCTTTTCGTCTTGTCGACGCTGCTCATCGCCTGCGCGATCATCGTGGAATAGTTCACTTCGTTGTCTTGCACGCGCGCTTCGCCGAGCACTTGACCATTGCGGCTCTCGAATTGCGCGCGGAACGCGAGGGCGGCGCGCTCGGCCCACTCCTGTGTCGCCGTGATCACGACGGCGCGCGTGATGCCGCGTTCGAGCATGTGTTCGGCGGCTTGCGCGGCTTCGGCATCCGGCGTGAGCCCGAACGCAGCGCTGCCGGATGGCGGAATTTCGCCATGTTCCGGCTGGTTCAACGCAAGCACTGGAACGGACAAGCGGCCCTGCGACAGCAATGCCGACACAGCGTCACGCGTGAGCGGGCCGACGACACGATCGGCGCCATCGTTCACCGCGCGTTGATAAGCGGCGACCGCATCCGCCGGCGTGCTGCCGGAATTGTAAATGTATACTTCCGCGCGTTGCGGATTCGTATCGGCGAAGTGCGCGGCGAAAAATCCGTCGCGGATCGGCTGCGCTACGGAACGCACGGGACCGTCTTCCGGCAGCAACAGCGCGACGCGATGAACTTGCCGATAGCCTTCGCGCTGTTCGCCATTCGGCGTCGGCACGTACGTTCCGACCGGTTCGTTCGGCCGCAGTACGACCTGCGGCAACGCTTGTCCGGATTTGCGTAGCGCCTGATCCAGCCAGGGACGCATCGTATCGCCGGGCGGTAACGACGCGGCCTGCCGCTTCAGCATTTCCGGCGGCGCTTGCTGCAACGTCGAGACGATCTGCTGCTCGTTCTGCCGCCGATCGTTGCCGGCGAGATAGCGATCGAGATCGATGCGCGTGTGCGCGCTGTTGATCGGGTCCCGATTTTCCTCGAACGCACGGGCGCGCAATTCGAGCGTGCGGATTCGAAACGGCTGCGACAACGCCGGATTGTTGTAATCGTAGTCCAGCGCCTGCAGCGCTTGCTGCGGCGCGTGTCGCGCCAGCGCGACTTCGGCTTGCAACAGCGACAGGCGGACCGTTTCTTCCGGATTCAATCGCTGCGGCTTGATGCCGTTGAGCGCTTGCGCCACGCCGTCGATTTCGCCGTTTTCGCGATACGCTTCCGCGGCGCGTAATTTGAAGTGCGCCGCGTCGCGAGGGTTCGCATACGCGATATCGAGAAACTGCTGCGCGGCGTTATCGAAATCGCCTTGCTGATACGCCTGCTCGGCGGCGCCGGCGTTGCCGGGTGGCGGCGATTCCTGCTCGGGCAGCTCCGCGCAACCCGTGAACAGCGCGCATAATGCGACGGTGCCAAAAACAAAAAAACGGGGCAGACGTAGCGCGCTCATCACCGCTCCTGGTCGAAGGGTGCTCATGATACCGGATCGCGCGAAAGGCGATGGCCCAGCGAGATGTGGAATTCCCGTGTAATTCAGGAAACCAGCATGACGACGACGGCGGGTAAACTCTGGATCGTGGCGACGCCGATCGGCAATCTCGACGACTTGTCGCCGCGCGCGCGCGAAGTGCTCGCGACGGTCGATCTGATCGCCGCCGAAGACACGCGCCACAGTGCGCTGTTGCTGCGACATTTCGGGATCGGAACGCGCTGCGTCGCGCTGCACGAACATAACGAGCGAGATGCAAGCGGCGACCTCGTCAAGCGCATGCAAGACGGCGCGAGCATCGCGCTGATCAGTGACGCGGGAACGCCGCTGATCAGCGATCCGGGATTTCGTCTCGTGCGCGCCGCGCGCGAGGCTGGCGTCGACGTTAGTACTGCGCCGGGCCCATGCGCCGCCATCGCCGCATTGTCGATTGCCGGATTGCCATCGGATCGATTCGTGTTCGAAGGATTTTTGCCAACGAAATCGTCGGCACGACGATCGCATTTCGAATCGTTGCGTGGCGAACCTCGCACGCTGATCTTTTATGAATCGAGTCATCGCATCGTCGATGCTTTGAACGATGCAGCGCACGTGTTTGGTGATCGTCATGCCGTCATCGCGCGCGAGCTGACGAAACTCTTCGAAACCGTGTTGAGCGGCACGCTACCGCAGTTGGCGGAGCGCGTCGTCGCCGATGCCGATCAACAACGCGGCGAATTCGTTTTGATGATCAGCGGATCATCCGATGAAGACGATGCGAAGCGTTTGATGGAAGGCAAGCGTGTCTACGACATCTTGCGTCGCGAGTTGCCGCCGGGGCGCGCCGCGAAAGTCGCTAGTGAAATCACCGGCGCGCCGCGCAATAGCCTCTATGCGATCAATGGAAATTCTTCCGATTAGGCAACGCGATCGCTTAATCCGTTTCAAATTCATCCCGGAAAATGCCATCGAGATAGACGACGCCAATTTTGTCGCCAAAAATTTCTACAAACCAGAGTTGTTGGTCTGCGCCTGGAGTAATAGATGCGGGAGTACTACCAGTCGGTAGCGGGTATTTTGTCGGAAGGATCGAAGTTTCGCTTGTTACTACTCGCCATATATTGTTATTTGGATCAGTCAACCAAAGGTTTCCATCGGAGCCGGTAGTAATGCTATTGAATTTAGTCGTTGAGTCTGGCCAATCGAACTCATGGATTGAACCGGCCAATGTCGACCGACCAAGCTTTGTAGGCGCGCTATTTTCCGTGAACCATAAGTTCCCATCGGGTCCGACCGCGATATATGCGAGTAAGGCGCCAGACGGAACTGCCGATTCGATCAGCATTCCCGGCTCTGTCAATTCGCCGAGGGCGTTTTCAGCGCGCTCTGTAAACCAGATATTGCCATCTGGCACCGAAACTAAGTCTTCAACCTGTTTGCCAAAGCCGACAAAATGTTCAAAGATTCCCCCCGCAAATTTGTCGGTAGAAACTTCGCCGATGAAGTCTTGATTCGTTGCCGAACAACTTTCTGGAAACCATACATTTTCATCGGGTCCAGCTATAATGAAACCACTTGGAATGCAGCGCGTCGGAAATTCTTCGATGCTTCCGTCGAGTTTAATTCTTCCGATTTGCTTTGCGCCCGATTCGACAAACCATAGACTGCCATCCGGTCCGAGGGTAATACCTTGCGGGCTTGCGCCTGGCGTCGGCAGGGGCCTCTCGATGAGCGATCGCCCATCCGGCGAGATTATGCCGATGCGATTTGCCGTCCCTTCTGTGAACCAATAATTTCCGTCGGGTCCTGCGACGATTTGTGTGGGCGTGCTATCGGCAGGTAGCGGAAATTCTTGGATCGTCTGAGCCTCAGCGTAAAAAGTATTCGTCGTTAGCGCCACAACTGTCAGCGTCGCAAACGCTCGTGCATCAAAAACATTCATCGCGGCATTCCCAGATCCATTCGAATGCCGATAGGTTATGTCGTAAAACCAAATCGCTATCGGACACGAAACGGACAAAACGCGGACATCGGATCGTCAGCGTGATAACCGCCGCCGCAACTGCTTACGCGATACAATGAGCGCGGAGTCGGCCAGACAGTCGCGGCTTCATCCCGGCAACGGGATGAGGGCGAGGAAAGTCCGGGCTCCGCAGGGCAAGGTGCCAGGTAACGCCTGGGCGGCGTGAGCCGACGGAAAGTGCAACAGAGAACAGACAGCCGAACGGCGTCGCAAGACGTGCGTGGTGATGGTGAAACGGTGCGGTAAGAGCGCACCGCGCGCGGGGACAACGCCGCGTGGCATGGCAAACCCCACCTGGAGCAAGACCGCATAGGGGAGCATGGCGTGGCCCGCGTCGCTCCCGGGTAGGTTGCTTGAGCCGTGCGGCGACGTACGGCCTAGAGGAATGACTGTCCAACGACAGAACCCGGCTTACCGGCCGACTCTTTTTTTCCTTTTGCGATCTATGTTTCAGGCACGTGTGCGGCGTGCGCAATTGCATTGATGCTGATAAGTTTAAATGTATATTTATTGCATTTATATACATGTGTAACCTGAAATCGCGTTCAAATGATTGTTGCGCTGCAGCAAACGCATCCATGCCTCCGTCTCAAATCTTGAGACTGAAAAATCCAGCAAATTCAAACGCCTTCTCGGGACTCCTCAGAACGCACTCGAAATCTTAACGAAAACGCTCCTTTCTCCTTGATCTGCAAGCAGTTTTCCCTTGACAGCGGTTTTCGCGCGGACTACTGTTCGCAGCAAGTGGGAATTCGTGGGAATTAGTGGGATTTTATGTTTCAAGGCGAATCCGCCATCACCCTGGATGACAAGGGGCGTCTAGCCCTGCCCACGGCCTACCGCGAGCTGATCGCGAAGTCGTGCGGCAATCGTCTGGTGTTCACGTACAACCCGTTCGAGTCCGGTTGCCTATGGCTGTTCCCGCACATGGAGTGGGAAGCGGTGCGCGATCAGGTAAACGCGTTGTCGAGCGTGAAGCGCGTGCATCGCGATCTGCAACTGAAGCTGGTCGGTGCAGCGGCGATCGTCGAGCCGGACGGCAATGCGCGCGTGCTCGTTCCGGCCAGTCAACGCGGCGCGGCAGGCATCGAGAAGAAAGCAATTCTGCTCGGCATGGATCGCAAGTTCGAACTGTGGAGCGAGCAGGCGCACCTGAACAAGATTCGCCAGTCGATCGGCGAAGAGGATTTGAGCAGCGAGATGCTGGATTTGAAATTGTGACGGCGGCGTGCGCCCACCGGGAATCGGCCATGACCCCTGAAGCGCACATCGCAGTGATGTTGGACGAAGTGCTCGACGGATTGCGCATCCGCGAAAACGGAACGTATTTCGACGGCACGTTCGGGCGCGGCGGGCATGCGCGCGCGGTGTTGGCGAAGCTGGGAAACGAGGGGCGGTTGTTGCTGATGGATCGCGATCCGGAAGCGGTGGCGGCAGCACGAAAGGAGTTCGGCAGCGATGCGCGCGTGGCGATTCGTCACGGGGATTTCGCCGATCTCGCCGAGTGGCCGGCGACGCAGTCGGGACTCGATGGCGTGTTGCTGGATCTCGGTGTGTCGTCGCCGCAGTTGGACGACGCGGAGCGTGGTTTCAGTTTTCGCGCCGACGCGCCGCTGGACATGCGCATGGATCCGACCAGCGGCGAAAGCGCGGCGGAGTTTTTGGCGAGAGCCAGCGAAGCGGAGATTACGGACGTGTTGTGGAAGTTCGGCGAAGAACGCATGAGCAGGCGAATCGCGCGCACCATCGTCGAGCGCCGTGCCACCGACCCCGTCGCACGCACCGGTGATTTGGCGGGACTCGTTGCGCGTGTCGTCGGTCGTCCGCCATCCGGGAAACATCCGGCTACTCGAACGTTTCAAGGGTTGCGCATCGCCGTCAACAACGAGCTCGATGCACTCGATCGCGGTCTCCAGGGCGCGCTTGCCCGGCTTCGGCCGGGCGGGCGTTTAGTCGTGATCAGTTTTCATTCGCTGGAAGATCGCGCCGTCAAACAGTTCATGCGAGACAAGTCGTCGATGCCGCCAACGCGTCGCGGTCTGCCGCCGCCACCCGATGTCGAACTGCCGTTGAAGCTGATCGGCCCTGCGCAATTCGCCGGCGATGCGGAACTCGCGCGCAATCCGCGCGCGCGCAGCGCGGTGTTGCGTGTCGCGGAGCGCAACGCGTGAGGCGCGTCGGCGCGGTCATCGTGTTGTTACTGCTCATCGCGGTGATCGCGAGTGCGATCGGTGTCGTCTATGCGCGCCAGCAAAGCCGTTTGCTGTTCGGCGAGCTAGTGCGACTCGACAACGAACGCGATGAACTCAACACCGAATTCGGCCGCCTCGAACTCGAACAGGCGACGTGGGCCGAACCCAATCGCATCGAACAAGTAGCGCGCGGGCAACTCGGCATGATCAATCCGGCGCCCGCCGACACGGTGCTGATCAAGCCATGAGCATCATGCGCGCGCAGCCGAAGAAAAATGCGCCGGTGCCGGTGCGCGCGAAACCGCGCCCGACCAATACGCGCGTGCGTTTGTATGTGGTGATGATGATTTTGGCGCTCGGTTCCACCGCGCTCATCGTGCGCGCGGTCGATCTGCAAGTCGTGCGTAAGGATTTTTATCAGGAACAAGGCGACGCGCGTTTCCTGCGCGAGATGCCGATTCCCGTTTCGCGCGGCACCATCTTCGATCGCAACGGCGAACCGCTCGCCGTCTCCACGCCGGTCGAATCCATCTGGGCCAATCCGCAGCAACTGCTTGATCAGCCGGATCGGTTGCCCGCACTCGCCGCCGCGCTCGGCATTGATGCGTCCGCGCTTCAGCAGAAGCTCGAACAACATCAGGACAAGGAATTCGTCTACCTCAAGCGCCAGCTCAATCCTGACGACGCCGACGTCATCACGAAACTCGGCATCGCCGGTGTCTCCGCGCAGCGCGAATACAAACGCTATTACCCGAGCGGCGAAGTGCTCGCGCACGTGATCGGCGTCACCAACGTCGACGATCGCGGTTCGGAAGGGCTGGAGCTCGCGTTCGACGATTGGCTCGCCGGCACACCCGGCGCCGAACATGTGATCCGCGACAACAAAGGTCATACCGTTGAAGACGTCGAACTGCTGCGCGAGCCGAAACCGGGCAGGGATTTGACGCTTTCCATCGACCGCCGCATTCAGTACATGGCGTATCGCGAATTGAAGTCGGCGATCATCGAACATCACGCGATGTCGGGTTCGATGGTCGTGCTCGATGTGCAGACCGGCGAAGTGCTGGCGATGGTGAATCAGCCGTCGTTCAATCCGAACGCGCACAGCAACAACGATATTTCGTATCGCCGCAATCGCGCGATGACCGACGTCGTCGAACCCGGCTCGACGGCCAAAGCGTTCACGATGGCCACCGCGCTGGAAAGCGGCAAATGGAATCTGAAGTCGCACGTCGATACGAATCCGGGTTCGTACCAGATCGGCACATGGACCATTCACGACGTCCACAATCATGGCGTGCTCGATCTGACCGGCGTCATCACGAAATCGAGCAACATCGGCGCCGCGAAAATTGCCGAAACGTTGTCGCGCGACAGTCTGTACGACATGTTCAAGCGATTCGGTTTCGGCGAATCGACGGGCAGCGGATTTCCAGGCGAATCGTCCGGCCTCTTGCCGATCGTAACGGCGTGGGGACCGGTCGAAAAAGCGACGATTTCGTACGGCTACGGCCTCAACGTCACGCCCTTGCAACTCGCGCAAGCATACGCCGCGCTCGCCAACGACGGACGCTTGCGCGCGCCGACGTTCGTGAAGGGCGCACGAAATCCCGATAACGCCATAATCGATCCAGAAATTGCGCACACCGTCGTGAAAATGTTGGAGACGGTAGTGCAGCCCGGCGGCACCGCGTATCCGCAGGCGGTCGTCGCCAATTATCTGGTCGGCGGGAAGACCGGCACCGCGCGCATGGCGCATGCAGGAACTTATCAAAACAAATATGTCTCCACCTTCGTCGGCTTCGTCCCGGCGAGTGCGCCGCGGATGGTCGGCGTCGTCGTGATTCACGACGCGCAAGGCGTCTATTACGGCGGCGATGTGTCGGCGCCGGTATTCGCGAAAGTGATGGACGGTGCGTTGCGCATTCTCGACGTGCCGCCCGACAACGTCCAGCGCTGGTACGCGGGCGGTCCCGCCGCGCCGGTGGCGCCGATTCCGGCTGCCGTGTCGAGCGACGATGCCGCAGAGGAAGTGCCGTGAGCATGCGCCTGTCCGATCTTCTCGCAGAAATCTCAACGGTCGATCCCGCTCGCGACGTCATAGTCAACGGTCTCGCGCTCGATTCTCGACAGATCAAATCCGGCGATGTCTTCGTCGCGCTGCGCGGCGCGACATCGCACGGAATTACGTTTGCCCCGTCGGCGTTGGCGCGCGGTGCTTCGATGGTATTAGCAGAAGCACCGCCGCCCGCCGTTTTTGACGATCAGGATTCGAAAGTCGTCGTCGTCGATCGTTTGCGTGAGCAT
>CAZZWP010000017.1:40775-41368 GCA_964657965.1 uncultured Rudaea sp. | reverse complement strand
GACCAAGGTCTGGACGTCGGTGCGCACTACCGTCTGCCGACCACGTCGTGGGGTAACTTCCGTGTCGGCGTCGATGGGACGTACATCCAGAAGTACGACATCGATCAGGGTGGTTTCATCCAGCATTTGGCCGGTCACTTCGACAAGACGTTCGGCAACTTCGCGCGCGTGCGCGGATTGGCGACGCTGGATTGGAATCTCGGTCCCTGGAACGCGAACTGGACCACGCGCTACATCGGCCGCATCACGGTCGGTTACGCCAACCAGTGCTTGGGCCCGTCCGCTGCCGAAGGCGATACGCCGGATGGATTAGGAGCCTGTGATAATTATGTAGGCCAAGATAACGGCTTCGCCGTGCAGCATTACGGCGCAGTGACGTACCAGAACGCATCGCTCGGCTACAACATCGAGCCGATCAATACGTTCGTCCAGGTGGGTGTCGACAACATCTTCGACAAACAGCCGCCGCTGCTGTACTTGAACAACGTGCTCAACGCCAATACCGACGTCAGCACGTATGACTTGGCCGGTCGTTTCTACCGCGCCAGCGTGACCGTCAAGTTCTAAAAAACGCTTTATCGAAACTTCAAACC
>CAZZWP010000017.1:30276-40765 GCA_964657965.1 uncultured Rudaea sp. | reverse complement strand
GCTCGGATCTGCTTCCATAATGGAGACGAAGTGTCAACCTGACAACGCTCGCGGGTGCCTTCTCATGAACTTACAGCCGCTAGCCCGCCCGCGTTGCGCAGGGTGCAGCTGTCGCGTGTTTGATCGTGACAGTACCGCGACTTCATCGCGTTAGGCATCCTCGCGATCACGGCGCGTGGATGCAACGCTGTCATTCAAACGTCACATCGCCTGCCTAGCCTAGAGCGCTTACCAGGGGGATCGCGATGGACTTTCTGTTCGATGGCTCACTCAGTAGCTTGACGTTATTACTGCTTTGCGGCGCCTTGTTCCTTGCGCTTGCGTTCGAATTCGTCAACGGATTTCACGATACGGCCAACGCGGTTGCCACCGTCATCTACACCAACTCCTTGAAGCCTGCGTACGCCGTCGTCTGGTCCGGCACGTGGAATTTCATCGGCGTGCTCACGTCGACCGGTGCCGTGGCTTTCGGCATCATCGCACTGCTGCCTGTCGAACTGATCGTCAACATCGGCTCCGGCGCGGGATTCGCGATGGTATTCGCGCTGCTTTTGTCGGCGATTATCTGGAACGTCGGCACGTGGTATTTCGGGTTGCCCGCGTCGAGCTCGCATACGCTGATCGGCTCGATCGTCGGCGTCGGCCTCATGAATTCTTATTTGTCGAACACCGCAAAATTCGGCGAAGGCATAAACTGGGGCAAAGTGCAGGATACGGCGACCGCCCTTCTCGTTTCTCCGGTCATCGGTTTTGTTTGCGCCGCGCTGCTGCTTTTGCTCGCCAAGGCGTTGATAAAAAATCCGCAGCTCTACAATTCGCCAGAAGGCAAGACGCCACCGCCGCCGTGGATTCGCGGCCTTCTCATTCTCACCTGCACGGGCGTGAGTTTCGCGCACGGATCGAACGACGGTCAAAAAGGCATGGGTCTCATCATGCTCATCCTGATCGGTATCGTGCCGACCGTTTTCGCGCTGAACCTTGCCGGCGATCCGGCCATGATGAGCAAGCTCGTCGCCGACTCTCACAATGCCGTGACCATTCTCGATCGCCAGGCGCCCGCCGCGTCGAATGCCGATCCCAAACATCTACAGGATGTCCTGTCGGCATATTTGCGCAGCGGCGAGCCCGATGCTGAAACGATGCCGGCACTCACGGCGAAGGTACACGCCATCGACGCCGTCGTTTCCAGGGCGCCGACGCTGAAAGATATTCCGTCTGCCGACCGTGGTCCGCTGCGCAGCGATATCTATCTCGTTTCCGAATCGCTGAGCAAATTGCTGAAGGGTCCGACATTCACCAATGCCGACGACAAGAAGACGCTCGGCGCTTATAAAGACGGACTCAAGAGTGCTACGACGTTTATTCCGATCTGGGTGAAAGCAGCCGTCGCTATCGCGTTGGGTCTCGGCACGATGATCGGCTGGAAGCGCATCGTCGTCACCGTCGGCGAAAAGATCGGCAAAGCGCATCTCACCTATGCGCAAGGTGCGGCGGCCGAACTCGTCACGATGATCACGATCAGTGGCGCCGACTACGTCGGTTTGCCGGTAAGCACGACGCATATTCTTTCGTCCGGCATCGCAGGCACGATGGCAGCGAATCGATCCGGTCTGCAAAAAGATACCGTTCGCAATATTCTGCTTGCGTGGGTCCTAACGCTGCCGGTTTGCGTTTTTCTCGGCGCCACGCTGTTTGCCGCCGGGCTGTTCGTCGTGTTCAGACTATTCGGCGGGCATTGATCACTTCTACTAGCGTGGTGGTCCTGGGGGTCCCACGTCGAAGATGTCTCTGAATCGCAGGGGCGCATCGCCGGCCACTCCGATTAGCCAAAAGCAGGCGCCCGAAAACGCGCCCCACGCAAGCACGACGAATGCACCCAACGCACTGAACGGTTGAAGATGCGGAGCCTCCCCTCGCCACGCGTAGGCGATGAGTGCGGGCACCGCGCATAGCGCGCCCGCGAGCATGAAGTGCCACCATTGCAGATAGTTATTTTTCCGCATGATCATCAACAGCGGAACGCCCAGCAAAATCGCGCTCGGATAAGCCACCACTACGCCGATCGGAAGCGCCCAAGGTTGACCGAACAATAGCGCGCCATAGAAGCCGGGCAAAAATGGCGTGACACCCAACGCGAGTAACAGCCTGCCTGGGCGCAGTGATTTCGATCTATCGGCTGCCGATGAAATTGGAATCCCCTGGACGACTCAACCGACGCGCGAGCGCGAGCCGATACTGTTCACCAGTACCGTAGTCTATCCAGAAGACGGGCGAGCGTCAGGTCAGCCGGCGAGCGTCGGGCACGATGCGCACTGGCATTTAGGCGATGATAAATCCGTGTTGGGCACCCGAAGACTTTGCGATCGCGATGCGCCGCATGGATTGCAGAACACGGCATTGATCGACGAGGCGCGGTTAGAGTCGAACGGGAAAATTTCGTTTCTCGTAGGTCAGGCCGCTTTTCGAAACTCGGCTCAACGCGATGTAAATGCGGCTCATCCGTGACGTGACCAGTCCCCGCGACGTGGACGCAGCGAACGGTTAGCGAGCAAACGGCGTCCCCGCGGATGTCAGAAACCGCACTAAATGTGCGGCGAAATAAAAAGCACCCACACGGCGCCGAGCACGGCGGCACCGAGCAATGTCCACACGACCCCGAGTTTGAACCGAAGCATCGCGATCAAAGCGCCAACGCTTAAGAGAAGCGCCGCACCATCAATAGTCGACCAAACGGGAACGTCAACCCGTAGCGGGCCCACTGCCTGCGTCGTGGTTTGAAAGATCGTTTGCACGGCGAACCAAACAGCAAGGTTCAGAATGACGCCGACAATGGCCGCCGTGATCGATGACAACACTCCGTGAATCGTTCTATTGTTGCGCAGCGCTTCGACGTAAGGCGCGCCCAGAAAAATCCATAAAAAACACGGCACGAACGTCACCCAGGTTGTCAGCAACGAGGCCAGTACGCCTGCGGCGACCGGCGACAAGCCATCGGGATGACGGAACGCGGCGACAAACGCAACGTACTGCACGACCATGATCAGTGGACCGGGGGTCGTCTCTGCCAGCGCGAGTCCATCGAGCATTTCGCCGGGCGTTAGCCACGCATAGGTTTCTACCGCTTTTTGCGCGACGTAAGCCAACACCGCGTACGCCCCACCGAATGTAACGACTGCGGCTTCCCCAAAAAAAATGCCTTGCTCTGCAAAGATACTGTGGCCCCCAAATATCGCGGCGATGACTGCGATCGGCGCGATCCACAACGTGAAACAGACGAAAAAAACGAGCAGCGCACGTTGTGGCGAATGCACGCCGCGCGGCGCATCGTCGGACATTTGCCGATCGACGAGATAACCACTTTGCGCCAATACCGTAGTTGTCGGAGGCTCGGGAAAATAGTGTGGCGTGATTCGGTGGCCGATCACGCCGACAAGTGCAGCTCCGCACACGACAAATGGAAATGGCACCGCAAAAAAATAAATGCTGACAAATGCCGCACCAGCGATGCTAAGCATCATTGCATTCGTCAGCGCGCGTCGACGCAGCCGCACAATGGCATCGATCACCACGGCCAGCACTGCCGCTTTCAAACCGAAGAAAACAGCGGTCAGCAGCGGAACATGCTGGAATGTCGCGTATAGAAAACTCAGCGCACCGATGACGAGCATCCCGGGAATAACGAACAACACACCGGCAATCACCCCGCCGCGCGTTCGGTGCATCAACCACCCGATATAGATCGCCAGTTGCTGCGCCTCCGGACCCGGCAGCAACATGCAATAGCTCAAGGCGTGCAAAAACCGTTCGTTGCTAATCCAGCGCCGTTGCTCGACCAGCTCGCGATGCATCAAGGCGATCTGACCGGCGGGTCCACCGAAACTGAGCCAACCGATTTTTGCCCAGACGCGCGCGGCCTGGCTTAGCGTCACGGGTGTTATTACAGGTAGGGGCACGTCTGTCATGATTGCGTCAGCCTAACGCGTCGCGGTCGACGACGAACGAGGAATGCCATGCTGTATTTAGTGCTGAAATCTCTCTTGTCGGGAATCATCATTATGGCGGTGTCGGAGATCGCCAAGCGAAGCCCGGCGTTCGGCGCATTGGTCGCGTCGCTGCCACTGGTCTCGCTACTCGCGATTGTCTGGCTTTGGCGTGACACGGGTGATACCGCGCGCATCGCCGATCACGCCGAGGCCACCTTCTGGTATGTGATTCCTTCGTTGCCTATGTTTTTGGTATTTCCGTATATGCTCCGAAACGGCGTGGGATTCTGGTGGGCACTGCTCGCCGGTTGCGCGCTGACATTCGCCCTGTACGCGCTGACGATCGTCATAGCCGCGAAATTCGGGGTTAGGATTTAACGCCACACTGAGTGGCGATAACGCCTTTACCACAGCCGTTTCCGATGCAACGCCCAGGAAAGCCTCGTTCGACCTTGCCCCGAAAATATTTTTATCATGTCGGATTCGATCAATCTGAGACGCCCCTGGAATGCAATCCGATAATTCAACCTCTACACAAGGAAACCGACAATGCGATTCATGGTGATGGTCAAAGCAACACGGGACAGCGAGGCGGGCATCATGCCGAGCGAAAAATTGCTAACCGACATGGGTAAATTCAACGAAGAACTCGTCAAAGCAGGCGTCATGCTCGCGGGCGAAGGATTGCAACCCAGCTCAAAAGGCGCTCGCGTAAAGTTTCATGGCGATAAGCGAACCGTCGTCGATGGGCCATTTGCTGAAACAAAAGAACTCGTCGCAGGCTTCTGGCTATGGCAATGCAAATCGCTAGACGAAGCCACCGAATGGGTGAAGCGCTGCCCTAATCCCGTCGAGCATGGTGAATCGGAAATCGAAATTCGCCGTATTTTCGAAGCCGAGGATTTTGGTGCCGCGTTGACGCCCGAGTTACGCGAGCAAGAACAAAACCTACGCGATCACGTAGCGAAAAACGCGAAATCGTGATCGTCCACCAGAGGGTTATCGATTGCCGCAAGAATCTAAAAAAAGGGACAACGTGCGAATGGGCTGGTATCACCAGGCTGTTGAATGCCGATGACTGACAAATCTAGAACCAAGCGCCGAGGACACTCACGAGTAACTTATTGATTCTGGCGGAAGCGGTGAGATTCGAACTCACGAGAGGCTCACACCTCTGCCGGTTTTCAAGACCGGTGCCTTCAACCGCTCGGCCACGCTTCCGTTGTGTATTTCTATACTTTACCTCGGCGCATTGCACAGCCGAGGGATTCAATTATAACTCAATCATCGCCGCGCTTTTTTTGGGTGTCAGTCGATGGTTTCTTTTTCGCTCATATATGAACGAAGCGCAGTTGGAATCGTAATCGTGCCATCGGCATTCTGATAATTTTCCATCACGGCAATCAATGCGCGGCCGACGGCAACGCCGGACCCATTGAGCGTGTGTACGAGTTCATTCTTGCCCGTTTCAGGATTTTTCCAGCGCGCTTGCATGCGGCGAGCTTGGAAATCCGTGCAGTTCGAGCACGATGAAATCTCGCGATACGTGTTCTGCGACGGCAGCCAAACTTCAAGGTCGTACGTTTTTGCGGCGGAAAATCCCATGTCGCCGGTACAAAGCAACACACGCCGATACGGTAATTCGAGTTGTTCGAGAACAACCTCCGCACAGCGCGTCATACGCTCGTGTTCGACGGCACTTTCCGCAGGTTTGCTGATCGTCACCATTTCGACTTTTTCGAATTGATGCTGACGGATCATGCCGCGCACATCTTTGCCATAGCTGCCCGCCTCGGCACGAAAGCATGGCGTGTGAGCGGTCATACGCAGCGGCAATTTTTCGGTCGGAACGATTTCGTTGGCGACGATGTTGGTTAGCGAAACCTCGGCCGTCGGTATCAGATATCGACGTGTCTCGCCGGCGGTGGCGAAAAGATCGTCTTCGAATTTCGGAAGCTGACCGGTCCCTTGCATCGCTTCGGCCATCACCAACAGCGGCACATTGCATTCGAGATAACCATGCTCGCGCGTATGCAGATCCAGCATGAATTGAGCGAGCGAGCGATGCAGTCGCGCGAGCTGTCCGCGCAGAACCGTGAATCGCGAACCGGATAGTTTCGCAGCCGTTTCGCCGTCTAGCCATCCGTTTCGCGAACCGAGTTCGACGTGATCTTTGACCGCGAATTCAAATTTTCGCGGAGTGCCCCACCGATGTTGTTCGACATTTTGCGATTCGTCGGCGCCCACAGGAACCGACGGATCGGGAAGATTGGGCATTTCCAGCGCGACGCTCGCGATCGACGCCTGGATTTGCGCGAGTTCCTGCTCATTCGCTTTCAGCTTATCGCCGATCCCCGCGACTTCGGCCATCAGCGCCGCGACGTCTTCACCCTTGCCTTTCGCCAGGCCGATCGCCTTGGATCGCGAGTTGCGTGAATTCTGCAACTCCTGCGTTTCTATCTGCGCAGTTTTGCGCCGCGCTTCGATGTGTTCAATCGCGGTCTTGTCCAGCGCATAGCCGCGCGTCTTGAGTTGCGCGGCGACGCTGTCCAACTGGCCACGCAGCAAGGCGGGATCGAGCATGAGAAATCCTGAAACTGTCGGTAAGAATGCGAATTATCGCGGCTCGGGGCTTGATGGCGCAAATGGGCGACGTTCAATCGGGATCCGGCTCACGTTTGGCTTTCAACGCGTGCAGACGCGCGCTTCGTATACTTTGCAACTTTTCCGCAATTTTCGCTTCCATGCCGCGATCGGTCGGCTGGTAGAACTCCCGGCCCAGCAGTTTGTCCGGCAACAGTTGCTGATCGAGCGCGACGCCGCCTTCGACACTGTGGTCGTATTGATAGCCCGCGCCATAACCGAGGCCTTTCATCAATTTCGTCGGCGCGTTGCGCAGATGCATCGGCACATCGAGCGTTCCCGTTTCGGCGATGACAGCCCGCACTTCGCCGAACGCCATGTAAGCCGCATTACTCTTGGCCGAAATGGCCAGATAAATCGCGACTTCGGCCAGCGCCAATTCGCCCTCGGGCGAACCCAGCCGATCGAACGTGTCCCACGCTTCCAACGCGAACTGGATGGCGCGCGGATCGGCCAGTCCCACATCTTCGATGGCCATTCGCGTCAAGCGGCGCGCCAGATAAGCCGGATCGACGCCGCCGTCGATCATGCGCGTGCACCAATACAGCGCCGCATCGGCGTCTGACGAACGCACGGATTTGTGTAGCGCGGAAATCTGATCGTAGAACTGCTCGCCGCCTTTATCGAAGCGACGCGTGCGATCGGCCAATACCTGCGTCAGCGTCGAGTCGTCGATCACGCCGCCAACCGAAACGTCGGCGGCGATTTCCAGCAAGGTAAGCGCGCGTCGGACGTCACCATCGGCGGCTTGCGCGATGAGTCGAAGCGAGCCATCGGCGATCTGCAGTTTGCGATCGCCAAGGCCTCGTTCGACGTCAGTGAGCGCGCGGCGGAGCGCATCGATGATAGCGTCGACGGATACGGCATCCATCACGTGCACGCGACAACGCGAAAGCAGCGCGGAGTTCAATTCGAACGACGGATTCTCCGTCGTCGCACCGACGAAGATGATCACGCCTTTTTCGATGTGCGGAAGAAAGGCGTCTTGCTGCGATTTGTTGAAGCGATGAACTTCATCGACAAAGAGAACGCTGCGCACGCCTTGATCGAATCGCAGTTGCGCTTCGGCGAGCGCTTCGCGCACATCGGCGATGCCCGACAGGACAGCAGAGATGGCGCGGAATTCCGCGTTCGCATATTTGGCGAGCAACAGCGCCAGCGTCGTCTTGCCGCAGCCCGGCGGACCCCACAGCACCATCGAATAGACGTTTCCCGCTTCGATAGCGCGCCGTAACGGCGCGGCGGGCCCGAGCAGACGCTGTTGTCCGACGATCTCGTCGATCGTCCGCGGCCGCATCCGCTCGGCGAGCGGTTTCAAGACATCGGATTCGGCGAACAGTTGCGGTGTCGCGTTGGCGGGTTTGCGGCGTGCCATCAGCGGATCATACGCGGCGCGTCAAGCGCAGGCTCAGTTCTTGATCGGAAATGCTTGAGCCGCCGGCGTGGGATCGCCGATGACGTCGACGCCTTTCGGTGGCGTGAACGTGAACGTATCGGGCTTCAATTTCGGATTGCGCTGCCAGTCTGAAAAGCGGATTTCGGTGGTATCGCCCAGCGTGTCGGCGAAACGCATGCGCGATAGACCGCTCGCGTCGAAACCGAGATCGCAATAATCGAATTGCGGTTCTTTGTCTTTCGATTTCAGACGAAGCCACGTCAACCCGTCACGCTCGCCCTGCTCCGTCGCCGTGAAGCCGCGGTCCAGCTGCGACAAATCCGTCAGTACGGTCAGCGGACTGTGCGCTTCCTCGGTTCCCTGCGCGCGTATCGTGACTTGCTCGAGGTCTTCGTCATAGATCCAGACTTTCTCGCCGTCGGCGACGATGAGTTGTTTGAACGGCGACGTCGTATCCCAGCGAAATTGTCGCGGCGCTTTCAGCGCAAGCGTTCCTTGGCTGGCTTTGCCTTTCGACTGGTTGGGTCCGAACACTTGTTGCTCGAAATTCGCCGAGATGGATGTGACACCATTGGCGAACGCGTCGAGTCTGGATCGCGCGACGTCCGCGGCAACGACATGGGTTGTGACCAGCAGAAATAACGCGGCTGAAAAATGCTTAGACATGAGCGATCCGTCGGCGAATGACTGAGCAGTCTGCATGATCGCAGAAAAACGCCGGCTGAGCGGCTAAACCGCCGTGGTGTCGTCAAAGCTCGGGCGGCGGCGGCGCAATGACTTCGCGATTACCATTGTGTTGCTGCGCGCTGACGATACCTTGTTGTTCCATCAGTTCGATAATTCTCGCGGCGCGGTTGTAGCCGATTTTCAGCCTGCGCTGCACGCCGGAAATCGACGCGCGACGCGATTCGGTGACGATGCGAACGGCCTGATCGTAAAGTTCGTCGTAATCGCCTTCGGGAATTTCGCTGTCTTCGGGAAGTCCGGATTCGCCGATCACGCGCCCGTCGCCGAGCGACTGAATATCGCCGAGCACATCCTCGATATATTCCGGCTTGCCTTGATTGCGCAAATGCGCCACGACTTTGTGCACTTCGTCGTCGCCGACGAATGCGCCGTGCACGCGCTCGGGTGTTGCGGTTCCCGGAGGCAAATACAACATGTCGCCGTGACCGAGCAAGGTTTCCGCGCCGGACTGATCGAGAATCGTGCGCGAATCGATCTTGCTCGATACCTGGAACGCGATGCGTGTCGGGATGTTTGCTTTGATCAATCCGGTGATGACATCGACCGAAGGACGCTGCGTCGCGAGAATCAGATGTACGCCAGCCGCGCGCGCTTTTTGCGCGAGACGCGCGATGAGCTCTTCGACTTTCTTGCCGACGATCATCATCATGTCGGCAAATTCATCGATGATGACGACGATGTACGGCAGCGGATCGAGTGTCGGAACGACGATCGGTTCCGTCGTGTTCTCCGGCCGCTTGAACAACGGATCGGGAATCGGACGCCCCGCTTCCTCGGCGTCTTTCACTTTTTTGTTGAAGCCGGCGAGATTGCGTACGCCGACGGCGGCCATCAATTTGTAGCGCCGCTCCATTTCGGCCACGCACCAGCGTAGCGCGTTGGCAGCTTCCTTCATGTCCGTCACGACGGGCGTAAGCAGATGCGGAATGCCTTCGTACACCGAAAGCTCCAGCATCTTCGGATCGATCATGATCATGCGCACGTCGCGCGCAGTGGCCTTGTACAACAGGCTCAACACCATTGCATTCAAGGCGACGGATTTGCCGGAACCGGTCGTGCCCGCGACAAGAAGATGCGGCATCTTGCCCAGATCGACGACAACGGGACGTCCACCGATATCTTTTCCGAGCGCCAATGCCAGCGGCGATTTCACACTGTCGTATTTTTCCGAACGCAGAATTTCGGATAGATACACGATTTCGCGACTCGAATTCGGAATCTCCAGACCGATCACCGATTTGCCCGGAATCACATCGACGACGCGCACGCTGATCACCGACAGCCCGCGTGCAATATCCTTGTCGAGATTGCTGATCTGACTGCCTTTGATGCCGGGCGCCGGCTGCAACTCGAAACGCGTAATAACGGGACCAGGGTGCGCGCTGACAACCTGCGCGTCGATTCGAAAATCTTTGAGCTTGAGTTCGACCTGACGCGACAACGCTTCAAGCGTTTCTTCGGAGTACCCTTTGACTTGCTGCTTCGGCTCATCGAGCAACGAGAGCGGCGGAAGATCGGAATTGGCGATGCCGGAGAACAGGGGAATCTGCTGCTCGCGTTCGGCGCGCTCGCTTTTCTCAACCGCATTGAATGTCGGCTCGATCTTGATCGGTTCGCGTTTGGACTGTTTGACCGTATCGACTTTGCGAACGATCTCGCGCTCGGAGCGAACGGCGCGCGCGGCTCGAATTTCGCCTGCCTTTTTGGTGCCGGACCCGAC